>JAUYAG010000063.1 GCA_030693575.1 Brevundimonas sp. | reverse complement strand
GTCTCCGGCCGGTGCGAGGGCGGCCGAGCGGGCGGCGGCGGCGCGGCGGGCGCGGGCCTGCGACCACCGCACGAGGCCAATCGTCAGCAACCAGAGGCCGACGGCCAGGGCCGCCCAGAGCCAGCGGACGGGATCGGCGGTCACGCGCCCTCTGACAACATGGCGGTGAAGGCGGGGGTGACGATCTCGATCATGCCGCCTTCGGTGCGGACGACGAAGGCGGCGGCGATCTTCATGGCTTCGGCGAAGGCGGGGCCTTCCTCGGGTCCCATGACGGTCAGGGCCGTGGCCATGGCGTCGGCGTACATGGCGGTGTCGGCGACGACCGTCACGGAGGCGACGCCGTTCTCGACCGGTCGGCCGGTGCGGCCGTCGATGGTGTGGCTCCAGGTCTGGCCATAGGCCTCGAAGCTGCGGACCCAGTCACCCGAGGTGGCGCAGGCCATGTCGAAGAGGGCGGCGACGGCGGGAGGGCCGGGCGCGCCCGGCGCCTGCTGCAACGCCGCCCACCAGGGCATGGCGTCGGGCTTGACCCCCGCGCCGCGCAACTCTCCGCCGATCTCGACAAGGTGATGGGTGGCACCCATGCGGGTGAGCCGTTCGGAGACGCAGTCGACGGCGTGACCCTTGGCAATGCCGGACAGGTCCAGTTTGACCCCGCCCAGTTGCTGCACCGCGCGGGCCTCGCGGTTGAACCGAACAACACCCCAGCCTGACAGGGCGCGGGCCGCCTCGACCTCTTCCTCGAACGGCACGGTCCTGCCGTTGCCGAAGCCGTTGAGCGGACGGGGACCGGGCGGGCCGAAACCCCACAGATTGACCAGAGTCCCCAGCGCCGGATCGACCGCGCCATCGGTCTCGTCGGCCAGGTCCATGGCCTTGTTGAGCAGATCCCAGAACGGCTCGGACACGGCCCAGAACCCGGGCGGGGCGGCGTTGAGCCGCGACAGCTCCGACCGCGGATCCCAATGGCTGAACAGGCTGATGATCCGCGCCAGCTCCTCCTCGATGGCCGACTGGAAGGCCATGCGGTCAAGGGCGGGCGGAGGGATCAGACGCACGGACCAGGTTGTGCCCATGGTCTCGCCGGCGAAATCCCAGATGTGAGGTCCCGGCGGGGGAGACGGCTTGCGGCCATGGGTCGGGATCAGGACGCGGTTTTCGGGGCGCGGCGCTCCGCCCCCGCCCACGATCAGCGGGGGCGGGGCGGCGCGGGTCGGTCGTGGGCCGTTTTCGGTCAGGGCAGGACTTCCACGACGCCGTTGTACTGGGCGCTGTAGGCCAGTTGGCCGCCCGCCGCATCGCCGCGGACCGAGGCGTTCATCCAGTACATGCCGGGTTCGGGCCAGTTGACCGTGAAGGCACCGTCGGCGCCGGTGGTGACGGTCATCTCTTCGGGGTTATCGCGGTAGCGGGTGCCGCCCCGGGCGATGGTCACCTGAAGACCGGCCGCGGGCTGGCCGTCGCGCAACAGTTTGAACGTCGCTGATTCACCGGCAACCAGGTCGTTCGGGTGGCTGACGGGAACCAGTTCGATGCCTTCGCCCGTGGGGACCAGAGCGGTGGTCGAGGGCTCGCCGAGGGTGACGAAGGTCTCGATCCGGTTGGCGCTACGGGTGGCGACCACGTCGGTGGCGTCCGCCGGGATGTTCGCGGCCATATCCGCTTCGGCACCCCGCCAGCGCTTCTGCTCGCCGCCCTGTTTGTAGTTGACGACCACGCCGCCCATGACGTTGGCGACGCGATAGGTCCCCGGCTGGGTCAGGTGCGCGTCGAAGGTGGCGCGGTAGCGGGCGCGGTGCATGTTCTCGGGCGCGAGGGTCGAGCCGTCCGGCGCCGTGATGATCAGGCCGGCCAGGTTCATGGCGGCGTGGTCGGCGATGAAGACGCCGTTGGACATGCCGGCGTCGAAACCGACCCAGGCGTTCGTGCCGGACAGGACGGTCGCGGTCGGGGCCAGCCAGGCGCGGTGGGCCTGGGCCGACATCGGCAGCGCCAGGGTGGCGAGGGCGGCAAGGAGGGCGAGGGGCTTCTTCATGCGATCAATCCTTAGCGGGTGACAGCGACGCTGACGGCGCCGAGTTCGGTGGAGCCCGTCGCGCGGGCGGTGTTGGCGGCACCCCAGCGGAAGGGGACGCGAACGGCCTCGCGTCCGCCCAGTTCGCGGGCGGCCTCGACGACCATGACGTAGTCGCCGGCGGGCAGGCTCGACAGGCGCGCGCCGGATACGGTGACGGCGTGGCGGCCGGGGGCCTTGGTGGCGCTGGAGATGCCGTCGGCGGGCAGGGTCATGGCGCGGCCGCCGCGCCGCCACCAGGTGCGCATATCCTTGAGCCAGTCCTTGCCGTCGCCTTCCGAGTTGGCGGTCTGCTGGTACCAGACGGCCAGGGTCCGCACGGCGGTGTTGTCCGGCCGCTCGATCCACACGGCGACATAGGGCCGATGATACGAGGCTCCGGAGATGCGCGGAATCTCGACCGAGACTGTCAGATCGGCGGCCATCGCGGGCGCGGCGGCGGTGCTGAGGGCGGCGGCGGACAGGGCGAGGGAAAGCTTACGCATGGGACTCGTCAGTGAATGAAGATGAGGGCGATGACGACGGGGATCAGCAGGCCGAGCCCGAGCAGGGGCCAGGTCGAGGGCCGCTGGCGGGCGTGCAGCCAGGTCAGGCCGAAGCCGGTGACGGCGAAGATGATGCAGGCGGCGGCGAAGACATCGATGAACCAGTACCAGACGGGCCCGGTGTTCCGACCCTTGTGCAGGTCATTGATGTAGGCGACCCAGCCGCGCGTGGTCCGTTCGCGCAGGGCCTCGCCGGTCGCACGGTCGATGGTCAGCCAGCCGTCGCCGCCGGGCTCGGCCAGGGCGACATAGACTTCCTCCGCCGTGGTCTCGGTCGGCCGGCCGGCGATCTGGACGCTGAAGGTGTCCGAGGCCCAGCGGGCGACGGCGTCGGGGACGGGATCGGTGGTCTCGGCCGGAAAGTCGGCGAGGCGGGCGAGCAGGGGCGCGGGCAGGGCGCCGGTCTGTTCGACCGTGACGGGCTCGGCCGGAATCTGGGCGGCGTGGTTGAGGGTGATGCCGGTAACCGCGAACAGCAGCAGGCCGACCAGGCTGAGGGCCGCCGAGATCCAGTGCCACTGGTGCAGCTGCTTGAGCCAGAACGACCGCGTGGCGTTGAGCGCCGTCTTCGGCACCCTGGCAGGCTTGGCTGGCGCGGCTGTGTCGGTCACAGGCGGCTTGTGCCGAAGTTGCGAACGATTTGCAACGGCCGGTTTCGCCGGCCCGGCGCGATAGTCTGACGCGGCGGGTCAGGCGGCCCGGGTGAGAGGCGACTGCTCGACGGCTTCGGTACCCAGTACGAGACGGATGGCATTGAGCAGGGCATCCGGCTGGATGGGCTTTTGCGCTACGCCGTTCATCCCCGCCGCCAAGTACTCGGCCGCGTCGCGCGGGTCAGCGTTGGCGGTCAGGGCCAGGATCGGCACCTGCGCAACCGGACCCGGCAGATTGCGGATGAGGCGTGTCGCCTCGACCCCGTCCATGACCGGCATCTTGATGTCCATCAGGACCAGATCGAAGGCACCGGACTGCACCGTGTCCACGGCCTGCTGCCCGTCCTCGACAGCCTCGAAACTGCAGTCGAACAGTTCCAGCACCTTGCCGGCGACAAACCGGTTGGTGGCGTTGTCGTCCACGACCAGGACATGAAGGGTCGCATGGGCGGTGGGCTCGGCCATCTGCATGGCCGCCGCCCTCATCTCATGGCTGGCCCTGGGCAAGTTCAGGGTGAACCGGAAGCGCGCGCCACCCTGTGGCGACGTCTCCACGGCGATGCGGCCATCCATGCGTTCAACGATCTGACGGCATATCGCGAGGCCGAGACCCGCGCCGGCACCCTCGCGGCCGGCGTGACCGGTGTTGAACGGGTCGAATATGGTCCCGGCCAATGCGGTCGGGACGCCGGGGCCGCTATCGTCGACGGTCGCCTCAAGAGTGATGACGCCGTCGGCTTCGCTGCTCGCGATGTGAACCGCCACCTCGCCGACCTGGGTGAATTTCAGGGCATTGCCGATCAGGTTGTTGAACAGCTGTTTGAGGCGCATCTCGTCACCGGCCACCCACTCATGACCCGCGGCATCGTGAGTGACCCTCAAACTCAGGTTCTTTTCCTGGGCGCGCGGACTCCACAGCGCCTTGAGGTCGGCGGCGACACCGGCCAACTGGACCGGCGCTGTTTCGAAGGTCATCAGGCCGGCCTCGGCCCGCGACATGTCGAGGGCGTCCGTCAGCAGGCGTAGCAGGCTCTGGCCGGAATCCAGGATGGTGCGGGCATAGGGGCGCATGGCCTCCTGGGTCAGCTCGCGTTCCATCAGGGCGGCGACGCCCAGGACGCCGTTCAGCGGCGTGCGAATCTCGTGGCTCATGACCGCGAGGAACTCGGACTTGGCGCGGCTGGACGCCCGGGCTTCCGCTTCGGCGCGTGAGAGATCCCGGGCCAGGGCGCTCATGGCTTCGGCCCGACGGCGGTGTATGGCGTTGCCGGCCTGCAGCACGTGCACGCCGGCGCCGACGCCGAAATAGACGCCGCCGGACGTCACGACGAAGCCGTTCAGCAGCCCGCCCAGATTGGTGTCATCCATCGACTGGAACAGGGTCTCGGCGTCGGCGTCGGCGTCGAGGATGCGCGGGGCCGCATCCATGAAGGTCGAGGCCGGCCGCCGGGCGTACAGGGCGCGCCCGAACTCTGCGGCCATCTTGAGCGTGAAGGCGTTGCGCTCGATCAGTCCGACCGGCCGTTGGTCGCCATCGACAACGGCGATGATCAGGGTGTCAGGTTCGCGCTGAAAGCGGTCGAACACATCCGCGCCGGGCGTGTCCGGGCCGATCGGCGCCGCAGCGCTCGCAAAGTCTCCGATCCTCGCCATACACAACTCCCGCCTGACGGTCGGGATAGGGGCTCGGCCTTAACGCCAGCTTTTCCGGGCGTGAATGTTTTCTGATATTCTCTTGAATATCAGTCTGTAAGCGGACGAGATAGGCGGCCCAGCAGGTCCGCCGCGAAGACCGACAGGGTGTCGTCCCGGGCGCCCATGATGATGATACGGTCGCCGGGCCGGGCGAGGTCGATCAGCCGGTCGCCGCAGGCTTCACGGGTGGGCAGGGCCTCGGCGCAGCGCCCGGCGGCGCGGATGCCCGACGCGATGTCCTCGCTGCCGACAGACCGGTCGGTGGTGCCGCCGAAATAGACGGGCTCGGGCATCAGCAGGACGTCGGCCTCGCGCATCAGGCCCGCGAACCCGTCGATGAACTCGGACTTCATCAGGCGCAGGGGCCCGAAGCCGTGCGGCTGGAACAGGATCAGCAGCCGGCCGTCGAAGGCATGCAGGGTCTTCAGTGTGGCGGCGATCTTGTCCGGGTTGTGGGCGAAGTCGTCGATGACGGTGACGCCGTTCGCGGTCCCGACCACCTCCATCCGGCGGCGGATGCCGGCGAAGGTCTCAAGCGCGGCGACGGCCTCGGCCAGCGGCACGCCGATGGCGCGGACGGCACCGAGGGCGGCCAGCGCATTGGCGACATTGTGTGCGCCGGGGACGTTGAGGACGACCGCGTGTCTCGCGCCGCCCAGCTCCGTCAGGGTGAACCGCATGCCGGTCGGCATCGGCTCGAGGTCGTGGGCGTTGAGGGTGGCCGACTCCTCCCCGAGGGCGAAGGTGATGACCTTGTCGGCGGGGAGGGACTGGGCCAGCGCCTGGGTCTCGAGGTTGTCGAGGTTCAGCACGGCCCTGGTCGCCCGGCCGGTGAAGCCGCCGAACAGGTCGCGCAGCTCCTCCATCGACTTGTGGTCCAGCGAGATGTTGGAGACCACGGCCACCGTCGGGTTGTAGCGGGCGATGGAGCCGTCGGACTCATCGACCTCGGAGACGAACAGGTCCGGGCCGCCGATCAGGGCGCTGGCGAAAGGATGGTCGGCGTCGGCGAAATTCTTCATCACCGCGCCGTTCATGACGGTGGGCGTCCGGCCCGCCTGATGCAGGATCCAGGCGATCATGCCGGTGATGGTCGACTTGCCGCTGGTGCCGGCCACGCCGATCGAGGCGGGCGCGGCATTGAACAACTGCGACAGCAGTTCGGGGCGGGTGACGATCCGGGCCCCGGCGCGTCTGGCCGCGCCGATGTCAGGGACGGTGTCCTCGATGGCGCCGGTGGCGACCACGGTCTGGTCGGCGCGGGTGACGCCGGAGCCGTCCTGCGGATGCAGGGTCACGCCATGGGCTTCCAGCCATGCGAATTTCCCGGGCGTGCGGCCCTGGTCGCGGGACCGATCGGAGCCCTCGATACGGCCTCCGCGCGCCTGGACGATCATCGCCAGCGGGAGCATTCCCGACCCGCCGATGCCGCAGAAGAAATAGTCGTCTTGATTCATGAGGGCGAAACCGGGGAATGTCCGGCGGCCTGACTAGCACGGGCGAGGCTGGAGGCCAGCGGCTGAGCATGAAGATCGGCATCGTCAACGCCAGTTCGCGCCTCAACAAGGCGCGCGCCGAGGCCGTGATGGCCTGGTTCGCCACCAACTTTCCGGACGGCTCGGTCACGGCCAGCTTCCACCCGGCCAGTTTCGGCAAGCATGGCCATTTCGGCGGCGACGACGCCAGCCGGGCCAATGCCTTCGTTGAATACGCCAATGATCCGCGGCTGGACGCGGTCTGGTTCGCGCGCGGCGGATACGGCTCGTGCCGCATCGCCGAGGCGGTGCTGCCCCGGCTGACGGCGGTGGCGCGCAAGAAGCGGTACCTGGGCTATTCCGATGCCGGCAGCATTCTGGCCCTGCTCTACAAGGCCGGTTTCCCGCATGTGGCGCACGGGCCGATGGCCTCGGATGCGGTGCGCAACGAGCCCACGGCCTGGCGGGCGCTGAACTGGCTGAGAACGGGCGATCCGACCTCATGGGAGCCGTCGCTGGCGGAGGACCCGCGTCCGGCGGTCGGCTTCAATCTCAGCATCCTGGACGCGCTTGTCGGAACGGCGCTGGAACCCGACCTGACCGGCCATGTGCTGATGCTGGAGGATGTGTCGGAGCCGCTGTACCGGATCGACCGGATGATGTTCCACCTGACCGGCCAGGCGTCGATCCGCAAGGTGGCGGGCATCCGGATGGGGCGGGTGTCGGACATCGTCGAGAACGAGCCCGATTTCGGCCTGACCGCCGAGGAGATCTGCCGCTACTGGTGTGAACGGTCGGGGATTCCCTACCTCGGGGCCGCCGATATCGGCCACGACCGGCACAACAAGGTGGTTCCCTTCGGCCACAGGTAGCCGGGGATCGGTTCGCGCAAACGGCGAAGCCTGTCGACTCTCCCGCGCTTGCCGCGCCAGATGCGTTTGGATGGGACTTAAGTGGTTGTTAACCATGAGTTCGCGGTGCCTTGGGGGTAGGGCGTCCGCGGTGGCGGTCTGGACGGCGTCGGGGGGCGCTGACCGGACCGCCAGCCATCGGCAGGCGATCCGCCCGTTCCGAACAGCCGCCTGAGCTGCGGCCATGGCGACGCTGGCGCGGGCCGCCACCAGGGGCCATCTTCGCCAGGCATGAACCGCCGCTCCCTTCTCATTCGGACCGCTGGACTGGCCGCCGTCGTCGGCGGGGCCTGGTGGGCGCGTGAGACCCTGCTGTGGCCGAAGCCGGAGCTGGCCTTTGGCCACGGCGGCGCGACGCCCTGGCTGCCTTTTGTCCGCTACAGCCTCGTGCCGACCGTGAGGGTCAGGCTGGGCGGCGTCGAGGTGGTCGCCCTGATCGACAGCGGGGCCCAGTATTCCGTCATCGACCGGGCGTTGGTCGCGGCCCTGCCGGCGTCGGGCCGGTCGCTCTTTGACATGCCGCTGGTGGCTTATGGCGTCGGCGGCGGGGCGCAGGTCGGCCGCGGAACGACGCTTGAGGTCGACCTGCCCGGCCTGGCCATTCGTGGCCTGCGGGCGGCCATCCTCGATCTGGGACCGCTCGCTTCAGAGCAGGGCCTGCAGACTCCGCTGATCCTCGGGCAGGATGTGCTGGGCGAGGCGGTGCTGGCGCTGGATCCGGCCCGGCGGCATGTGCGACTGGTCCATCGCGACGCCTTCGTCCGGCCCCCCGATCTGGCCCCCACAATGGTCCGCCGTCAGGGCGGCTCCATGGTTGCGGAGGTGACGGTCGAGGGATCGACCGTTCAGGCCGTCGTCGACACGGGTGCCTCGGCCTTCCTGGGCCTGAGCCGCGAGGCGGCGACGGGCGCGGGGCTGATGGACGGCCGACCGCAGGGCAGCGGCGTCAGTCTCGTGCTGGGCGGCGCGCTGCGTTCGGTCACCGTCGAGGCGCGAACGGTGACCTTCGCCGACCATCTGTACCCCCGGGTTTCCGTCGGCGTGTTCGATCAGCCGCCGTTGCCCAATTTCCCCGGCGGCCTGGTCGGGATGGAGGCCCTCAGGGGCCGGCGCGCGGCCATGGACCTCGGCACCGGTGCCCTGTTCCTGTCGCGTCCGCTGGACCTGACGGTGAGCTGAGCCGCTACAGCGTCTGGAAGGTGTCGCAGGCGGCGGGATCGCCCGATTCATAGCCGCGCCGCAGCCACTCGACCCGCTGGGCCGAAGAGCCGTGGGTGAAGCCTTCGGGCTGGACCTGACCGCCCTGGCGGCGTTGCAGGGTGTCGTCGCCGATGGCGGAAGCCGTCTGCATGCCGGCTTCGAGATCGCCGGCCTCCAGCGCCACTTCGCCATTCGAGACCGAGGCCGCGTTGCGGGCCCAGACGCCCGCGTAACAGTCGGCCTGCAGCTCCAGCGCGACGGAATAGCGGTTGGCCTCGGCCTGTCCGGAGGCGCGCTGCTGGGCGGTTCGGACCTGCTCCGACAGACCCGTCACGGTCTGGACGTGGTGACCGTATTCATGGGCGATGACATAGGCGCGGGCGAAGTCGGCGCTGGACGCCCCGAGGTCGGTTTCGAGCTGCGACCAGAACGACAGGTCCAGATACACATGGCGGTCGGTCGGGCAGTAGAACGGCCCCATAGCCGCCTGGCCGAAGCCGCAGCCGGTCGGGGTGCCCTGTTCGTAAAGGGTGACGGTCGGCGGCTGATAGCCCTGGACCCGGGTCTTCCAGACGTCGTCGATATTGGTCCCGATGACGTCGACGAAGGCGCCGGCCTGATCGGACGGACTGCCGGTCCGGCCCTCGGAGACGCCGGCTCCCCCGAACTGGCTGGCCAGCTGGGTCGTCGTGGCGGGGTCGATGTCGAAGACGAAATAGCCGATCGCAGCCAGGATCACGACGCCGATGCCGCCCCCCGCCATGGCCCCGCCGCCGACGCCGCGCCGGTCATCGATGTTGCCGCCGCGCCGTCCACCCTGCCACCGCATGATCGCTCTCCCTCAGCCCTGATGCCCAAGCTAGGCCGGAACGCAGGGAGAGGGGAAGGGATGCAACCTGAAAGGCGAACTCTGTTCGGCGGACGCGCCGCGGGGACCTAGTCCCGGGGACGGTCCAGCCAGGCGTCGATCTGGCCTGTGTCCGAGGCTGTTGCCGCGCGACGTTCCGAGGCCGACAGGCGCAGGGCCCGCTCTTCTTCAGGCGAGCGCAGGGCGCGGGGGCCTGACGGCTGGATCGGCTCGGGTCGACGCGCGGCTTCGATCCTCTGGCGACTGAGCCGGGCCTCGATCTCCAGCTGTCGGGCGAAGGCCTCGCGTTGCTCGGCCTGGAGGCGCAGGCGCTCCATCTCGAGGCGGCGCTGGTCGGCCTGATAGCGGCCCGGGTCGATCGCCGGCGCGCCGGCGCGAGGCTGCCACGTCTGGGCCTGCGCCACGGCGGGCGTAGCTGCGAAGAGCGTCAGGGCGACAAGCGCGCGGAGAGCGGTCATGGAATGAAGATGGCGCCTGGGTCCGCGACCTCCAAGCGTAGCCGTCAACGGCCGGGCGTCAGGGTCCAGACGCGGGTGCGTTTGACGGCGTCGTCCTCCAGCTCCCGCGTCGTGGGAACGGCGTATTCCGCAAGCAGGTCGAAACCCTCCTTCGGGAAATAGGTCCTCAGAGGATCGCCGACGAGAACGCGCGTTCCCTGGGCGGCCGCTTGCGTCAGCCAGGCCAGAACACGGCCGGCCATCGGCTGTTCATAGAAGACGTCGCCGGCGCAGATGACGTCCACATCCGGAGGAGGCCCCTCCAGCAGGTCGGCATCGGTGAATTCCAGCGTCACGCCGTTGGCCGCGGCATTGAGCGCGACCGCGGCGCCGCAGAAGGGATCGATGTCGGCGCAGAGGGCCGAGGCGGCGCCCGCCTGCATCGCTGCGACGCCGACCAGACCGGAGCCGGCGGCGAGGTCCAGCACCCGCTTTCCGGCCACCTCGGCGGGATTGTCCAGCAGCCAGCGCGCCAGACCCTGACCGCCCGCCCAGGCGAAGGCCCAGAACGGCGGCGGCAGACCCATTTCGCCCAGTTCCTCCTCGGTCAGCCGCCAGATTGGCGTGACCTCGTCCGCCAGCCAGAGCGAAATCTCCGGCGCGTGCGGCACGACCTGGAGGCGGGTGTTGGCGAGGATGAAGGCCGTGGGGTCGGAGATCACGTTCTGGCCGATGCCTCGGCCAGCACCGAGAGATAGCCGTCCGCGACTTCCATCCGCGCGCCCTGCGGCCGCCCGCGGATCGCCCGGTGCAGGGCCGGCAGCTTCCAGCAGGGCACGTGCATGAACAGGTGATGCTCGGCGTGGAAATTGACCCAGTAGGGGGCGATGAAGGCACGCTCCCACCAGGCCGCGCGGGTGGTGCGGGCGGCGCGGAAGGGGTCGGTGGCCGATCCCTCGACGCAGGCGTGTTCGGCGATGTTTCTCAGCCGGGTGACCATCGGAAACCAGGTCGTCAAGGGTAGCAGCCAGAGGACGAAATACGCCCACCACACGCCGGCGAGCGTCAGGCCCGCAAACAGGGCGGCGTTGACCAGCAGGAAGGCGGCGACGCTGCGGCCGGTGACGACGGCGCCCTCGGCCATGTCCTCGTCGCGCCGGGTCCGGAACGCCTGGAAGGCATACCGCACGCGTTGTTTGAAGAAGGTCTGCCCGGTCAGGTCGCGGATGATCTTCCGACGCAGGGAGCCGCGGGTGACGGGGAAGGGGGCCGAGAGGACCAGATCGGGGTCCTCGGCCTGCTGGGCGTATTTGTGGTGGGCCAGATGGTAGGGCCGGTAGGCGGCGAGCGACGCACCCACCGGAACCGCGCACAGCCAGTGGCCGAGGACGTCGTTCAGCCGCCGGTTCGGGGACAGGCCGCCGTGGGCCGCCTCATGCATCAGGATGGCGAGGCCCAGTTGGCGCGTGCCGATCACGGCGATGCTGAGCGGGATCAGAAGGGGCCAGATCACGCCGACGGCCAGAGCGGCGCCGATGACGGCCCAGCAATGCAGAACCAGCAGGGGGCCAATCCACGGCGAGCGCGCCTGGAACGGCGCCCAGTCGTCGGGCGTGAACAGGTCGGACGGCCGGATGCGGGGCGCGGCGGGCATGGCGCACGATACGCCCGGACGGACCCCAGCGGAAGCTCGGGTTACGCCCGGAGCGCGGCCGTGCGGAAGCACGGTTCGTCATGCGAACCCGACAAAATGTCAGGTTGACATGACAAAACGAATATGTAAGGTGCAGCTTACATCAAGTCAGGAACGCCTTCCATGCTCGCTCTCGGAAAATCCACCTCGTCGGCGCACAAGCGATACGCCATCCGGACGATCGCCTTCATGTCCGGCTATGTGGCGGTCAATGTCGCCGCCATCTTTGGCGCATTTGACGATATCGCCTCGCCGGTCGCGGCCTGGGCGCTGGCCCTGACCGTATCGGCACCCGTGATCGGCCAGATCTGGGCGACCCTGGCGCTGATGCGCGAGTCGGACGAGTTCGTCCGCGCCGTCGTCGCCAAACAGTTCATTCTGGCCTCCGGTCTCGCGATGGCGGTCGCCAGCGTGTGGGGTTTCGGGGAGAGCTACGCGGCCGCGCCGCACATTCCCGCCTGGATCATCTATCCGCTGTTCTGGGCCTGTTTCGGCGTGATCGCGCCGTTCGTGAAGACGTCGAACTGATGAAGAACCGCCTCAAACTTCTGCGCGTAGAGCGCGGCTGGACCCAGGAGCAACTGGGGCAGGCGCTGGGCGTCTCTCGCCAGGCGGTCAATGCCCTGGAGACCGAGAAGCACGATCCCTCGCTGGACCTGGCCTATCGCATCGCCGTGTTGTTCGCGCGGCCGGTTGAAGAGATTTTCGACAACCCGCACGCCTGACAAAGTCAGCCTAACCTTACCTCTATGGAGACTGAAATGTTCAACGCCTTCTTCAAGGCGCGGCCGCGGCTGCGCGCGGCCCTGTTCGGCCTGGTGGTCTGTTCCCCGGCTTTTGTTGTGGGCGTGAGCCAGGCGATGGCCCAGGAGGTCCACGCCCCGGCAGCGTTCGTGTCGGACCGTCTGTCGGTCGAGGTGGTCGGGTCGGGACCGGACGTGGTCCTGATCCCCGGCTTCGCTTCGTCGCGGGAGGTCTGGCGGGTCGAGGCGGACCGGCTGAAGGCGACGCATCGGGTGCATCTGGTGCAGCTGGCCGGGTTTGCCGGAGAGCCCTGGAGCCACGGCGACGGACCGTTCGTGCACCCGATGACCGACGAGCTGGCGCGGTATGTCCGGGAGGCCGGGCTGGAGCGGCCGACGGTCGTGGGCCATTCGATGGGCGGGATGACGGCCGTACTGCTGGCGCAGCAGCATCCGGAGCTGGTCGGGCGGGTGATGAGCGTCGACAACCTGCCCTTCTTCAGCGCCCTGTTCGGACCTCAGGTGACGGTTGAGACGGCCCGACCGTTCGCCGATCAGGCGGCGGCCGGCATGCTTTCGGCGGACGACGCGGGCTTCCGCGCCGGTCAGGTCCAGGGCGCCCCGGGACTGGCGAAGGACCCGGCGACGCAGGCGGCCATGGTCGAATGGTCGATGGCGTCAGACCGGCGGGCGCTGGCCTCGGCCATCCGCGAGGTGATGACGACCGACCTGCGGCCGGGACTGCCGTCGATGACCACGCCGGTCTGGGCCGTCTATGCCGCCGATGCCGACGGAGGTGCGCCGGCGGCGATGGCCGACGGCCTCTGGGGACGGGAGTACGCAAGCCTGGCCGGCGTGCGCCTGATCCGGGTGGACGGCAGCCGGCATTTCATCATGGCTGACCAGCCGGCGCGGTTCGCCGAACTGATGGATCAGTTGTTGGCTTCGCCGTTCTGACGCACCGGCGGGACCGTGGCGACATGGCCGGCGATACCGGCGAGAAACAGGACGGACAGCCGTCGCATCAGGTGGTCGCCGGCGAGGGGCTGGCGGCCACGACCGGTGTCACGTCGCCGGCCTTGAGCAGCTGGCCGGCGAAGTCGTCGGCATAGGCGATGGCCAGCAGGGAGCGGAAGCCGGTGACGGGGATGGCGATTTCATAGCCGCCCTCGACATAGGGCCCGACCTGATACGCGCCGATGAAGAAGATCAGGCCCGCGGCCTTGCCGTTCACCGTCCCGGGCGAGAGGACGAAGGGCGTGTCCGCGGCGCGGGGGCAGGATGCGCCGGGCGCGCCGCCGAGGGAGATGGAGGCGCTGTCAGGGACGCGCGCGCGCTTGGCCGCATTGATCGCCGAGCACAGGGCCTGGTCGAGGATGCCGAGGTCCGCATTCTTGCGGAACAGGTCGGCGAGGCCGAGCCGCCGCTTCAACGCCTTGTCCCACAGGATGCCGCTGGACAGGGTGTTGGGATGGGCACCGCCCGAATAGTCGAAATCGACCCGCTTGAGGCTGAACAGCTTGCCGGTCTCGAGGGCGGCGGTGACGGTGATGGTCTTTTCGAACTTGGGACGGTCGGTGTCGGCCCCGGCCTCGGTCAGCTCGCCCTGGGCACCCTCGACGAACTGGCGCAGCCCCCGCACCTCCTCGGCATAGAGACGGGCGTGGAGATCGGTCTGACGCTTGATGGCGTCGGGCAGGGTGAGGCGGACGTCGGCGTAAGGGGTCTTCGATTCAAAGGCCATCGGCGCGGCGGCGTCGGCCGGGGTGACGGTCGCGGGCGCGCCCGGCGCAGCGGCGGCCGGCGGCGCGGGCTC
>JAUYAG010000120.1 GCA_030693575.1 Brevundimonas sp. | reverse complement strand
CGCCGGCGTTCAGGTCGGTGAACACCACCCGATCGGCCGTCCCCGTTCCGGCCCCTTCCGAGGAGTGAATGTACACCAGCCCGGACGACTTGCCGTAGACGTAGGTGTCGTTCCCGCCTTCGCCATACAGATACTGGAACTCGCCTGCGACGCCCGCTCCGGCATCGAGCCGGTCGTCACCGTCGCCCCCGTAGATCTGATCCGTGCCGGCAGTGCCATTGAGGGTGTCATCACCCGCCGTGCCGTTGATGGTTCTGCCAAACGGGTCTCCGGCGATGGTGAACAGGCCATCCGCGAACTGCAGCAACTCCACATTGGTCAGGCTATCCGTACCGTCCGGCCCGGTCACCGTCGTGGTCCCGCCCACCGTCGAGAGGGTATAGCCCGCCCGCGCGCCGGAGAACACGGCCGTATCGGTTCCTGCCCCGCCGTCGATCGTGTCGTTGCCAGCGGTGCCGGTCAGCGTGTCGTCGCCCGCCCCGGCCAGGATCTCATCCGCAAAGGCAGTGCCGGTGATCGTATCGTTGCCCCCCGTGCCCGCGAAATACTGCCCGCCGCCAGCGCCTACGATCAGGGTCAGGTCCGAGAACTGGAGCCGCTCGACGTTCGTCAGCGTGTCGGTGCCATCCGGTCCAGTCACGGTCGTGGTGCCGCCCACCGTCGAGACGGTGTAGCCCCCCCGAGCGCCGGAGAACACGGCCGTATCGGTTCCTGCCCCGCCGTCGATCATATCGTTGCCGGCGCCGCCCGCGATCGTGTCGTCGCCGCCAAAACCGTTGATTGTATCAGCCCCGCCCGTGCCGACCAGTGTGTTGGCTCCTTCGGTCCCGTTGATAGCAAGCGGATTGCCGTCGATTCCGTACAGACCGTCCGCGAATTGGAGCCGCTCCACATTGCTCACGCTGTCCGTTCCGTCAGGGCCAGCCAAAGTAGTGACGCCGCTCGACGTCGTGATCGTGTACGCTGAACGATTGCCGCCGAACACGGCCGTGTCCGATCCGTCGCCGCCGTCGATCAAATCATTGCCGCCCGCGCCTGTCAGGATATCGTCGCCGGTCCCGGCGAGGATCTCATCCGCAAAGGCCGTGCCGGTGATCGTGTCGGCACCCGCGGTGCCCGCGAAATACTGCCCGCCGCCGGCGCCTACAATCAGGGTTACATCGGCGAACTGCAGCCGCTCGACCGTCGTCAGCGTGTCCGTGCCGTCCGGCCCGGTCACTGTCGTGGTCCCGCCAACCGTCGAGACGGTATAGCCGGCCCGCGCGCCGGAGAACACAGCCGTATCGGTACCCGCTCCGCCGTCGATCGTGTCGTTACCGGCACCGGCCGTAACGATGTCGTCCCCGCCCGCGCCCAGCATCTCATCCGCGAAGGCCGTACCGACGATCGTGTCGTTGCCGGCAGTACCCGCGAAATACTGCCCTCCGCCGGCACCGACGATCAGGGTCAGATCCGAGAACTGAAGCCGCTCGACCGTTGTCAGGGTGTCCGTTCCATCCGGCCCCGTCACCGTCGTGGTCCCACCGACCGTCGAGACCGTGTAGCCAGAGCGCGCGCCCGAGAACACCGCCGTATCCGTCCCCGCCCCGCCGTCAATCGTGTCATTGCCGGCACCGCCGTTGATGACGTCATCGCCATCCTGACCGTTGATGGCGTCCGCCCCGGCCGTGCCGTTCAGCGTGTCGCCCGCCGAGGTGCCGTTGATCACATTCACCGCGCTGATCGGCGCACCCGCCGCATCAAACAGCCCGTCCGCAAACTGCAGCCGCTCGACATTGGTGACGCTGTCCGTCCCGTCGGCACCCGTCACGGTCGTCACGCCGCTCGACACGCTGATCGTGTAGGCCGACCGGTTGCCGGTAAACACGGCCGTGTCCGTTCCGTCGCCGCCGTTGATCGTGTCGTTGCCGCCGGCACCGGTAAGCGTGTCGTCGTCCGCGCCGCCATTCAGGGTGTCAGCACCCGTCCCGCCGTCGAGTATATCCGCCCCGGCGTCGCCGTTCAGGGTCGAGCCAAGCCCCGGGATGGCCGGAACCGGTGTCTGGCTGGGGCTCGAGACATGCAGGGTGTAGGTTGAACCGGCCACGGGCGATTGGGTGGTGAAGGTCCCGCCACTCTCGCCCAGATAACGTGCAACCTGGATATAATAGGTCCCAGCGGCCGCGAAGGTATGGGTGATCAGCGAGTCGGTGTCAGAGCCTGGAACGGTGTCGTCATTGCTGGCAAGTACTTCACCCCCGGCGTTCAGCAGCCGCAGGGTGCTGTCGAAGCTGGCCCCGTCGATGTCCAGGGTCACGGTCTCGCCCGCAACAACGGTGATGGCGTAAAATTCGACGCCGCCATGGGCCGTGGCGACGACGGTCGCGTGCGGGATGGTGGTCGAATTGTCGATCGCCGGGTTGGAGAAGAGGTCAAAGGCCCCGGTCAGAGAAACCGCCGTGGCGATCGAATTGTTGACCGTGGTGCTGCCCTTGACGATGTCCGGAGCACCGCCGCCCAGGGCGGGCGCGCCGGCAACGAGCTGATCGGCACCGCCGCCGCCGTTGAGGGTGTCGATGCCGCCGCCGCCGCGCAGGATGTTGGCGCCGCCGTCGCCCGTCAGGGTGTCGGCGAAGGCCGTGCCGGTCACGTTCTCGACCTGGCTCAGGGTGTCGATGCCCGCGCCGCCGCTGGCTACGCCAGAGCTCAGGCTGACCGTGACCCCGGCGCCGGCGCCGGAATAGTCCGCGGTGTCGATGCCGGAACCGCCGGTGAGCGTGTCGTTGCCAAGCGCGCCGATCAGGACATCGTCGCCGTCCCCGCCGTTCAGGACGTCGTTGCCGGAGCCGCCGTTCAGCGTGTCGCTGCCGGCCAGGCCGTTGATGGTGTCATCCCCGCCAAGACCACCGATGACGTCCGCCAGGGCGGTGCCGGTGATGGTTTCATTGGTGATGTCGCCACCGACCACCACGCCGCCCGTCGGAGCCGCCGCGATGGTCTGGTCGGTGAATTGCAGGAATTCGACATTGGTGACGGTCACGTTCTGGCCGTTGCCGGTGATCGTGCCGACCTGGCCGTTCCACGTCACGGTATAGGCGGCGCGTGCGCCGGAGAACACGACCGTGTCCGTGCCCAACCCGCCGTCGACGACGTCCGTGCCGGTGTTCGGAGTGAAGCGGTTGTCGCCCGAGTTGCCGCGGAAGGTGTCCGAGCCGCTGCCGCCGATGGCATTTTCGATCACCGCGCCGAGCGCGATGGAGACGTTGCCGACCAGACCTCCGACGCTGGAGAAACATCCCTGACGCAGATCGATAACCTGGCCGTTGTTGGCATATCCCGAGAAGTCAAACGTATCGGTCCCACCGGCGTCCCAGGCGCAGAATATCAGGGCGGTGGATGAGGTGCTGGCACCGAACCAGATCTGACCGGCGGTCGAGTTGAAACCATAAACGGTATCACCCGTCCGGGTGGTCATATTGGCCCCGTAAAGACGCTGGGCCGCCGAGATGTCATCCAGCAGCGGCACAGACGAGTACCGGCCCGGTCCGAAGGACGCGCCGGTAAGCTCCTCCTGGAAATAGCTCATCACCGTATATTGGAGGGAGTCCTCAAAGTAGATGGCGTGGGCTTCGTAGGTGATGGAGGTGCCCGCACTGGCGTTGTAGGCGGCCGGATGGCTCAGTCCGATGGCGTGCCCGATCTCGTGCAGCAGCGTGAGCTGGGCATACCCCTGTTGGACAGGCAGGGCGTTGCTGCCGCTATTGATGTTGATCCAGACATCGCCCTGAACCGCGCTGGCGCTGGTGTTGCCGGGCATGCCGCCCGGCAGATAGGCGAAGGCCGCCGCGCCGCTCTGGCCGCTTGCATAGTTGCCCAGCAGGATGGTGGCGCTGTTCGAGTACTGGCTGCCGGGGTCCTGAACGCGCTGGAACGTGATGTTGGCCACGTCGGACCAGGCCGCAAAAGCCAGCACCGAGGAGGCAATCTGGGTGGAGTTGAACTGGGAGAAGCCAGCCGTATCGGTCGGCATGGTCGTGACCGAATCACGGAAGGCATAGGTCACGGTCGCCGCTGTGCCGAGGCCCGAGGCCCAGCTCTGGTTCGAGCGGGTGATCTGGGCACCGGCATCCGTCGAGCTCAGCGAAGGTTTGCCGTTCGGGCCGAAGACGCCTCGATCATCGGCGTTCAGGTTGAAGAGCGAACCGCTGCCGGAGTCGGTGGTCGGCCCGTGGAAGCGGGCGCAGCAGGCGCAAATCTGATAGCTGGCAATGGCCCCGAACGAACCGTTCTCGACCGGCTCTACCGGCTCTACCGGTTCCAACGCCTCGCCCACGCCGATGAATCGGTCGTTTCGGCCCGCGAACCCTTCGTACGCATCAAGAAAGGTGTTCGAAATTCCGCCGGAGCGGGTGGTGTTCAGACCGAAAAACATGGGGCCACCGTCGTGGAGAGAATGTTTGAGGGGGTTACCGTAACGCGACCGCCCGAAACGACAAGCGCGCTGCAATCAAGGTATAATAAATATTCGACGATACACTCGAAGGTTGTCAGCGATTCGCTCTGTTGTCTCCCGGCCGTCCCGCAGCACCGACCTGCGGTGGAAGATATTACGTTGCCGGGCGGCCAAGGGACGCACCGCTCGCCCTCATCGAGGCTTGGCACGCCCGGGGCCCCGACGCATGGTGCGGCGATGTTGAACCGGCGCTCCCCCGCTTCCGTTGCGGCCCTTCTGATCCTCGCCGCGACAGCCCTGTCGGGCTGCGGTTCGAGCGGATCGGCCCAGGAGGCCGGTCTGGAGATCGCCGCTCCGGCGGAGCAGCGGCTGATCGCCTTGACGGACCTCGACCAGCGGGTCGCGAGGGTCGGCCATCGCCTTGCTGTGGCCAATGCGGCGCTGTGCCCGGCGGTTCGCAACTCGGCGGGCTGGCTGCTCCACGCCGCGAGCCAGTACAGCGCAGAGCTTC
Organism: Brevundimonas sp.; assembly: GCA_030693575.1. Lineage (GTDB taxonomy): Bacteria > Pseudomonadota > Alphaproteobacteria > Caulobacterales > Caulobacteraceae > Brevundimonas. The sequence goes on along the minus strand of JAUYAG010000120.1, from coordinate 15,022 downwards.
GGCCGCATGCTGAATCCCGGTTCGGACTGGACGGCGACCTGCCGGGCCTTCTGGCCGTTCCGGAGGGATCGGCTGCGGACCTCGCCGGCCTGCGCCGTGGCGATCTTCTTCTCCGCGTCAACGGCGAGGCCCTGACGCGGGGCGTTGACCGGCGCACGGCCGCCTTCGAAGGCGTCGAGGTCAATATCCGCAAACTGGACCTCGCCCTGGCCGAGGGCCCCGTCGAGGTCACTTTCCGCCGCGGCGACGCCGAGCTGACGGCGAGGATCACGCCGCAACGCGCCTGCGGCTACGACGTCCAGCTGGATCCGTCGGACGAGCTCAACGCCCGGGCGGACGGCAAACGCCTGTACATCACCACCGCCATGGCGGGTTTCACCGCGACCGATGACGAACTCGCCGTCGTGCTCGGCCACGAACTGGCCCACCACGTCCTGGGACACCGGGGCTGGCACGAAGCCGAGACGCGCGGCCGTCAGACCCAGACCGTGCCGGCCCTGTCGGAGACGGCGGGCGGGACGGAGCGGCAGGCCGATCGCGTCGGCCTCTATCTCGCGGCCCGCGCGGGGTTCGACAGTTCCATCGCCCCTGCCTTCTGGCGCCGGTTCGGTGCGTACAACTGGCGCGTCCGCTATCCCCAGTGGAACCACCCCTCCGCCGAGGCCCGCGCCCGCGCCCTCGAAGACGTGCAGGCGGAGATCAGCGCCCGCCGGGCGTCGGGTCAGCCTCTGGTTCCGTAGCGAGAGGTGCCTCGTCCCCCCGCCACGCCGCCGCCGGATTGAGCGCCGCCGTCGCCTCCAGGAATGACCCCGGCTTCATCGAGGGCTCGGCGGCCGTCTGCAGTCCGGCGACGCGAGCCAGATCGGCGATAAAGGTGATGCAGTTGCGCCGCCGCAGGTCATAGACCCAGCCCTCCGGGGTGTTCCACCAGTCGGCGCGGGCCCGCACGGCGCGATAGCCGGCGTCGCTGACCGTCAGTCTCAGATAGGGTTTGCCCTCGCCGACATAGCGGGGGTTCGGCAGCTCGACCACACCGTCGCCCCGCGCGAAAAGCAGATGCGGTCCCGGATTGCGGGCGGTGAACCCGGCCGCCCAGTCGACCGTGTCGCCCGTATCCTCCAGCGTGCCCGTGGCCTGTACGAAGGCGTGGGGGAACAACAGATTTCCGTCCCGCACCCGGGCCCCCGGATGGGCATAGAAGGTCAGGGTCACCTCGGCCCAGGCCGAGCCTGCGATCAGCGCCAGCAGCAGGCCCGGCAGTCCGGCCCGCCTCATCGTTCCGATCATCCTTCGGCCTCCGTCATCCGCCCACCTATCGCCCGGCGACCGGTCGTTGCAAAGTCCCGATGCATCACCCGGCGATGTCGCGAATCAAAGGCTGCGCGTGACCGACAAGGTTCCAGACCCCCCGACCGGCGCCGCCGACTGGTGGCGCGGTGCCGTCATCTACCAGGTCTATCCGCGCAGCTTCGCCGATGCGAACGGCGACGGCGTCGGCGACCTGGCCGGGATCACGAACCACCTCGATCACATCGCCTCCCTGGGCGTCGACGCCGTCTGGCTCAGTCCCTTCTTCACCTCGCCGATGAAGGATTTCGGCTATGACGTCGCCGACTATTGCGACGTCGATCCGGTGTTCGGAACCCTGGCCGATTTCGACCGGCTGATCGCCCGCGCCCACGCCCTCGACCTCAGGATCATCACCGACCTCGTGCTCGCCCACACCTCGGATCAGCACGACTGGTTCACGGAAAGCCGCCAGTCGCCCACCGGCACGAGGGCCGACTGGTATGTCTGGGCCGATGCGAAGCCCGACGGTGGCCCGCCCAGCAACTGGCAGTCGGTCTTCGCCGGCCCCGCCTGGACCTGGGACGCCCGCCGCGGCCAGTACTACATGCACAATTTCCTGCCGGAACAGCCGCAGCTGAACCTGCACAATGTCGAGGTCCAGGACGCCCTTCTCGACGTCGCCCGTTTCTGGCTCGACCGCGGCGTCGACGGCTTCCGCTTCGACGCCATCAATTTCGCCATGCACGACCCGCAGCTGACCGACAATCCGCCCGCGCCCCCCGGCAAACGCACCCGTCCGTTCGACTTCCAGACCCACCGCCACAACCAGTCCCAGCCGCAGATCCCCGGCTTCCTCGCCCGCGTCCGCGCCCTGATGGATCAGTACCCCGGCCGGTTCAGCGTGGCCGAGGTCGTCGGCGAGGCCGCCGAGCCCGAGATGCAGGCCTTCACCGCCGACGACCGGCATCTCAACAGCGCCTATGGCTTCGCCTATCTGTACGCCGACGCCCTGACGCCCGAACTGGTGCGCCGCGCCAACGCCGCCTGGGACGGAGCCCCCGGCCAGGGCTGGCCCTCATGGGCCTTCTCCAACCACGACGCACCACGCGCCGTCTCGCGCTGGGCCGAGGGCCGCGACCCCGACCGCTTCGCCCGCATGGCGATGCTGTTGCTGATGGCCCTGCGCGGAAACGTCTTCGTCTATCAGGGCGAGGAGCTGGGCCTGCCGCAAGCCGAAGTCCCCTTCGACCGCCTCGTCGATCCCGAGGCCATCGCCAACTGGCCCCGGACCCTCGGCCGCGACGGCGCCCGCACGCCCCTGCCCTGGCGCGCCGACGCGCCCCACGCCGGCTTCTCGACCGTGGAGCCCTGGCTGCCGGTCGATCCACGCCACCCGCCCCTGGCCGTCGACCGTCAGGACGCCGACCCGGCCTCCATGCTCACCCTGACCCGCCGCCTCATCGCCCTGCGCAAGCGCGAGCCGGCCCTCCGTCTCGGTGCCTTGCGTTTCCTCGACGCCCCCGCCCCTATGCTGGCCTTCGAGCGCAGCCACGGCGAGGAGACCCTGACCTGCGTCTTCAATCTCGGTCATGAAGCCATGGCCTGGAGTCCGCACGGTGCCGCCAACGTCCTCGAGGCCGTCAATCTGGACAGCGCCCGGACCGGCCACCTGCCGCCGCTTTCCGGCCTGATCGCCCGCCGGCCTTCGATATGAGGTGGCGGAGCCGCACGCGTGGCGCTATCGCAAACCCATGACCACCAAGGGCCCCGTCCTCGTCACCGGTTCGGCCGGCTTCATCGGCTTCCACACCGCTGAGCGTCTGCTGGCGCGCGGCGAGACCGTGATCGGCGTCGACAACCTCAACGACTACTACGACCCGGCCCTGAAGCAGGCGCGGCTTGACCAGCTGCTGACCCGGCCCGGCTATATCCACCACACGCTTGATCTCGCCGACCGTGACGGCATGGCCGCCCTGTTCGCGAAACACGCGCCCCGCCGCATCGTCCACCTCGGAGCCCAGGCGGGCATCCGCTACAGCGTCGAGAATCCCGAGACCTATATCGACTCCAACGTGGTCGGCTTCCTGACCGTGCTTGAGGGGGCCCGCGCCGTGAAGGCCGAGCATCTGGTGTTCGCCTCCACCAGTTCGGTGTTCGGTGCCAACGCCGCCCTGCCGTTCTCGGTGCAGCAGGGCGTGGCCCATCCGTTGAACGTCTATTCGGCGACCAAGCTCGCCAATGAGGCCATGGCCCACGCCTATGCCTACATCTTCGGCATCCCCTGCACCGGCCTGCGGTTCTTCACCGTCTACGGTCCGTGGGGCCGGCCGGACATGGCCCTGTTCAAATTCACCCGCGCCATTCTCGAAGGCCAGCCAATCGACGTCTATGGCGCGGGAACGATGGAGCGTGACTTCACCTATGTCGACGACATCGTCGACGGCGTGGTCGCCGCGCTGGACACCGTCCCTGCGAAAGACCCCGACTGGCGTGCTGAAGCGCCCGGCCCCGGAACCAGTGGCGTGGCACCCTGGCGGATTCTGAACCTCGGCGCTGGTCGGCGCGAGCCGCTCGCCCGCTACATCGAGGTGCTCGAACAGGTGCTGGACCGCAAGGCGATCCTCAACGTCATGCCGACCCAGGACGGCGAGATGACGCGCACCGAGGCCGATGTGACCGAGACCCGCGCCGCCCTCGACTACGCCCCCTCGACCCCGATCGACGTCGGGGTGAAGCACTTCGTCGACTGGTACCGGGACTTCTACGGGGTCTAGGCGCCGCCCGCGTTGACGCGCCGCCGTTCCCTTGCGCCTGCGGTTCTGGGGTCATCACAACGGGCACAACGGGGGCACAACCGCCACAACGGGTTCTGCACAGATGCCGGGCGACGCCGGCCTCCACGCACGAATGTGACTCCGGATCGCCGCCGCGCATCGATCGGATCAAGGCGGCGAAGCCGCGATCTTGACGCGAGGGGGAAAGGCACGTGGCCCGGACGCAGACCCGGTCCCGTCGTGTTCGTCGTGACCCCGTTGTGCCCGTTGTGATGAACCTGCATTCGCCAGCGCGGACGCAGTTCACCGCAACCGCGAAGGCTCGAGGTCAGGATGTGCCGCAACGTCAGCCTCGAAAGCCCATCTGTGCAGCGACACAGAGACTTATTGCACCGCACACGAAATGATTTGCCTGCTGCGGTGCAATAGGTTCCTATCCCTATCCGCGGCCCCGAACGCGGTTCGAGCCGAGCTTTCTGTCTCCCAGCCTCGGACCCCGCGCATGAAAAACCGCAACCTCGCCGCCCTTCTCACCCTCGGCCTCGGCCTGATCGCGGGCCCCGCCATGGCAGCGGCACCCGCCGCGCCGGCCCTGCTCGCGCATCAGGTGCCGCTGGTGCTGAACGAGGCCTCGTCGGCCTGGATCCTGACCTCGACGGCCCTCGTCCTGCTGATGACCCTGCCCGGTCTGGCCCTGTTCTACGGCGGCATGGTGCGGCGCAAGAACGTGCTGGCGACCATCGCCCATTCGACCGCCGCCATGGCCATCGTCACCGTGCTCTGGTTCATCGTCGGCTACAGCCTGTCCTTCGGCTCCAGCGGCGAGGCGACCAACGGCTTCATCGGCGGTCTGCAGGCCGCCTTCCTCAACGGCGTCACCCCGTCCACGGCCCACAGCCTGGCCCCCGGCCTGCCCGAGTTCCTCTGGATCGCCTACCAGCTGACCTTCGCCATCATCACCCCGGCCCTGATCGCCGGGGCCTTCGCCGAGCGGATCAAATTCTCGGCCTCCATCCTGTTCTTCTTCCTCTGGCACCTCATCGTCTATGCGCCGATCTGCCATCAGGTCTGGGGCGGCGGCTGGATGGGTTCGCTGGGCGTGCTCGACTTCGCCGGCGGGGCCGTGGTCCACGTCAATGCGGGCGTCGCCGGCCTCGTCGCCGCGCTCGTGCTCGGCCCGCGTCACGGGCATGGCCGGGACAATATGGCCCCGCACAACCTGGCCTTCACCGCCATCGGCGCCGGCCTGCTGCTGGTCGGCTGGCTCGGCTTCAACGCCGGCTCGGCCTGGGCCGCAGACGGCATCGCCGCCGTCGCCGCCTTCAACACCATCCTCGCCGCCGCCGCCGCCGCCATCGGCTGGACCGCAGTCGAGTGGATCGACCACAAACGCCCGACCCTGCTAGGCCTGCTCTCCGGCCTCGTCGCCGGTCTGGTCGGCATCACCCCCGCCGCCGGCCTGGTCGATCCCAAGGGCGCCTTCATCATCGGCATCGTCTCGGGCCCGGCCTGCTACGCCGGCGCCGTCTGGCTCAAACGCGCCCTGAAATATGACGACAGCCTCGACGCCTTCGGCGTGCACGGGATCGGCGGCATCGTCGGCGCCCTGCTGACCGGCGTTCTCGCCACCGCCGCCATCAACCCCGCCGCCGCCAGCGCCAACCTGCTCAACCAGACCCTTGGCCTCCTCGCCGTCATCGCCTGGAGCGGCATCGGCACCTTCGCCATCCTCATGATCTGCAAATTCACCACCGGCCTGCGTGTGCCGAAGGAAGAAGAGATCGAAGGCCTCGACTACACCCAGCACGGGGAAACGATACATCCGTAACCCTCACGCCCTTCTCCCCTTGAGGGAGAAGGTGCCCCCGGAGGGGGCGGATGAGGGGTGAGACACCCATGGCGAGGCGTTACACGCGGATGCCGCCATACGGGGTTCGACCACGCCTGCATGCAACGCGACAAAGCTGCGCTTCCACCCCTCATCCGGCGCTGCGCGCCACCTTCTCCCTCAAGGGGAGAAGGAATTCGTCGCGCTGACAATCCGCCGATTGCCAGCATATCCCGCGCATACAACCCTCTGACTCCGCTCGCCTTTCAAAAATTACAGCGTCACGAACCATCCGCGCTGGGACCGCCCCCATAATTCCCCCATCCCGTCGGTGGGGAGGGCGTCGGATCCAGCGCCTCGATGTCGGCGGGCTGTGGTCGAGCGATGAAGCCCGGGGGATGGATACTCCGGGGGTCCTTGTGGAGGTCGATGGATGGCCTCTGCCTGCTCGCCGCGGGCCAATGGAGCGGACTGCTGGCTACGCCATGTCCCTCCCCCGCCGCGGGCCAATGGAGCGGACTGCTGGCTACGCCATGTCCCTCCCCCGCCGCAGGCAGCAATGTCCGCGACGGATGATCCGGCTAGGCCCGAAGCAAGGGCCGCCAACCGGATGGCGCGTGGAAAACGGCTGCGCGGGGCGGTCTGCTTCGTCGAAACGGTAAAACAATCAAAGCACCGGGCGAGGCCCGGCCGCTCCGCGCCCTCCCCGAACTTTCCGGCAGCGATGCTGGAGAGGGCTTCAGCCTGCGCGAAGCGCCAGGCCGCGTCGGGTCGACAGGGCGGAGCCCTGTGACCGCGGCCCAACAAGACGTTCTTTGAAAATCAGGAAAACGCCACGAAGATCAGGGCCACGACCGTGACGTCGATGGTGCGGGCGAGGATGGTCAGCATGGCGGCGGTCCCGAACGAGGCTTGAGAGCCTGTCGTTCAGCAAGGACCGTGCCGCGCTCTCAGACGTCGGTGTCTTTCGCCTTGCCCGGCAGCGGGCGGCGTTCGGCGGCCCCCGAATGTTCAGCGCCGAGGTAGGCCGAGCGGGCCGCGTCGAGCACCGGCGGGCCGCCCTTCAGGCCCCGGCGCTGGCCGGTCTGGCCGATCATCTGGGCGGCGAAGACAGCGGCGCCGCCGTCCGACGGCGGGGTCGGGGCAGGTCTTGCCGGGGGCTCGGCAGGCTCGACCGGGAAGTCCGTCGTGACGAGGGCGCGCGATGTGGAGGCGGCCCGGCGTTCGGCGGCGCGCCGGTCATCCGAGCGGCGGTCCGCGCGGCGCTGGACAGGACCGACGGGGCGAACCTCGTCGGCCACGTCAGCCGCCCTTCGACAGCTTGTCGAGCTGGCTGCGCATCTCGTCCATCTGGCGACGCATCTCGGCCAGCGGATCGGCGGCAGGCGCGGGCCGGTTTTCCGGCGCGGCGCCGGGAGTCTGACCGCCGGGCGTGAGGGCGTTGAAGCCGGGCCACATCTTCATGGCGTCAGTGAACATGGCCATGTTGCGCTTGACCGCCTCGTCGAGAATGCCGGCGCCGGGCGCCGCGCCGAAGGCCTTGGAGAACTGGCCACGCATCTGCTCCTGCTGCCGGCTGAAGCTGTCCAGCGACATCTCCAGATAGGAGGGCAGCACCCCCTGCATCTGGCCGCCGTAGAAGCCGATCAGCTGGCGCAGGAATTGGACGGGCAGCAGGGCCTCGCCGCGGCTCTCTTCCTCGAAGATGATCTGGGTCAGGATCTGGCGGGTCAGGTCGTCATTGGTCTTGGCGTCGAAGACCACGAATTCGGTGCCTTCGCGGACCATTTTCGCCAGGTCCTCGAGCGTCACATAGGCGCTGGTGGCGGTGTTGTAGAGCCGCCGGTTGGCGTATTTCTTGATGACGACGGTCTCGCCCGTTCCGGCCTTCTTGTCCGCCACGCCCAACCCCTGAACTGTTGCAACGCCGCACTATCCCGCAGTGCGAAGCCGCATGCAAATCAGCCCATCGCCGCAGGGGCCAGGACCACGCCCACCAGCACCGCGGCCCAGTGGACGGTGGCGCCGGTGACGACGAAGCCGTGCCAGATCGCGCGGCGGAACTTCACCGTCGGGCTGATGAAGACGAAGACGCCGGCGGTGTAGATCAGGCCGCCCAGCACCAGCAGGCCCAGGGCGATCGGGTGGACGGTGTCGATCATCGGCTTGAGCGCCAGCACGGCCAGCCAGCCGAAGCCGATATAGACCGCGCTCCAGAAGGCGTCGGAGATGCGCGGCGCAACGAGTTTGACGGCCACCCCGGCCAGGGCGACGACCCAGACCAGCAGGGTGAAGCCGATGGCCCACGCTCCTTCGAACCGCTGGGTCGTGAAGGGCGTATAGCTGCCGGCGATCATCAGGAAGATGGCTGCCTCGTCGATCCGGCGCAGGATGGGCCGGGCGGCGCAGGGGTGGGTCTGGTTGTAGATGGTCGAGGCCGTCAGCATGGCGATCAGGCAGAGCGCATAGGCCGAGGTGGCCACGACCGCGCCGATGCCGGCGTAGATCGCCGCCAGCACGGCCAGGACGATCCCGCCGACGGCGGCGAGGGTCAGGCCGACCACATGCACGATCAGGTCGGCGGTCTTTTCCGCCGGCGTGCGGTAATGCTCGGCCATGTCCAGTTCGTCCGGGACACAGACCTGCACGAAGACGTTCTTCAATCTCTTGAGCATGGCCCCATCAAGCCTTTCTCGCTCTTGTTTGTTCCCTCCACCCTAGGGGCGGCAGGTGACCATTCGCTGAACGGCGCGGTCATGGGTGACGAAGGCGGCGGGATGCGGCAGAAACGCCACGACTCGTTTCGCGGGGCCTAACGCCCGGCGAGGGCGTAGAGGTTTCGTTTTCCATGGCCCGGACGCTCCCTCGTCCCGGCCGGTACCAGGGGTCACACCATGTCCATTGACGTCGTCATCGTCTCCGCCGCGCGCACGCCGGTCGGGTCCTTCCTGGGCGGGCTGTCGAGCCTGCCGGCGTCGAAGCTGGGCGAGGTCGCCATCCGGGCGGCGCTGGAACGGGCGGGGGTCAAGCCGGACGAGGTCGATGAGGTCATCCTCGGCCATGTGCTGCAGGCGGCGGCCGGGCAGGGCCCGGCGCGGCAGGCGGCCATGGGGGCGGGCATTCCCAAGGAGGCCGCGGCCTGGAGCCTGAACCAGATCTGCGGTTCGGGCCTGCGCGCCGTGGCCATCGGGGCGCAACAGATCGCCCTCGGCGACGCCCGCATCGTCGTCGCCGGCGGCCAGGAGAGCATGAGCCAGGCGCCGCACGCCCAGGCCCTGCGCACCGGCCAGAAGATGGGCGATATCAAGCTGATCGACACCATGATCAGCGACGGCCTGTGGGACGCCTTCAACGGCTATCACATGGGCCAGACGGCGGAGAACGTGGCCGACACCTTCCACATCAGCCGCGCCGATCAGGACGCCTTTGCCGTGGCCAGCCAGAACAAGGCCGAGGCGGCGCAGAAGGCGGGGCGGTTCGACGATGAGATCGCGCCGGTGACGATCAAGGGCCGCAAGGGCGATGTCGTCGTCGACAAGGATGAGTTCATCCGTCACGGGGCCACGCTGGAGGCCATGCAGGGGCTGAAACCCGCCTTCACAAAGGAGGGCAGCGTGACCGCCGCCAATGCCTCGGGCCTCAATGACGGGGCCGCGGCCCTGGTGCTGATGAGCGCGGCCGATGCGAAGGCGAGGGGGCTGGAGCCGCTGGCGCGGATCGTCTCCTCGGCCACGGCGGGGGTCGATCCGGCGGTCATGGGCACCGGCCCGATCCCGGCGTCGAAAAAGGCGCTGGAGAAGGCGGGCTGGACCGTGGCCGACCTCGATCTGGTCGAGTCCAACGAGGCCTTTGCGGCCCAGAGCCTTTGCGTGCTGCGCGAGCTGGGGCTCGACCCGGACAAGGTCAACGTCAACGGCGGCGCCATCGCCATCGGCCATCCGATCGGCGCCTCGGGCGCCCGCATCCTGACCACCCTGCTGCACGAGATGAAGCGGCGCGGGGCGAAGAAGGGGCTGGCCACCCTGTGCATCGGCGGCGGCATGGGCGTGGCGATGTGCGTCGAGCGGGACTGAGGCCGGCGCCCGCTCCTCCGGGGGCTGGCTGGTTCATCACGAAGGACACGAAGAGGGGCACGAAGAACACGAAGAGAGCCCGTCTGTTTCGGCCTCTCGCGGGCCCTTGCCCGCCTTCGATGTGATGCGTCTCCCTGGCGGGCGCCGCGGAAGCGCCGGCCCCTTCGTGTCCTTCGTGATCCCTTTGTGGTCTTTGTGATGAACCGACGATCCTGACGGCTGCACCGGAGGTCCCCCAATGACCAAGACCCTGCACATCGACTTCGTCTCCGACATCGTCTGCCCCTGGTGCGTGGTGGGGCTGGGCGGGCTGGAGGCGGCGCTGGACACGCTCAAGGCCGAGGGGATCACGGCGCAGGTGCATTTCCAGCCGTTCGAGCTGAACCCGCAGATGCCCCCCGAAGGCGAGAACATCGTCGAACACATCGGCCGCAAATACGGCTCGACCCCCGAACAGTCGGCGGCCAACCGGGCCATGATCACCCAGCGGGCGGCCGAGGCTTGGCCGGGGTTCGAGATGCGGATGGGGCCGGATGGCCGGATCTGGAACACCTTCGACGCCCACCGGCTGCTGCACTGGGCGGGGACGGTCGGGGCCGCGGAACAGAGGGCGCTGAAGGCGGCGCTGTTCACGGCCCATTTCACCGACGGCCGGACGATGACGGACGCCGGCGTGCTGGCCGACGCGGCGGTGGCGGCGGGACTGGATCGGGCGAAGGCGGTCGAGGTGCTGGCCGACGACCTCTATGCGGCCGAGGTACGGGCGGCGGAGGCGCTGTGGGTCTCGCGCGGGATCAACGGCGTGCCCGCCGTGGTGGTCGAGGGGAAGTGGCTGATCTCGGGCGGGCAGCCGGCGGCGGTGTTTGAAGAGGCCCTCAGGCAGATGGCCGGCGAACTCTGATCCCTCTCCCATTGGGAGAGGGCTTGAGCCTCCGGGAGCGAAGCGATCGGTAAGGCGAAAGGGTGAGGGCCGCCTGCCGGCCGTCGGCGTGAGCCGTGTCTTCGCCCGTGCGGCGGCTTACGCCGACGGGGCCAGCCGACCCTCATCCGCCCCTCCGGGGCACCTTCTCCCAATGGGAGAAGGATCAGGTTACGCCGCCTCGCACTTGCGCGGTTCTGACAGCCCGTCGTCCGTCGCGGTGACCACGCGGCCCTTCCAGCCCGGGGGCGGGAGGAAGCGGCCGGACTGTTCCTCGCGGGTTCCGTGTCTGGCGATCCAGGCGGCGTCGCGCCCCGCTTTGAGAACCGTCTCGATGTCGAAAAGCTTGCTCATCGTGGGCTCATTTCTAGCTCGGCTCTTCGCCTCAGGAAGCGGCCGATGAAGGTGGTCTTCCCGGCGCCGTTGGGACCGGCGAGGAGGACGAGGGTGGGCATGGGGGGAGGTTAGGCCGGGCGGTGGCTGACGGCGAGGACTTGCATCCACCGGTGGCGACCGTGAAAGCCCTCCCCCTCGACGGGGGAGGGTTGGGAGGGGGTGCAGGCACGGTGTTTGGTGCGGCCCGCCGAAGGGCGGCGGCACCTCCCGCGCCATTTCCGGATGCGGCCTGCCCTCACCCCTACCCCCGACCCCTTCCCCGTCGAGGGGAAGGGGAGAAGACGCGCGGGATCAACGGCGTGCCCGCCGTGGTGGTGGAGGGGAAGGGACGGATCCCGGGCGGGCAGCCGGCGGGGGTGTTTGAGGAGGCGTTGCGGGGGATGGCGGGGGAGGTCCCAGCCTAGGGCCGACCAGCGCTCCCCCGCGTCGCCTGCGCCGCGACATCTATGCGGATGCCTTGGCGGATCGTCATCGAGCTAAATTTCGCGCCGCACAAACTGCAGGAACGGCGGCCTTGTGGGCCGCCTAACCGCCCGCCGCCGCCATCTCGGCCCGGATGCTGCGAATCTCTTCCATCTCCGCGGCGACGGCCTCTGTCGTGCAGACCCGCTGGGCGAGGTCGGATTCGGCGATCCGGTCGCCAAGGTCGACGCAGCGTTCGGCGACCTCGCGCTCCGGCAGCATGTCGAGGGGCGCGATCGAGGCGTCGCCGCGATCAATGAGGACCTGCAGCCCCGTGCGATAGGCGGCCATGGCCTGGGCCTGCTCTGCGGCCTCCTCCCTGGCCCACGCCGCCTCCTCGGATTCTCCTGCAACCGCAGCCGGCGGCGCGGGCGGGGTCGGAAGGGTGGCGAGGCGGGCGCGTGCGGCGTCGAACTCGCCGAGTTCGCGGTGGGCGTTGACGGCGCGAAGCTGGAGCATAGTCCAGTACTCGGTCGAGGAGGGGGCGGCCTCGGCTTGTTGGGCGAATTCCCGCAGATAGCGGGCGCGCCGGTCGGACCCTTCCTCAGCCTCCCAGACCGCTCGCAGCAGAAGCCAGGTCGCGTCGACGGATCCGGGGTTCAACCGGCCTTCCAGCCAGTGTGCGCGATAGTAGGGGGTGTCGGACGACCGCAGCGCGCGATAGGCCGGGTCGGCGATCAAGCGCTGCAGGGTCGCCTTTTCCGCGCGTGAGAACTCCTCGCGGAAGACGATCAGGCCATTCGTTGGGCATTCGGGCAGGGCGAGGGGGAAGGTCCAGCTGCCGTAGGGTTTGCCGTCCGGGCGCTCGCCCCAGGTGGACATGGAGGCGGTGGTGGTGTGGGTGAACTGCTCGCCCCCGACCGGACATCTCATCTTGACCCGCACCGGGAAGCCGGCGTGCGCGGGAGCCGGCGCGGCCGATGAGGTGAGGATGGCGAGGGCGGCGAGCAGGTGAATGCGCATGGGGTCCTCTCAAGGTGGAGGAAACCATGCCTGTAGAAGTTGAGTGGTGGAAGGCCCCTCCACCGCTGCGCGGTCCCCCTCCCCATTCGCGATGCGAACGGGGAGGAGACGCGGGCTAGACCTTCACCTCCACCACCCCGCCCCCGGCCCGGAATTTCGCGCTCATCTCCGCCATTCCGGCCTCCGCTTCAGCCAGCGATCCCCCGGCATCATTCTGCGCCGCCGCATCCCTCCGGATGTCCTGGCTGATCTTCATCGAGCAGAATTTCGGGCCGCACATGCTGCAGAAGTGCGCCGTCTTGTGGGCCTCTTTCGGCAGGGTGGCGTCGTGGTATTTGCGGGCCGTTTCGGGGTCGAGGCCGAGGTTGAACTGGTCTTCCCAGCGGAACTCGAACCGGGCGCGGCTGAGGGCGTCGTCGTGCATCCGGGCGGCCGGGTGGCCCTTGGCCAGGTCGGCGGCGTGGGCGGCGATCTTGTAGGTGATGACGCCGTCCTTGACGTCCTGACGGTCGGGCAGGCCCAGATGCTCCTTGGGCGTGACGTAGCAGAGCATGGCCGTGCCGAACCAGCCGATCATGGCCGCACCAATGGCCGATGTGATGTGGTCGTAGCCGGGGGCGATATCGGTGGTCAGCGGCCCGAGCGTATAGAAGGGCGCCTCGTGGCAGTGCTTCAGCTGCTCATCCATATTGGCCTTGATCTTGTGCATCGGCACGTGGCCGGGGCCCTCGATCATGACCTGGCAGCCCTTGGCCCAGGCGATCTTCGTCAGCTCGCCGAGGGTGCGCAGTTCGGCGAACTGGGCCTCGTCATTGGCGTCGGCGATGGAGCCGGGGCGCAGGCCGTCGCCGAGGGAGAAGGAGACATCGTAGGCCCGCATGATGTCGCAGATGTCCTCGAAATGCTCGTAGAGGAAGGACTCGCGGTGATGCGACAGGCACCACTTCGCCATGATGGAGCCGCCGCGTGAGACGATGCCGGTGACGCGTTTGGCGGTCATCGGCACGAAGGGCAGGCGGACGCCGGCGTGGATGGTGAAATAGTCGACGCCCTGTTCGGCCTGTTCGATCAGGGTGTCGCGGAACACCTCCCAGGTCAGGTCCTCGGCGACGCCGTTGACCTTCTCCAGCGCCTGGTAGATCGGCACGGTGCCGATGGGGACGCTGGAGTTGCGGATGATCCAGTCGCGGATGTTGTGGATGTTGCGGCCGGTCGACAGGTCCATGACGTTGTCGGCGCCCCAGCGGGTGGCCCAGACCAGTTTGTCGACCTCGTCGTCGACGGAGGACAGGACGGCCGAGTTGCCGATGTTGGCGTTGATCTTCACCAGGAAGTTCCGGCCGATGATCATCGGCTCGACCTCGGGGTGGTTGATGTTGTGCGGGATGATGGCGCGGCCGCGGGCGATTTCCTGACGCACGAACTCGGGGGTGACGAAGTCGGGGATGGAGGCGCCGAAATCCTCGCCGTCGCGGATGCAGGGGGCGGTCTGCTCGCGGCGCAGGTTCTCGCGGATGGCGACGTATTCCATCTCGGGGGTGATGATGCCGGCGTTGGCGTATTCGTACTGGGTGACCGGACGGCCCTCGACGCCCTTGAAGACGCGGTGGTTCGAGACGTCGAAGCGGGGGGCCAGGTTCTTGCCGCTGGCGTGGCCGTTGTCCTCGGGCTTGACCTCGCGCGGGTTCAGGACGGGGGCGATATCGCCGCGATCGAGCTGCCAGCTGGATTTGACCAGGGGCAGGCCGCGCTTGATGTCGATGGTCACGGTCGGGTCGGTATAGGGGCCCGAGGAGTCATAGATGGTCACCGGCGGCTCATTGGCCGACGGGTGGACGGCGACCTCGCGGAAGGGGACGCGGATGTCGGGGTAGAGCTCGCCGGCGACATAGACCTTGCGCGAGCCGGCGCGTTCGCCGGTCGGGATGGTGCCGGTCTCCTTCATCACCTGCTCGCGGGCGTCTTTCAGAGCCAGATCGACATTGGGCTCATGATTGGGGAGGCTACCGCTCGCGACGCGGTCGCTCGCTGCTTGAGCCTCGGACGCTTTGGGCGGGGGGACGGCGATGTTCATGGCGGCCTCTCGTTGGAGGTCCGCCGACGTCGGGCGAGAGGGTCCTGTAGCGTGGACCGAAGCGTTTCCCATCCCTTCGCCGGCATGACCCGGATCAGGTTCGACGGGTCAGGCGATCACGCCAATCTCAGCGCCTTGAGCGGCGCCCCCCGGAGAACGAACCAGCCTTACGCCTGCCCGGCGCGGGCTTCAATCCGGGAAGGCGGCGAGCAGGGCGTCGAGGGCGCCCTCGATCCGGGCCCA
>JAUYAG010000108.1 GCA_030693575.1 Brevundimonas sp. | reverse complement strand
GCGAACGGTGCATCTGCGAGACGATCACCCGCTCGGTGCCGTTGACGACGAAGGTGCCCTTGTCGGTCATGAGCGTGATGTCGCCCATGTAGACGTCCTGCTCCTTGATGTCCTTGACCGAGCGCGCGCCGGTCTCTTCATCCGCCTCGAACACGATCAGGCGCAGCTTGACCTTCAGCGGCGCGGCATAGGTCATGTCGCGCTGAATGCATTCCTCGACGTCGTACTTCGGGTCCTCGAACTCGTAGGAGACGTATTCCAGGATGGCGCGTTCGTTGAAGTCCTTGATCGGGAAGACCGACTTGAAGACCGCCTCGATGCCCTGATCCTTGCGCGGACCGCTGCGCACTTCGCGCTGCAGGAACTGCTCATACGAGGCGCGCTGCACCTCGATCAGGTTCGGCATCTGCACCGCTTCCGGGATCCGGCCGAACGAGTGGCGGATGCGCTTCTTGCCGGTGAAGGTCGTGGCGTGTGCGAACTGGCCGTTGGCGACGGCGACTTCGGCTTTGGACTTGGCCATTCTGTATTCCCAATACGCCGCCCGGGCAGGCGGCGATCAATGCAGCAGCCACGGCTCCGCCTCTCGGGCGACCCGTGACCATCGGTTTCGACGTCCACCCTCGGGCCTTTCGGCACCAGGACGTCTGAAATTGCAGGGCTCCCTGGGAAGGAGCGCGCCTTCGCACCGGTCGGAGGGCGACAAACCGGGCCTCGGCGCTTTCGCGCGTGTCTCGTACTGAGTTAGCGGAACCGGGTCATATACTCGCTTTGACGGCGAAATAAAGACCCTCCAGACTCTTTCCTGACTGGTCAGACGTCCAGTCGCGGGCGCCCCGCCACCCGGAGCAGACGTCGCGACAGCGGCACCATGACAAGTGCGGCCAGAAGGCAAACGATGGTCATCCCGCCGGCCAGAAGACTACCGCCAACCGTTGACAGATTCCAGGCGACGTAAACGATCAGCACACTGGGCATCCACGATATGAAGGCGGTCAGAATCGCCAGGTCGAAATTGCGGGCGCGGCGCAGCCAGAAGCAGAGCGGCAGCGAGACCACGAAGCTGACCATCAATACGATTGGCGTAGTCGCGACGAGATGGGCGAAATACATTGGCCTCTCCGCAGGCTGAGGAGCGGACCATGCCTTGGGTTCTGCCGCTTGTCTTGCGTACCGGGACTGCTAGCGTTGCCTCATGACCCGCACCCTTCTCATCGCCGCCGCCGCCCTTTCCCTCGCCGCCTGCGCCACCGCCCAGGAAGCGCCGCCCGTCGCCACGCCCGGCGTCGGCACGCTGGAAGGCTGGACCGCCGGCAATGCGCAATATCTGGTCGTCAACGGTGCCCGCCGCGGCTGGACCACCACCGAATCGGGCCTGCAGTACCGCCGCGTCGGCCGCGCCCAGCCGAACGGCCGCCAGCCGGTCGCCACGGACACGGTCAAGGTCCACTACCGCGGGACCTTCGTCGACGGTCGCGAGTTCGACAGCTCCTACAGCCGCAATGAACCGGCCGAATTCCCGCTCAACCGCGTCATCAAGGGCTGGACCGAGGGCGTCGCCCTGATGCGCGAGGGCGAGACCTTCGAATTCGTCATCCCCTCGGCCCTCGGCTACGGCGAGCGCTGGGTCGGCGGCGGCGAACTGCCGCCCAACTCCACCCTGCTGTTCACGGTGGAACTGCTGGAAGTGAAGCCGGCGTCCTGATTTTTTGCGCCGCTCATCCCGGCGAAAGCCGGGACCCGGTGCTTTGGCTGAGCATTCCATGGAAGCGCGACGCGGTCGGCAGTCCTGAAGCGCGGGCGTCACGCTGGACAGGACTGGGTCCCGGCTTTCGCCGGGATGAGCGGATAAGGTATTCGGAGCCGCCAACATGACAGCATTTTAATGCTGCGTATTCCTGTCCAGCTTGACCCGTGCCTGCGCGCGGCGTGATCTGCGACCGCCCCCCGACCGAGAGTCTCCCGACATGATGCGCCCCGCCGTCCGCCTGTTCGTCACGTCCTGCGCCGCCGCCCTCCTGTTCGGCACCGCGCCTTCTCTCGCACAGGTCGGAACGCCCGCCCTCGACCGGGCCCTCGTCCCGATCCCGGCCCCGCGCGATGTCGCCTGGCCCGGCGTCATCACCCTGGACATGGACGCCACCGACATCGACCGGCGCATCGTCTCGGTGCGCCAGACCATTCCGGTCGCCGGCCCCGGCCCGCTGGTCCTGCTCTATCCGCAGTGGATCCCGGGCAACCACGGCCCCGTCGGCCCGGTCGACGACATCGCTGACCTGCAGATCACCGCCAACGGCCAGACGCTGCGCTGGGTTCGCAATACCGCCAACACCAACGCCTTCCAGGTCGAGGTCCCGACCGGCGCGACCTCGGTCGAGGTCGCCTTCAAATGGCTGACCCCCATCGACGGCTCGCAGGGCCGGGTCGTCATCACCGACGAGATGCTCAACATCCAGTGGGAAAAGGCCATCCTCTATCCGGCCGGCTACTACGCCCGCCAGATCACGGTCCAGCCGACCCTGCGCCTGCCCGCCGGCTGGCAGTACGGCGCGGCGCTGGACACCACCTCGTTCCAGAACGGCATCGCGGTCTTCGCGCCGATCACGCTCGAGCATCTGGCCGACAGCCCCGTCTTCGCCGGGGCCCACTATCGCCAGATCGACCTCGATCCGGGCGGCCGCTCGCCGGTGCGGCTGAACATCGTCGCCGACGACGCCGACATGCTGGCCGCGACCGACGAACATATCGAACGCCACCGCGAACTGGTCCGCCAGGCCGACCGGCTGTACGGCGCGCGGCACTTCAACCACTACGACTTCCTCGTCGCCGTCAGCGACCGCCTGGGCGGCATCGGGCTGGAACACCACCGCTCATCCGAGAACAGCGTCGACACCGACTATTTCACCGACCCGGCCTCGACCCTCGCCGACCGCGACCTGCTGGGCCACGAATACAATCACTCCTGGAACGGCAAATGGCGGCGCCCGGCCGACCAGCTGACCCCGACCCTGAACGAGCCGCTGCAGAACTCACTGCTCTGGGTCTACGAAGGCCAGACCCAGTACTACGGCCTCATCCTGACCGCCCGCGCGGGCCTGATGAGCAAGCAGCAGGCGCTGGACATCCTCGCCAACACCGCCGCCAGCTATGCCGAAGACAATCCCGGCCGCGCCTGGCGCGCGATGCAGGACACCACCAACGACCCGATCATCGCCCGGCGTCAGCCCCAGCCGTGGAGCAGCTTCCAGCGCAGCGAGGACTACTATCGCGAAGGGGCCATGATCTGGCTCGACGCCGACACCCTGATCCGGGAACAGTCCAACGGCCGCCGCTCCCTCGACGATTTCGCCAGGGCCTTCTTCGGGGTCCAGGACGGCAACTGGGACCCGGCCCCCTATACCTTCGACGATGTGACCTCGACCCTGAACGGCGTCCAGGCCCAGGACTGGGCCGCCTTCCTCCGCGCCCGTCTCGACGCCGTCGGCCCGGATGCGCAGACGCCGCTCGCCGGCATCGAGCGCGGCGGCTATCGCCTCGCCTGGGGGACGACCCCCAACGCCTACAGCCGGGCGCTCAACACCGAACTCGGCCGGGTCGACTTCCAGTATTCGCTGGGCCTGAGCCTCAACGCCGCCAACCGCGTCACCGCCGTCCGCTGGGGCTCGCCCGCCTTCGAGGCCGGCCTGACCTCGGGCTGGGAGGTCGTGGCCGTCAACGGCCGCGCCGCCAGCGCCACGGCCATCGCCGAGGCCATCACCGCCTCCGCCGGCAACACCACGCCGATCGAGATGATGCTGAAGAAGGGCGACCGCTTCCGCACCATCCGCTTCGACTATCATGGCGGCCTGCGCTACCCGCGCCTCGAACGCATCGAGGGAACGCCTGACCGTCTCGGCGACATCCTCGCCCCCCGCCGCCGTTGATCGTGAGGGACACGAAGATGATCCGCACCGCCGCCCTCGCCCTGCTCCTGACCTCGGCCGCCCTGCCGGCCCTGGCGCAGGTCCCCGCTTCGCAAGCCGCGACGCCCCTGCCCGCCCCGACCAGCCTGCCGCGCGCCCTGCCGCCGATCCCGGCCCCGCAGGACCGCGACTATCCCGGTGTCATCGGCATCCGCGTCGACCTGACCGACCTCGACCACAAGGTCATCCGCACCCGCCAGACCATCCCGGTCAGCGCCGGTCATCTGGTCCTGCAGTATCCGAAATTCATCCCCGGCAACCACGCCGACACCGGCCCGATCCAGCTGGTCTCCGGCGTCACGGTCACCGGCAACGGCCAGCGCATCGAATGGGTGCGCGACACCGTCGATCCCCACGCCTTCCACCTCGACATCCCGGCCGGCGTGAGCTCGATCGAGGTCGCCTTCGAATGGCTGACCCAGCCCGACAACGCCGTCTGGCGCGTGGTCATGACGCCCGAGATGGTCAATCTGCAGTGGGAAAAGGCCCTGCTCTATCCGGCGGGCTACAACCACAGCCGCATCACCTTCGCCCCCTCCGTCGTCCTGCCGACCGGCTGGAACTACGGCGTGGCGCTGGACACCGTCTCCCGTGAAGGCGACGTCGCGACCTTCGCCCCCATTTCGCTCGAGCATCTGGCCGACAGCCCGATGTTCGCGGGCAAACACTACCGCCGCGTCGACATCGATCCGGGCGGTCGCTCACCCGTGCATCTGAACCTCGTCGGCGACACAGCGGCCTCGGTGAACATCACGCCGGAGTGGGTCGCCCGTTATGAATCCCTCGTCGACCAGGCCGACCGCCTGTTCGGCGCCCGCCATTTCGACCGCTATGAATTCCTGCTCGGTCTGACCTCGAAGATGGGCGGCATCGGCCTGGAGCATCACCGCTCTTCCGAGAACACCGCGGCCCCCAACTACTTCTCCACCGCCAACCCCGCCTATGGCGCGCGCGGCCTGCTGCCGCACGAATACGTCCACAGCTGGAACGGCAAATTCCGTCGTCCATCAGACGAATACGTCCAGAACTTCAACGTCCCCACGCAGAACACCCTGATGTGGGTCTATGAGGGCCAGACCGAATACTGGGGCGACGTCCTCACCCCCCGCTCGGGTCTCGGCACGGTCGAGGAGGCCATCGTCAACCTCGCCGAGGTGGCCGGCTTCTACGACAACCAGCCCGGCCGCCAGTGGCGCGCCCTGCAGGACACCACCAATCACAACCTGCTCGGCTACCGCACCACCAATCCCTGGTCGTCGTGGATGCGCGGCACCGGCGACTACTACCGCGAGGCCCTGCTGATCTGGCTCGACGCCGACACCCTGATCCGCGAGGCCACCAGTGAGCGCAAGTCGCTCGATGACTTCGCCAGGGCCTTCTACGGCGTCGAGGACGGCGTCTGGGAGGCCCGGCCCTATACGTTCGAGGACGTGGTCTCGCACCTGAATGCGGTCCATCCCCACGACTGGGCGACCTTCCTGCGCACCCGCCTGGACGCCGTCGGCCCCGACGCCGAGGCCCCGCTGGCCGGGATCGAGCGCGCCGGCTGGCGGCTGACGTACGTCGACGAGCTGACCCCCCTCGAAAAGCGGATGAACGGCGGTTGGGCGACCGACTTCCAGTATTCGCTCGGCTTCAGCCTCGGTGCCGGCAACCGTATCGGCGGCGTGGTCTGGGGCGGTCTGGCCTTTGAACAGGGTCTGGGCGCCGGCTGGGAGCTGATCGCCGTCGGCGACCGCGTCGCCTCCGCCGAAGCCCTGCGCGACGCCGTCACGGCGGCCAAGGGCGGCACGGACCCCATCGTCCTCGTGCTTAAACGCGGCGACGAGTTCCGCACCCTGTCGTTCGCTTACCACGATGGCCTGCGCTACCCGCGGCTGGTCCGGATCGAGGGCACCCGCGACCGCCTCGCCGACATCTTCGCCCCGCGGCGGCGCTAGCTAGTCCTCGCCCAGGTCCCAGCACACCTGGGGCTTGGGCTTCAGCCGCAGTTCGTCGGTGATCGCCGCGCACCGCTTCGAGGCCTCCTCCTGCGGCAGCGACTGCAGGGTCCATTTCAGATCGCGCAGTTCAGTGCGCAGGGCGGCGTGATCGGCCGGGCGGTCCTGCCGTTCCTCGCACAGCAGCATCGCGGCCTTCAGACTGGCCATCTCCCGGCAGTTCAGCGGCAGGCCGTCGATGATCTCGCGCGCCTTGACCCCGGTCATCGGCAGTTCGGGGCTCGGCGGCACGGGCGGTCCCGGCGGCGGCGGCAACGGCCGTCCGGTTCCGCCGCCGTCGCAGGCGGCCAGACCGAGCAAGGCGATTGTGACGATAGCGGCGGTTCTGATGAACATGGCTTCCCTCCCGTACACCGCGCATCCGGCCACAACCGGTCGCCGCTGTCCAACCGGCAAGCAAGGCGGGCCGGGCGTCACGCCCGGCCCCGGTCGGCTACAGCAGTTTCAGCAGGGCCTCCGCCGCCTCTCGCGAGGACGCCGGGTTCTGGCCGGTGACCAGCTTGCCGTCGGTCACGACATGGGAGCCCCAGTCCGCGCCTTTCGAATAGTCGCCGCCGTTGGCCTTGAGCATGTCCTCGACGAGGAAGGGCACGACGTCGGTCAGGCCGACGGCCTCTTCCTCGCTGTTGGTGAAGCCGGCGACCTTGCGGCCCTTCACCAGCGGCTCACCGTCGGCGCCCTTGACCGACTTGAGCACGCCCGGCGCGTGACAGACCGCGGCCACGGGCTTGTCGGCCCGGGCGAACGCCTCGATCAGGCTGATGGAGGTCTTGTCTTCCGCCAGATCCCACAACGGCCCGTGCCCGCCCGGATAGAAGACCGCGTCGAAATCGCCCGCGCTGACGCTGTCCAGCTTCACCGTATGGGCCAGGACCTTCTGCGCGTCCGCGTCCGCCTTGAAGCGTTCGGTGTCCTCGCTCTGCGCGTCGGGTTCATCGCTCTTGGGGTCCAGCGGCGGCTGGCCGCCTTTCGGCGAGGCCACGACGATGTCAGCCCCTGCATCCTTCAGCACGTAGTAAGGCGCGGCGAACTCCTCCAGCCAGAAGCCGGTCTTCTTGCCGGTGTCGCCGAGCTGGTCGTGGGAGGTCAGCACCATCAGGATGTTCATGCGGGAGGTCCTTCGTTCGGGGAGACGTCGGCGCGGGTCGTTCCCACGCATCCCAGACCAAACGAAAACGGGCCCGATGGTTTCCCATCGGGCCCGCGATATCGGGACGCAGGGTGCGTCCTCAAGCCATGAGGCTGGTCTTACTTGACCTGCACCTTGGCGCCGGCTTCCGTCAGCTTCTTGGCGACTTCGTCGGCGGCTTGCTTGGAGACGTTCTCGACGACGTTCTGCGGAGCGCCTTCGACGAGGTCCTTGGCTTCCTTCAGGCCCAGGTCCGAACGGACGCCGCGGACTTCCTTGATCACGTTGATCTTCTTGTCGCCACCGTCCAGCAGGACGACGGTGAACTCGGTCTGCTCTTCAGCAGCTTCGGCCGGAGCGGCGCCGCCGCCGGCGGGCATGGCCATGGCGACCGGAGCAGCGGCGCTGACGCCCCACTTCTCTTCCAGCAGCTTGGACAGTTCGGCGGCTTCCAGAACGGTCAGTTTCGACAGGTCTTCAACGATTTTGGCGAGATCGGCCATGGTGTGTTTCCTTCGGAGGATTGGGTTTCAGTAGAGAGTTTGCAGAGATGAAAGAGGCGGGTCCGCTTACGCGGCGTCCTTGGCGGCATAGGCGCTGAACACGCGGGCCAGTTGGGACGCCGGGGCTTGCACGACGCCGGCGACCTTGGTCGCGGGAGCGTTGAGCAGGCCGAGCAGCGAGGCGCGGATCTGGTCCAGCGAAGGCAGTTTGGACAGAACGCCCACGCCCGCTGCATCCAGAACCTTCTCACCCATGAAGCCGCCCAGAACGACGAACTTGTCGTTGGCCTTGGCGTATTCAGCGGTGATCTTGGCGGCCGTCACCGCGTCGTCGGCATAGGCGATGCCCACGGGACCCTTGAACAGGCCGTGGTATTCGCTGCCTTCAGCGGCGTCGAGCGCCTTGAGCGCCAGGCGGTTCTTGACCACCTTGAACGTGCCGCCGGCAGTACGCAGGCGTCCACGCAGGTCTTCCATATCCGCAACGGTCAGGCCCAGGTTGTGGGTCACGACCACGGCGCCCGCGTCGGCGAAAACGCCCTTCAGCGTTTCGATCGACTCGGCTTTTTGTGCGCGGTCCATTGCGGTCTCCAGTCTGTATTCGCCGCCGGGCTTATTCCCGACGACGGATTGGCCAAAGCGCGCCGCATCGCTGCGAAGCGTTCAGGCCGGTCGTAATGTCCGAAGGAAGCTCGAACCCCGACGCCCGGATACCGGAACGTCTGGCGTCGTCTGCATCCCCATCTCCCCACGGCGTCAGAGGGCTCTCTGACATTTATGGCCCGGGTGACCCCCAGACCCCGAAGTTCTCGGACAGGACCGCCGCGGCGAAAAGCTGCGACGGAAGAGGCGCGCTCTATACACGCAACCGCGCAGAACTCAAGCGGGCTCTATGCAGGCGGGGTGAAACGGAGTCACATCCCGCCATCAAGGGAAGCCGCCATGACCGAAACCACCGAAGCGACCGGCCGCGACAGTCTCGGCGGCGCGACCGCCCCCCTGCTGGGCCCGATCCGGCTGGGTATCGGCCTGCTGCAGGGCCTCGGCCTGTTCTGGCTGCATCGCAGCGCCGACAACGACCTGAAGATCTGGCCCGCGACCGAGCCCCTGCTGTTCGGCCCCCTGCTGCTGATCGTCGCCTTCCTGCCCTTTGTCCTGCTGGCTGGCGTCGGACGCCTGCGCCCCGTCACCCTCGCCGTCTGGACCGCCGTCGCGGGCGTCGCCCTCGCCCTGCTGGGCCTGCACGACATCGCCCGCCAGAGCGCCGACACCCTGCGCCAGTCGCCCTTCCTGTCCGCCCCCGTGGTGCTGTTCTCGGCCGCCGCCCTGTTCATCAGCCACCATCTGGTCGCCCCGGCCGATATGGAGCGCCGCCGCATCGCCAGCTTCCCGGCCTATTTCGACACCACCTGGAAGGCCGGGGTGCAGCTGGCCATGTCCATCGGCTTCACCGGTGCCTTCTGGATTCTACTGTTCCTCGGTGCCGCCCTGTTCAAGGTCATCGGCCTGGACTTCCTCGAGGACCTGCTGCGCAAGGACTGGTTCTGGATCCCGGTGACCACCCTGGCCTTCGCCATCGCCGTTCACCTGACCGACGTCCGCGACGGCCTCATTCGCGGCGTCCGCACCGTCGCCCTGATGCTGCTGTCCTGGCTGCTGCTGGTCATGACCGTGCTGGCCGCCGGCTTCCTCGGGGCCCTGCCCTTCACCGGCCTGGAAGGCCTGTGGGAGACGGGCAACGGCACCTCGCTGGTGCTGGCCGCCGCCGCCGCCCTCATCATCCTCATCAACACCGCCTACCAGGACGGCCGCCCCGACAATCTTCCGCCCGTCGTCCTGCGCATCGCGGTGAGGGTCGCGGCGGTCCTGCTCACCCCGCTGGTCATCCTCGCGGTCCTGGGCCTCTCCCTCCGCATCGGCCAGTACGGCCTGACCCCGGACCGCATCATCGCGGCCGCCTGCGCCCTCGTCGGCGCGGCCTACGCCGTCGGCTACGGCTGGGCCGCCCTCAGCCCCTTCTGGCGCAAGGGCGACTGGATGCGCCCGCTGGAGCGCACCAATATCTGGACCGCCCTCCTGACCGTGGCCGTCATCCTCCTCCTGTTCAGCCCGGCGCTGGACCCCGCACGCCTCTCGGTCATGGATCAGGTTGCGCGGCTGGAGCGCGGCGCGGTCACGCCCGACAAATTCGACTACGCCTTCCTCCGCTTCGAAAGCGGCAAGGCCGGTCAGGCGGCGCTGGCGC
Source organism: Brevundimonas sp. (assembly GCA_030693575.1). GTDB lineage: Bacteria > Pseudomonadota > Alphaproteobacteria > Caulobacterales > Caulobacteraceae > Brevundimonas. The sequence goes on along the minus strand of JAUYAG010000108.1, from coordinate 6,214 downwards.
GGCTGACGCGATCCTCGAACACCGCCGTTGCAGCCGGAGCCGTGGCCGCGCAGAAGATCGAGAATCGGTATGACGTGCGGCTGGTCGACGAAGAAGCGCGCGCCCCGGCGATCGAGATGTGGCCCATCGGTTCCGAACCGCTCCCCGCAGGCTTTATCGCCTCGGCCAATCGCAGCGGCGACCTGGACCACTGCCAGTACGCCAACCTCTGCCTTGCCACCCGCAGGGATCTGGACGCCGACGGCGCGCCGGAGCTGCTCATCGTCGGTCATGACGACATCGCCGTATTCGTTCCTGACGCCGAGGGCTGGAGGCTTCTGGGCCGCTTTGACCAGACCTGCCGGCAGTCCACCCGGTCCGATCCGCGCGAAGCCCTGCGAACCGGACGCCTCCGGACCGTTCAGCCTGCCTGGCCGGACCTGATCCTGGAGACCGGACAACAGGTGGCGCGCTTCCAGCCAGACCACCGCTCCGCCTGCGGGCCGATTCCGGCGCAAACGGTTCCGCTTGTCGCATCAGGCCGCCCCGCCCCTTGACCCGGAGTGGCGACGTAACATTACACTGAGTTCACAAACCGGGATCGGGGGACCCCACGTGAACCAGTCGGGCGCAAGCGCTCAGGACGATCTGCTGCGCCGGGCCGCCGAGGCCCTGGCGCGTCGCGATCCGCAATCCGCCCTCGGCCTGATCGATCAGGCCGACGCCATGGGCACCACCCACGACGGCACCCTCAACCGGGCCCTCGCCCTGCGGCTGCTGGGCGATTTCCACGGAGCCCTGGCGGTGCTCGACGACGCCCTGGCGATGCAGCCGTATGATTTCGCCGCCCTGCTGGGCAAGGCGTCCATGCTCGAGCAGGTCGGCCAAGGCCGGTCCGCCGCCGACGTCTATCGCAACGCCCTCAAGATCGCCCCGCCGCGCGAGCGCTGCCCGCCGGTCATCCAGAACCAGATCGATCACGCCGCCGGGGTCGTCCGCCGCCAGGCCGAGGCCCTGCGCGACCATATGCGCAGCCAGGTCGCCGCCCTGCGCGGCGCAGTCGACGCCGCCACGCTCGACCGCTTCGACGAGGGGCTGGAGATCTACGCCGGTCTCAAGACCGCGCCAAAGCAGGAACCGCTCCTGCTGGACTATCCCCGTCTGCCCCCCATCCCCTTCTACGATCGCGCGATGTTCCCCTGGCTTGAAACGCTGGAGGCGGCGACCCCGGTCATCAAGGCCGAGCTGGAGGCCCTGCTGGCCGGCGGCATGGACGATTTCGCGCCGTACATCGCCTACCCCAAGGGCGCGCCGGTCAATCAGTGGGGGGAGCTGAACCACTCCCGCAAATGGAGCTCGCTCTGGCTGTGGAAGGACGGCGCGCGTCAGGACGCCGTGTGCGAACGCTGCCCGCGGACCGCCGCCCTGCTCGAATCCCTGCCCATGTGCCGCCAGGACGGTTTCGCCCCGACCGCCGTCTTCTCGGCGCTGCAGCCCCACACCCACATCCCGGCCCACACCGGCTCATCCAACGTCCGCCTGCTGACCCACCTGCCCCTGATCCTGCCCGGCCCGGCCCGGTTCCGCGTCGGCAACACCGTGCGCGACTGGAAGATGGGCGAGGCCTGGGTCTTCGACGACACCATCGACCACGAGGCCTGGAACGACGCCGACGCGATGCGGGTGATCCTGATCTTCGACATCTGGAATCCGTATCTGTCCGAGGCGGAGCAGTCCCTGATTACCGCCATGATGCAGGCCCGGCGCAGCTTCGGGGGCTAGATTCCTCAGGGTTGCTTGTTCATACAACCTTTCATGGTCATGCTCTACCAGCCCCGTCCGGGAAATGTCGTCATGTGCGACTATCGGGGGTTTGTCATTCCGGAGATGGTGAAGGTACGGCCGGTTGTAGTGATCGCCCGCAATCGCAAAAATCGGCGCCTCGTGACGGTGGTGCCTCTCTCGACGACCGAGCCGGATTCACTGGAGGACCACCACCATCCTCTGGCGATCAATCCACTGCCGGGTCGGGAAGACATCAGTTGCTGGGCCAAATGCGATATGGTCACGACCGTCTCGCTCGGGCGCCTCGACCGCTACAAGGTCGGACGTGGGCAATATGCCGTGCCCATGCTTCCCGTCGCTGATTTCGAGGCCATTCGCCGCTCGGTTGCAAATGCACTCGACTTGACCCATATCTAGAGCGTTCCCCTCGGGGACTTGCGAGACTGTCCTCAGGGACAGCCGGTGCGGCGTCAGGTGATGACAAGCCTGCCGCACCGTGAATGGGGCCGGGAAACCGGCCCTTTGTCATTTCCGGGCCCCGGCACGTTCAGCCGCCCCGTTAACCCCCCACTCACCCTGCCCCCCAACCCGATCTTCACCTTGTGACGGTTAAAACGTCCCGGAATGAGCCAGTCCCGCTTCAACGAGGACCGGCCGAAACCGTGATGTTGAAGGGGCCGAACCCATGGCGAAGACCGTTCTCGTGGTCGACGACGATCCCACCCAGCGCCGCCTCGCCCAGGCCGTGCTGGAGCGGGAAGGCTATGCCGTCGTCCATGCCGAATCCGGCGGCGAGGCGATCGATCGCCTGACCAAGGGCGGCGGCGCCGACGTCGTCCTGCTCGACATGGTCATGCCGGGCATGAGCGGCATGGAGGCCCTGGCCGAGATCCGCACCGCCGGTGTCACGACCCCGGTCATCGTCCTGACCGCCTCGGGCGGCGTGGACGCCGTGGTCAAGGCCATGCAGGCGGGGGCCCAGGACTTCTTCGTCAAGCCGGTCTCCGCCGAACGCCTGCTGGTCGGCGTATCCAACGCCCTGCAGCTGACCCGTCTGACCGCCGAGGTCGGCCGGCTCAAGAAACACGTCTCCGGCCGCACCTCCTTCGACGATCTGGTGGGCAGCAGCCCGCCCATGCGGATGGTCAAGTCGCTGGGGGCCCGCGCCGCCAAATCCTCCATCCCGGTCCTGATCACTGGCGAGAGCGGCGTCGGCAAGGAAGTCATCGCCCGCGCTCTGCACGGCGCCTCGGACCGGTCGGGCAAGCCGTTCGTCGCCGTCAACTGCGGCGCCCTGCCCGCCAACCTGATCGAGTCGATCCTTTTCGGCCACGAAAAGGGGGCCTTCACCGGCGCCCACGACAAACACCTCGGCAAATTCCAGGAGGCCAACGGCGGCACCCTGTTCCTCGACGAGATCGGCGAACTGCCGCTGGACATGCAGGTCAAGCTGCTGCGCGCCCTGCAGGAGGGCGAGGTCGACCCGGTCGGCGCCAAACGCTCGGTCAAGGTCGACGTCCGCATCGTCTCGGCCACCAATCGCGACCCGGCCCAGCAGGTTCGCGCCGGCGCCTTCCGCGAGGACCTCTTCTATCGCCTCAACGTCTTCCCGATCGAGGCCCCGTCCCTGCGCGAACGCCGCGAGGACATCCCGGCCCTGATCGACCACTTCATCGCCCGCTTCAATGTCGAGGAAGGCAAGCGCGTCGCCGGCTGTGCGGGCGAGACCCTGGCCCTGCTCTGCGCCTTCGACTGGCCCGGCAACGTCCGCCAGCTGGAGAACGCCGTCTATCGCGCCATCGTCCTGGCCGACGCCCCCTTCCTGCAGCCGCACGACTTCCCGGCCATCTCGGGCTTCTCCTCCCCCCCCATGGGGGAGGTGGATCGCGGCGACAGCCGCGAGACGGAGGGGGTGCCGGCAGAAAGCTCGATGATCGACCTCCCGCCCCTGCCCGACACCCCGATCCGCATCCTCGACGAACGCGGTCACCTGCGTACCCTCGAGGAGATCGAGCGCGACCTGATCCAGCACGCCATCGAGGTCTATGCCGGCCACATGTCCGAGATCGCCCGCCGCCTCGGCATCGGTCGCTCGACCCTGTACCGCAAGGTCCGCGAACAGGGTCTGGAAGGCATCCTCAAGGAAGCCGGGTGAGGCATTTCGCCACCGCGTCGGCGCTCCGCCGCGGCTGGAGGCCCCGCAGGGGCTGAACCCGCTGGCAGATGGCCCCGCGACCTCTCCGATTGTGACCAAAAGTTCATTGGCCACTGGTCTCCGGAGTCCCGATGACGGGCGAAAGCTCGACCCATGCTCAACCTTCGGTTTCCGCGCTGTAATGCGACGGAAATATCGGGCGGGCACGTTGCAGGGCTAGATTCTCCCCGGGACCCTTCGCATGCTGCTCGTCACCACCGCCCTGTCCGGCCTCATGGCCGGTCTGATCCAGACTGCGCCGACGCCCCCGCCGCAGCAGCCGCCGCAACAGCCGGCGACGCCGGTGCCGGCCGCCGCCCCGGATGCGGAGGTCTATGAGCTCGACACCGTGGTCACCACCGGTGCGCGCCCGCGCGGCAGCGTCAACTCCGACATCCCGCCCGACGTCACCCTGAGCGCGGAACAGATCGCGGCCTACGGTGCCTCCAACATCGCCGAACTCCTGACCTATCTGGAGCCCCTGACCCGCAGCTCGCGTGGCCGCGCCGACGGCATGCCGGTCTTCCTGGTCAACGGCCGCCGCATCTCCGGCTTCCGCGAGATCCAGGGGCTGCCGCCCGAGGCCATCGAGCGGATGGACATCCTCCCCGAGGAAGTCGCGCTCGAATACGGCTACGCCGCCGACCAGCGCGTCGTGAACTTCGTCCTCAAGTCCAATTTCCGTTCCCTCACCGGCGAGCTCTCCGGCCGCATGCCCACCGAGGGTGGCCGCACCACCACCGAGATCGAGGGCAATGCCCTGAACATCTCGGGACCGATCCGCTGGTCGGTGGACGCCGAATACGAACGCTCCAGCCCGCTGTACGAATCCGAGCGCGACATCGACCGCGACGCGGGCGCGACCGCGTTCGACGACGTCGACGCCTTCCGCACCCTGCTGGGCCAGAGCGAGCGGTCGACCCTGCGCGGCACCTACAAGCGCGACCTCAACAACACCACCCAGGCCACCGTCAGCGCCAGCCTCGAGGATCGCTCCAGCCTCAGCTTCAACGGCCTGCCCGGCGTCATCCTGACGGTGCCGACAGACAATCCCTATTCGACCTCCCCGACCGACCCGACCGACCCACCGGAACGGGTCAGCCGGGTCCTGGACGCCCTCCCCCTGAACCGCGAGACCGACAGCCTGACCGGCGGCATCGGCGTGGTCGTCGACGGCTTCCTCGGCGACGACTGGCGCTGGACCCTCAACGGCAACTACGACCGCATCGAAACCGACACCCTCAGCGGCCGGGGCTTCGACACCACCGGCCCGTTCCAGTCGCGCCTGAACGCCAATGACCCGACGGCCAACCCGTACGGCATGCTGTCGGCCAATGACTTCATCCGCCTGTCCAGCGACACCGCCAACTCCGTCTCCCAGGTCCTGTCGACCGAGCTGGTCCTGAACGGCGACGTGTTCGAACTGCCGGCCGGCGGCATCTCCTCCACCTTCCGCATCGGCGCCGACACCCGGTCGCTGGATTCGACCAGCGTCCGCTCGGGTCTGACCACCGAACGCTCGCAGTCGCGCGACCGCTTCAACAGCCAGGCCAGCTTCAGCATCCCCATCGCCAGCCGTCGTCGCGACGTCCTGACGTCGATCGGAGACCTGTCGGCCAATTTCAACGTCGGCTATGAGGAGCTCTCGGACTTCGGCGGCCTGACCACCCTCGGCGCCGGCGTCAACTGGTCGCCCGTCGAGCCCCTGTCGCTGAACCTCAGCTACACCAACGAGAACGGTGCCCCGTCGATCTCGCAGCTGAACGATCCGACCATCTCCACGCCCAACACGCCCGTGTTCGACTTCCGGACCAACCAGACGGTGCTGGTCACCCGCATCGACGGCGGCAATCCCAACCTGAATTCGGACAACCGTCAGGTCTGGAAGGCCGGCTTCAACCTCAAGCCCTGGTCCGAGACCGACTTCCGGATCCAGTCGACCTGGACCTGGAGCCTGACGGAAGACGCCATCGCCGCCTTCCCGACCCTGACGCCGGATCTCGAGGCCGCCCTGCCCGGCCGCTTCACCCGCGACCTGGGCGGCAATCTGATCTCCTTTGACGCCCGTCCGCTGAATTTCGAGCGGTTCGAGCGCCAGGACATCCGCACCGGCTTCAACTATTCGCGGGCCTTCGGCGCGGCCACGCCTGCGGCCGCCCCCCTGCCCGGCGCAACCGGCAGCGCCCGCCCGCCGATGAGCTTCGGTGGCCCACCGCCCGGCGTCGTCGCTGCCGCAGGCGGCGGTGGCGGCGGCGG
>JAUYAG010000055.1 GCA_030693575.1 Brevundimonas sp. | reverse complement strand
CGCGGCCGGGCCGAGATGCGCGGCCGCTCCATGGTCGAGAAGATGAAGGAGCTGATCCCGCCCCATCTGTTCGTCATCCCGATCCAGGCGGCCATTGGCGGCAAGATCATCGCCCGCGAAACCGTCCGCGCCCTGCGCAAGGACGTGACCTCGAAATGCTACGGCGGCGACGCCACCCGCAAGAAGAAGCTGCTCGAGAAGCAGAAGGCCGGCAAGAAGCGCATGCGCCAGTTCGGCAAGGTCGAGATCCCGCAGGAAGCCTTCATCGCGGCGCTGAAGATGGACGACGATTGAGGGCAGAAGGACCTGCCGCTTGTCATCCCGGACGCCGCGAAGCGGTGATCCGGGACGGTCAAATGCACAAACGCCCAGCTCCCGGACGCTGCGTCAGCAGCGAGCCGGGAGACAGGTCAGGACCCGGCCCGGCGCCCACCCTTCTCCCGGATAATCGCGCTGCGATTTCCGGGAGCGAAAGACAGGGGGCCACTCCGTCCCGGATCTCCGCTTCGCTCCGTCCGGGATGACAAGCGCAAAGCTGCCGATTGACGCCGCCGCCCCGCTCCCCTCTTGTGTCCGACCCTTCGACTTCGAGCCCGCCCCATGACCGACGCCGTCCAGACCCCCATCACCTTCACCGACAATCCGCTGAACCCGCTGGAGGAGCTGCTCTACGCCGGTCTGGCCGACCCGACGCAGATGGGCGCCTTCGAACAGGTCATGCTCGAGGCCGATCTCTACGCCGTGCCCGAGCCCGACAGCCCCGGCGGCACCCCCGGTGATGACGGCGCGAAAGTGCTGCGGCCGGGCGAGCAGCTGGTCCTGCGCGGCGTCGTCCTCAACGACGGCCGCAACACCGTGACCCTGTTCACCGACCCGTCCCGCGCCGTCCAGATGTTCGGACCGGACACCCGCATCCTCGGCATGCAGGGCCGCAAGCTGCTCGACATGCTCAAGGACGCGGTGATCCTGCTCAACCCGGCCGACGGCAAGGGGCTGATGATGGAGCCCGACCAGATCAAGGCCGTGCTGGAACACGCCCCGGTCAGCGCCTCCGCCCGCCGCCCCTCGGGCGCGGTCGAGCTGGCCGACATCCCCGAACCCAACCACCCCATCGCCCTGATCGGCCGTCTGAATGTGGCGTTCCGGGACATGAAGATCGACGAGGCCTGGCTGGCCCGCGCCCGCTGGAACGAGGCCCGGATGATGGGCTGGTTCCTCGACATCCGCACCGACGCGCCGGCCGACGAGATCATCGCCCTGTGCGAACGCGCCGTCCGCGGTCTGGCGTTCGGGGGCGAGGTGTTTGATGTGGGCGTGAGCAAGCCGGGCGGCGAGAAGGGTGTGGGGGTGAAGATCCGGTAGAAACGGCGAAAGGCATCAGCCTGCGGTTGGTAAGTCCTTGTTCCTGACTTGTTCTCCTGGCAGAATCTCCCCAGTCTGCCACCCTCAACAAGCGCGGAATCGCCGTGTCGGAGTATGCCCTGATGGTGAAGCAGGCCGGCCAAGCGGCAACCGATGAAGCGGTGCGCCGGGGCTATATCGACGGTCCTGCCGCACCGGTTCCGGCCCAGCCGACCCTGAAACTTCTTCGGGGCGGCAAGGATCAGCCGCCGGCGGACTTCACCTTCATCGATCTGTTCGCGGGTATCGGCGGGCTGCGCCGTGGATTTGAATCCATCGGTGGTCGCTGCGTCTTCACATCCGAGTGGGACAAGTTCAGTCAGCAGACCTACCGGGCGAATTTCCCGGACGATGATCATGAGATCAACGGCGACATCACCAAGGTCGATGTCGCCGACATCCCCGCGCACGACGTCCTGCTGGCCGGCTTCCCCTGCCAGCCCTTCTCCATCGCGGGCGTGTCAAAGAAGAACGCTCTCGGCCGCGCCCACGGCTTTGAAGACAAGACCCAGGGCACCCTGTTCTTCGACGTGGCGCGGATCATCGCGCACCATCGCCCGGCGGCCTTCCTGCTGGAGAACGTCCGCAACCTGGTCAGCCACGACAAGGGCAAGACATTCCAGACCATCAAGGACGTCCTGACCGAAGAACTCGGCTACAAGATCGACTTCCGGGTGATCGACGGGCGCTACTGGACGCCGCAGCATCGCGAGCGGATTTTCATCGTCGGGTTCCGCGAGGAGCAAGGCTTCAACTTCGCAAAGATGAAGCTGCCTGACGCGGCGCCGAAGCTGGCGGAGATTCTCCATCGCGAAGGCGACGAATCCGAAATCCCTGACCAGCGCTTCACGGTGGGGAACTCCGGCCGGGTCGCCGACAAATACACCCTGACCGACAATCTCTGGGCCTATCTGCAGCGCTACAAGGAAAAGCATCGGGCCGCGGGCAACGGCTTCGGCTTCGGCCTGGTCGGTCCGGAGGACGTCGCCCGAACCCTGTCCGCGCGCTATCACAAGGACGGGTCGGAAATCCTGATCAAACAGGACGGCAAGGTTCCGCGTCGCCTGACGCCGCGCGAGTGCGCCCGGCTCATGGGCTTCGACTCGCCGCGGGGTGCCGACTTCATCATCCCGGTGTCGGACACCCAGGCCTATCGCCAGTTCGGCAATTCTGTTGTGGTGCCGGCCGTGAAAGCCGTCGCCGAACATATGAAGCCGCACCTCTTCGCTGCGCTCGGGAAACGGCCGAAGGCCGGGCTT
>JAUYAG010000093.1 GCA_030693575.1 Brevundimonas sp. | reverse complement strand
TGGTCGCGGAAGAAGATCGCCGCCAGCACCATGGTGGCGACCGTGGTCACCGCATAGGTCTCGAACAGGTCAGCGGCCATACCCGCGCAGTCGCCGACGTTGTCGCCCACGTTGTCGGCGATGGTCGCGGCGTTGCGGGGGTCATCCTCGGGGATGCCGGCCTCGACCTTGCCCACCATGTCGCCGCCGACGTCAGCGCCCTCGGTGAAGATGCCGCCACCCAGACGGGCGAAGATGGAGATCAGTGAGGCACCGAAGCCGAGAGCGACGAGGCCGTCGATGACTTCACGGCTGGTGGACTCGAAGCCCATGCCGGCGGTCAGGATGGCGTAGTAGCCGGCCACGCCCAGAAGCGCGCCGCCCGCCACGAACATGCCGGTGATGGCGCCCGAGCGGAAGGCCAGGTCCAGCCCCTTGCCAAGGCTCTCCGACGCGGCCTGCGCCGTGCGGACGTTGGCCCTGACCGAGATCAGCATGCCGGCGAAACCGGCCAGGCCCGACAGGACCGCGCCGATGACGAAGCCGATGGCGGCCCATTCGCCGATCAGGAAATAGGCGGCGACCAGGATCACCACGCCGACCATGGCGATCGTGGTGTACTGCCGCCGCAGATAGGCCGAGGCGCCCTCCTGGATCGCCGCGGCGATCTCGCGCATCTTGTCGTTGCCGGTACTGGCCTTCATCAGCGAGGCGGTCTGGATCAGTCCATAGAGGACCCCCAGCGCGCCTGCGGCGATGACCAGCCACAGATAGTTGCTCATGACGTTTCCAAGTCCTGTGATCTTCAGACGCCCGGTCCCTTGGCGCGGTGGGCGTTAGCCGCCTCTTTCCGCCTTCCGGTCCCCCCGTGCGCACCGGACGCATGTTGCGTCCTTGGGGAATTGCGGCGGAAACGTGCCAAATACCGGCAGGCGACGCAACAGGCGATATTGATCAGCCGGTCTGGACGCCGGTCCGGCGGCGCGGGGCCTGGCTGACGATCTCGACCCGGGTGACCGAGCCGCGTCCGGCAATCGTCGTCGCCGACCGCATCAGACTGGCGGAGACGGCGGCCGCGTCGACCCGGGTCCAGTCGTCGGCGACCACGAATGGGGTCCGGTGACCCGCGCGCACCAGGGCGTCACGGAGATACGCTTCCTTGGTGCGCATCGTCTCGGGCGTCGCTGAACCGCCCAGATGCAGGCGAAGCGACACGAAGACATAGTTGCGCAGCCGCCCGCCCGCGATGATCGGCAGACCGACGCCGGGCATGCTCAGGCTCGCGCCTCCGGCGGGGGCGTCCTCGGCCAGCGCCGCAGGCGCGACGGCGGACAGGACGGCGGTGGCGGCTATGAGGTCACGACGGCGCATGGCGACACCGTGACGCCGACGCCTTGAGAAATCGTTGTCAGCCGTGCGTAAAGCCCGGGCGATCGAATGTAACCGTCTGGCCGCCGAAACGGGCGACGACGCCCTGCCCCGCTGTGACGCGGCCGATCCGCGTCAGGCGCAGGTGACGACGCTCCGCCTCCCGCCGCAGGGCCGCTTCATCGCGCGGCGAGGCAGTGAAGGCGATCTCATAGTCGTCGCCGCCGGTCACCAGCTTCTCCAGCGCCGCCTGCCCGTCGACCCGGCCGTCGAACCACGCCTGGCCGGCGGCGGACAACGGCACGGACTCCAGCTCGATCTCGATGCCGACCCGGCCAGCCTCGGCCATGTGGCCGAGATCGGCGATCAACCCGTCAGAGACGTCGATCGAGGCCGTGGCCATTTCTCGAACGGGGACAGCGAACTCGACGCGCGGCATTGGCGACCGATAGTGGTCGGAAAGCGCTACGACCCGCTCGGCGTCGATCGACAGCTTGCCCTGCACCGCCTCCAGGCCCAGCCAGCCGTCGCCGATCGCGCCGGTGACGAACACCAGATCCCCGGCTCGGGCGCCGGCGCGGCCGACCGTGCGCCCCTTGGGCGTCCAGCCCAGCAGCGTCATCGAGAAACTGGCCGGTCCGGGCGTGGCCACCGTATCCCCGCCCAGCAGGGCCACGCCGAAGGCTTTCTGATCAGCGCGCAGCCCATCCACGAAGGTCATCCGCTCCGGCCAGCCGCAGCGGGGCGACCAGTGGCAGGCCAGCAGATAGCCGAACGGCTCGGCGCCCTTGGCGGCCAGATCGGACAGGTTCACCCGCATCAGCTTCCGCGCCACCGTGTCCAGGGGATCGGTGGGCAGGAAATGAACGCCCTCGACAATGGCGTCCTTGGTCAGGACCAGGTCGAATCCGGCGCGCGAAGGCACGACGGCGACGTCGTCCGCCAGTCCGCGGCCCCATTCCGGATGGGCCAGCGGCGCGAACAGCCGCCGGATGGTCTCGAACTCGCCGGCGACATCGACCGCGGGCATGGGTTCACCTCAGGCTTTCGGGCGGACGTCCCGGGCGACGCCGTCCAGCGCCGCATTGACGAATTTCGCCTCAGCGTCATCGAAGAAGGCCTTGGCCAGCTCGACATATTCATCGATCACGATCTCGCGCGGCACATCCTGACGGTCGCGCAACTCCCACGCCCCGGCCCGCAGCAGGGCGCGCAGGGTCGAATCCAGCCGCTCCAGCCGCCAGTTGGAGGCCAGACGGGCCTTCACGGCCGCGTCGATGTCGCGCTGCCCGGCGACCACGCCGCGCACGATCGCAGCAAAATAGTCCTCATCAGCCTCTGCGAGGGGCTCGCCCTCCATGTCGGCGTCGAAGCGATGGTTCGAGAATTCGGTGATGACCGTGTCGACGCCCTCGCCGGCGAGCTCCATCTGATAGAGCGCCTGGACGGCGGCGAGGCGCGCGACGGTGCGGGCACGCCGCTGACGGCTGGTCAGCTGCGGCTCGGCGCGCTGTTTTTCGGCCTCGGCGAGTTGCTCGAGCACGGATTGAAGGCTGGCGGGTTCGGTCACGCGCCCAGTCCTAGCCGCAGCCGCTTGCGCAAGGCAATGAGGTCGAGACAGGCGCGGGCCGCACCGCCGCCCTTGTCCCCTTCGCTGACCCGGGCCCGGGCCCAGGCCTGGTCCTCGTCCTCGGTGGTCAGGATGCCGTTGCCGATGACCAGCCCCTTCAGGCCAAGGTTGCTCAGGGCCGCCGCCGACTGGTCCGAGACAATCTCGAAATGATAGGTCTCGCCGCGGATCACGCAGCCCAGCGCCACATAGCCGTCATAGCGGGGCGCGGTCGGAAACCGGCCGGCCTCCTCAGCCAGGGCGATAGCGGTCGGAACCTCCAGGGCGCCGGGCACGGAGACCACATCGAAATCAGCGCCCCGCGCGCGCAGGGCGTCCTTCGCCCCTTCCAGCAGGGCGTCCGCCAGGTCGTCATAGAAGCGCGCCTCGACGATGAGGATGCGCCAGGGATCGCTTACGATTGGTCTTCTCCGTCCATGTCGCGCCAGCCGACGATGCGCAGGCCATAGCCCTCAAGCGCGGCGGGGTTGGGGCGGGTCGAGCTCATCACGATCATGTCGCGCACGCCGAGATCCAGCAGGATCTGGGCACCGACGCCGTAGTTGCGGATCGAGCGATCGACAGCCGCGGGCTTCTCGACCCCGGCCAGCCGTTCAGCCAGGCCGTGCAGGTCAGGGTCACGCAGGAAGACCGTAACGCCCGCCCCGGCATGGCCGCTGATCGCCTCTAGGGCGCGGGGCACATAGTTCTGGCGCGCCTCGACATGGCCGAGGATGTCGGCGGCGAAATCAACCTGGTGCATCCGCACCAGCGTCGGCTTGCCCGGCTCGATCTTGCCTTTCACCAGGGCGATGTGTTCGGCACCCTCGATGGTGTTCCGGTACAGCATCAGCCGGAACGGCCCGCCGTGGATGCTCTCGAACGGCGTGTCCATGATCCGCTCGACATAGCGTTCGGTGCGGCGGCGATAGGCGATCAGGTCGGCGATGGTGCCGATCTTCAGCCCGTGCAGCTGGGCGAAGGCGACCAGATCGGGCATCCGCGCCATCGAACCGTCGTCGTTCATGATCTCGCAGATGACGCCGGCGGGGGTCAGGCCGGCCATGCGCGAGATGTCGACCGCCGCCTCGGTGTGGCCGGTGCGAACCAGAACCCCGCCGTCGCGCGCGACCAGAGGAAAGACATGGCCCGGCGAGACGATGTCATCCGCGCCCCGTGCCGGGTCCGCGGCCACCTGCACCGTGCGGGCCCGATCGGCGGCGGAAATGCCGGTGGTCACGCCCTCGCGGGCCTCGATCGAGACGGTGAAGGCCGTGCCCATACTCTCGCGGTTCTCGGCGGCCATCGGCGGCAGGCGCAGCTGGCGCGCGCGGTCGGCGGTGATGGCCAGACAGATCAGGCCGCGCGCGTGGCGGGCCATGAAATTGATCTGGTCCGGCGTGGCGAACTGGGCCGGAATAATGATGTCGCCCTCATTCTCCCGGTCCTCGGCGTCGACGAGGATGTAGGGTTTGCCGTTGCGGGCGTCCTTGAGGATGTCCTCGATAGGGCTGATCGGGCTGTCGTTCATGTTCGCGGCCAGTTGCATCACGCCGTCTCCTGCCACCGCGCGAGGTATCGCGCCAGCATGTCGATCTCAAGATTGACCGCGTCCCCGGCCTTCAGCCCGCCGAGCGTGGTCGCATCCCAGGTGTGGGGAATGATGTTCAGGCCGAAGACCTCGCCCTCGACCGCGTTCACCGTCAGCGACACGCCGTCGACCGTGATCGAGCCCTTGGCGGCGATATAGCGGTGCAGCGGCGCGGGCGCGGCGATGTCGATCCGGTGAGAGCCGCCTTCCGGCGTCACCGAGACCACACGGCCCAGGCCGTCGACATGGCCCGAGACGATATGGCCGCCCAGTTCGTCGCCCAGTCTGGCGGCGCGCTCCAGATTGACCGGATCGCCCTCGCGCCAGTCGCCGAGGGTCGTCTTCGACAGCGTCTCGCCCGAGACCTCGACGGCGAACCAGCCGGGCCCTTTCTCCGTGACCGTCAGGCAGCAACCGGCGTGACTGATCGAGGCACCGAGGTCGATCCCCGCGGTGTCCCACGCAGTCTCAATCTCATAGCGCCGGTCGCGCTCGGTCTGGCGGACCGAACGGACGCGGCCGATGTCTGTGACGATGCCGGTGAACATGGGCTCAGGAGACTCTCTCGTAGCGTTCCCACAGGTCGTCACCGCAGGGCTCGACCGCAAGGCGCCGGAACCGCGGGGCGTCGGAAAGGCGCGACAGGGCGAGCGCCGCCACGCAGGGCCGCCCCTCCCCGCCCAGCAGGATCGGGGCCCGGAACCATTCCAGCCGATCCACCAGGCCGGCCCGCAGGAAGGACGCCGCCACCTGCCCGCCGCCTTCGATGAGCACCGAGGCGGCGCCTTTGCGGCGGATGGCGGCCAGGGCCGCCGCGGGGTCGGGCCGGCCGTCGACGGCCTCGACTTGCTCCACCATCGCCGAACCGACCGGCGCCGGGGCACAGGCGGTCAGGATCAGGCTGTCGCCGCCCGTCGCAACCTTCGCCGTGGCGGGCGTCCTCAACCGGCTGTCCAGCACGACCCTCAGCGGCTGGTCCACCGACCGGCCCGGCAGGCGGGCCGTTAGCTCCGGATCATCGGTCAGCACCGTCTCTATGCCGACCAGGATGGCGTCATGGGCGGCGCGCTGGCGGTGGCCTTCGAGACGCGCGGCCTCGCCGGTGATCCAGCGGCTTTCGCCGGAGGCGGTCGCGATCCGCCCGTCGAGGGAGGTCGCCAGTTTCAGGGTGACAGTGACTGGGAGCCTCATGCTCGATGACCGGCTTTAGGGATAACTGATCGTATGGTTGGTAACCGAGACCTCCGAGACGCGTCCGTCCCGGATCGTGTAGGCGTATTGATGATCGCCTTGGCGGAATATCAGGATGAACTCGCTTTCGGCCTGACACTCTGAGTAGCGAACGTAGTCAGGAAAGTAGGTTCGGCCCTCGCAACTGACGGCAAACGGCGTGGCCGGTGCAAACGCGGCTCGCACCGCCGCCGCCGGGCTTCCCACCGGAACGGGAGAGCCAGGGGTGGAGCATCCCGAAAGGGCGACAGCCATGAGAGACCCCGTCGCCACCGTTCGCTCAAACCAAGCCTTCCCGGCGGGAGAGCGCCTCGTCCCGGCGCGATGCTTGACGCCGGCCAATCCCATCAGTGAGCGCATCAGTTCTCGTCCAGACCCTCGTCACCGAGGAAGCGCGCGAAGTCGCCAGTGTGGCGGAAATCCTTGTAGACCGAGGCGTAGCGGACATAGGCCACTTCATCGACGGTCTTCAGCGCCTTCATGATGAAGTCGCCGACGGTCGAGGACGGGATTTCCGTCTCGCCCAGGCTTTCCAGCTGGCGGGTGATGCGGCTGACCAGCTGTTCGATCTGTTCGGCCTGCACCGGGCGTTTGCGCAGGGCGACATTCAGCGACCGCTCCAGCTTGTCCCGGTCGAACGGCGCGCGGCGGCCGTTGCGCTTCAGGATCATCAGCTCGCGCAGTTGAACCCGTTCGAAGGTGGTGAACCGACCGCTGCACTGCGGGCAGGACCGGCGGCGTCGGATGGCCGCGCCGTCATCCGACGGACGGCTGTCCTTCACCTGGGTGTCCTGATGTCCGCAGAAGGGGCACTTCATCAGCGACTTATCCGTAAATGGGGAAGCGGCGCGTGAGCTCGCGCACCTCGCCGGCGACACGTTGCGACACGCCGGCGTCCGCCTCGTCCGTGCCCTTCATCGAGTCGATCACATCGGCGATCCAGTGGCCGACCTGCTGGAACTCGCCGACACCGAAGCCGCGCGTCGTCCCGGCCGGCGTGCCCAGGCGAACGCCCGAGGTGATGGTGAACGGAGCGGTGTCGAACGGCACGCCGTTCTTGTTGCAGGTCATCAGCGCGTGTTCGAGCGCCGCCTCGGTGGCCTTGCCGGTCACGCCCTTGGGCCGCAGGTCGACCAGCATCAGATGGCTGTCGGTGCCGCCCGAAACGATCGCCGCGCCGCGCTCGACCAGCACGGCGGCCAGGGCCCGCGCATTGTCGACAACCTGTTGGGCATAGAGTTTGAACTCGGGCTTGAGCGCCTCGCCGAAAGCCACGGCCTTGGCGGCGATGACATGCTCCAGCGGCCCACCCTGCAGACCCGGGAAGACGGCGGAGTTGAATTTCTTGCCCAGTTCCAGGTCGTTGGACAGGATGATTCCGCCGCGCGGTCCGCGCAGGGTCTTGTGGGTGGTGCTGGTCACCACATGGGCGTGGGGCATGGGGTTTGAATAGGCGCCGCCGGCGATCAGGCCGGCATAGTGGGCCATGTCGACCATCAGTATGGCGCCGACGCTGTCGGCGATTTCGCGGAACCGGGCCCAGTCGATCTCACGGCTATAGGCCGATCCGCCGGCGATAA
>JAUYAG010000053.1 GCA_030693575.1 Brevundimonas sp. | reverse complement strand
AGGCGCAGGCTGTGGAAGTAGCGGGCCCCGGGCCGGATCTTCAGATACAGCCGCGGCACGGTCTCGAGGTTGTGGTTGAAGACGTCGGGCGTCGCATCGATCACCACCTCGGCCGCCCCGTCCTTGCGCAGGAAGTCGGGGGTCAGGATCTCGATCGTCGTGTTCGGGGCCTGGATGCGGATCTGGCGCACCACCTCGGCGAAATGGGCGGCACCGCCGTCGGAGACATCGTCCCGGTCGACGCTGGTGATGACCACGTGGTTCAGGCCCAGCTGGGCCACGGCCAGACCGACCTTGGCCGGCTCCTCGGGGTCGAGCGGCTGGGGCAGGCCCGTCTTGACGTTGCAGAAGGCACAGGCCCGCGTGCAGGTGTCGCCCATGATCATCAGGGTGGCGTGCTTCTGGCTCCAGCACTCGCCGATGTTGGGGCAGGCCGCCTCCTCGCAGACGGTGACGAGGCCCTTGTCCTTCACGATGGCCTTGGTGGCGTTGTACTGGCCCGATCCGGGCGCCTTGACGCGCAGCCAGTCGGGCTTCTTCAGCACCACCGTTTCAGGGCGGTTCTGCTTCTCGGGGTGACGCAACTCGGCCGGCGTCTTCGTCAGGGTGTTGATCAGCGTGACCAAGGCGTCGCGGGCTCCGGGCTGTGCGATGCCGCTATGTCGGCCTTCCGCAGGGCGAAGGCAAGGCGGGGCGAACCTCACGCAAGGTAACGCACCTTTTCAACGCGACACGGCGGCCCTAGTCTGACCGCTGAAGATAAAAAGGGCGCGGGACAACCGCAGCCGCACGGAGGATGGACTTGCGCGTACCCCTGGATCCCCGTCACGTTGAGGAAACGGTCTTTGACGCCCTCATCTCCGCCCGTGAAAAATTCGGCGACAAGGAGATTCTCGAGGACCTTGACCGGAAGCCGCTGACCTACACCGGGCTGATCCGCTCCGCTTTTGTGCTGGGCCGCAAGATCGCTGCGATGACCGACCTGGGTGAGCGGGTCGGCATATTGCTGCCCTCCAGCTCTGGTGTCGTGGTCACCTATTTCGGCCTGCATGCGCATGGCCGGGTGCCTGTGATGCTCAACTTCACCTCGGGCCAGGCCAACATCAAGGCGGCGATCAAGGCCGCCGGCCTGAAAAAGGTTCTCTCCGCCAAGCGGTTCATCAACCAGGCCAAGCTCGAAGACCTGATGGACGAACTGGGCAAGGTCGCTGAAATTGTCTGGCTGGACGATATCCGGAAAACCATCGGACTGCAGGACAAGGCCTATGGCTTGCTGGCCGGCATGCTGCCCAGACAATTCAGGGTCAGGACCGAGCCGTCCTCGACGGGCGTCATCCTCTTCACCTCCGGGAGCTTCGGCGCCCCCAAGGGCGTGGTACTCAGCCAGTGGAATCTGGTCGCCAACTGTCGGCAGGCCTCCCAGTATATCGACCTCAAGCCGGAGTGGGTGATGTTCAACCCGCTGCCGACGTTCCATTGTTTCGGACTGACGGGCGGGGTCATGCTGCCGCTGCTGAACGGCATGAAGGCATTCCAGTATCCCTCGCCGCTGCACGCAAAACAGATCGTTGAGCTGTTGCCCGAAGTGAAGGCCTCGATCCTGTTCGCGACCGATACCTTCCTGAACCAGTACGCGCGGGTCGCGTCACCCGATGATTTCGACACCCTGGAGTTCGTGGTCGCCGGCGCCGAGCGCGTGCGGCCCGAGACCCACCACCTGTTCAACACCCGCTTCCACGGCCTCAAGCTGCTGGAAGGCTACGGGGCGACCGAGGCCGCCCCCGTTGTGGCGATCAACCACCCGGACCGGAACCGGCCGGGGACGGTCGGCCAGATGATCCCCGGAATGGAATGGCGGCTCGATCCGGTCGAGGGCATTCCGGACGGGGGGCGGCTTTTCCTTCGCGGGCCGAACGTGATGCAGGGGTATCTGTCGCCGGATGACCCCGACATCGTCGAGCCGCTGGCCGGCGGCTGGCACGACACCGGCGACATCGTCGACATCGACAAGGACGGCTACGTCTCCATCCTCGGCCGGATCAAGCGGTTCGCCAAGATCGGCGGCGAGATGGTGTCCCTGACCGCGGTCGAGGGTCTGGCCAGCGCGGTCTGGCCCGAGGCGCGGCACGCCGTGGTCTCGATCCCGGACGCGCGCAAGGGCGAGAAGCTGGTGCTGGTCACGGACCGCCGGGACGCCGACGTCGCCCGCCTGGCCGAATGGGCCCGCAGCCACGGCGCCCCGGAACTGGCCGTGCCCAAGAAGATCCTGCGCGTCGCCGAGGTGCCCGTGCTGGGCTCCGGCAAGACCGACTATGTGCGGATCCAGCAGATGGCGGAGTTGGACAAGGCCGCCTGACGGTCAAGGCTCTTGACTGCAACAGTAACAGTTTCAATATGACGAGCGGTCCGAGCCGGGCCGGTGACGGAAGGAACTGACCATGAGCCTGTTTTCGAAACTCGATCCCCATACGGACAAGGCGCTGGCGGGGCTGCGCATCGTCTCCGGCCTGATGTTCATGCAGCACGGCACGCAGAAGATCTTCGGCTTCCCGGCACCCGCGATGGGTCCGTTCGACATCGCCAGCCAGATGGGCGTCGGCGGCGTTCTGGAACTGGTCGGCGGGGCAATGATCGTCCTTGGGCTGTTCACCCGACCGGTCGCCTTCCTCATGTCCGGCATGATGGCCGTGGCCTATGCCCAGTTCCACTGGCAGTTCGGCGGCGCGTCCTTCTTCCCCATGGTCAACCAGGGCGAGCTGGCGGCGCTGTACTGCTGGGTCTTCCTCTATCTCGCCTTCGCCGGACCCGGTGCCTGGGCCGTGGACCACGTCCTGAAGCGCAGGACCGACCTCGCCTAACCGATCCGCACGCCGGTCATCGAGATCGAACCGCCTTCAATGACGTCGTTGAAGAAGCTGACGTCGTCGCCCGGCCCGCGCTGGGCGGCGACGTAGAGCAGCGGCAGATAGTGTTCGTCGGTCGGGACGCTCATCTGCGCGTCTTCCGCCAGACCGACCCAGTCGATCAGGGCGTCCTCATCGCCGCGCAGCAAGGCCGCCTTGACCGCCTCATTGAAGCCCGAGGCCCACGGATAGGCCTCGCCTCCGGCCCGCTTCCATGTGCGCAGATTGTGCACGAAATCGCCCGAGCCCGCGATGATGATCCCCTCGTCGCGCAGCGCCACCAGCCGCTTCGCCAGCGCATGGTGGCCGCGCGCGTCGAGGCCGCGGTCCAGCGACAGCTGCACCACCGGAACATCGGCTGTGGGCCAGACATGGGCCAGCACAGACCAGGTCCCGTGATCGAGGCCCCACTGCGTCGTCGGGGTCGCCCCGGTCAGCTCGGCGACCCGCGCCGCCAGCTCGGGCGAGCCCGGAGCCGGATACTGCATCGCATGCAGTTCGTCAGGGAAGCCGCCGAAATCATGGATGGTTTCGGGATTCGACTGTGCCGTCACGGCCAGGCCGTTGGTCTCCCAATGGGCCGAGATCATGACCACGCCCTTCGGCTTGCCCACAGCCTCTCCCAGCGCACGCCAGGCGTCAGCATACGGCCCGCCAAGGGCGTTCATCGGGGAGCCGTGGCCGAAGAAGATCGCGGGCTGGCGCATCAGGGTTCGCCTCATTCAATTAGAAACAGTTAGTGTTTCTAATATGGGCCGGCCGGCAGGCGACGCAAGACTCACGCACCGATCCGGGGGCCGATGGGGCAGACACGATCGTAGAAGGCGGGGTCCGCCGGGGCCGGCTGCCCCCGCGTCAGTCGGAAGCGGTGCTCGACGACCATGGCCTGCTGTTCGATGTTCAGCCCGCCCCAGTCGCAGTCCACCCCGACCGGGTATTCATAGGAGGCCGGCCGATCGCCCGCCCGGATCTTGCCGGTCAGCAGATTGACCCCCTGCTGCGCCTGCCAGACATGCGTGAGTTCATGCACCATCAGGGCCTGAAGCTTCAGGGGCGCGACAGCGATATCGGACGGCAGGGTTCGCGCCGGCCAGACGATCCACTCCCGTCCGAACCAGCGACCCGGCACAAAGGCCCGATCAAACGGCCAGGGTGCCGGAAGGAAGCGGATGAAGTCGAGCGCCAGCGCATCACCAAAGGCCTCGACCGCCAGGGCCCGTTCTCCGTCCGTCAGGCCCCGGATCACGACGGCGGCGGCGGCCCGGCGTAACCGCTCGCCGGACTGACCCACTCCCAGTGCCAGGGCTCGAAGGCATAGGGGACGAAGCCGAAGCGGCCGGCGTTCTTCACCAGCCAGCGGTAGGTCGCGCCGCGGCTCATATGCAGACGGCTGGGCGGCGAGGTGTTGTCGACGCCGAGGCCGACGACCTGGCCGACATAGAGGTCGACCGCCGTGCCGGTGCGATGGGGCGAACAGACCGCGCGACGGACGCCGTCGCAATTGCCGGCCGCTGCGCACCGCGCCGCATCGGCCTCCGGGTCGCGGAAGCCGGAGAAGATCTGCAGCAGCTCGGGATCGTTCGCGACCTCGGGCACCTCGGCGCGGGCGGCGGCGACCATCCGGCGATAGGCCTCCAGCACATCGCGGCGCAGAAGGCGGGTCAAACGGTCGGCGTGCTCCTCGGACGCGACCAGATAGCCCAGCTGGTACAGCGGCGGCGGATCGGGACAGGGCTCCTCGCGGACCCGCGCCATGATGAAGGGCCGGCGCTCCTGCCACAGGCCCCGGAAGGTCTGGAAGGTCGCCGGGTCGAAGATGCCGGTCGAGGGCAGTTGATGTGCGGTCTGGAAGTCCGCCAGCCGACGCGCGAAGACCGGGGAGCTGGCGGCGCAGCCGGTGCCCAGCTCCTGCTGGATCAGCGGCACATAGGTTTCCCAGCCCCATTCGGCCGAGCCGAACGGGGCCCACTCCAGCGAATGCAGCGAAATGCCGTTGGACAGCGCAGGGCCGCCCCAGTCCTCGATCTGGCGGTCGCAGAACTCGGCCTGAGCCTTCGCCGGCCCGGCGACCAGAACGGTCGCAAGGGCGCTGATCAGCAGCAGAACAAGGCGCATCGGCATCGGGGAAGCTGACCCTGTCTCTGTGTCCGCCGCAAGGCCCTTCACGCCGGGACAGAACGCGGGGGCGACGGCTCGCGTGACACGCGCAAAGGCGGCATGGTGAGCAAACGGCCGACTCAGGGCCGGACCGCCGGACGCACCCATGACCGACGCCGCCCCGACCGCGCCTCCAGCCGCCGCTCCGGCGCGCCGATCGAACGCCATCCTCGCCGCCTTCTCCGGCCCCTGCCTGCCGTTGGCCGCCTTCGGGGTCGCCCTGCCGGTCACCCTGCCCGAGTTCTACGCCACCTATGTGGGGCTGGAGCTGGGCGTGGTCGCGGCGGTCTTCATGGCCGTGCGGTTGATCGACATCGTCTTCGACCCCTTCATCGGCTGGGGCATGGACAAGACCAGGACCCGCTGGGGCCGATACCGGCCGTGGATGGCGATCTCGACGCCGATCCTGATGCTGTCGGCCCTGATGATGTTCGTGCTGGTCCAGCCGGGGGCCGGCGCGGCCTACCTCTTCGGCTGGCTGCTGGTCCTCTACCTCGGCTTCTCGATCGGCACCCTCGGCCAGCTGGGCTGGGCCGCGGTGCTTGCCCCGCAATACGACCAGCGCAGCCGCGTCTATGGCTGGTGGCAGGTGTTCAACATTATCGGCGTGATCCTGATCCTGATCCTGCCGACCGTGGTGGTGAAGACCGGCCTCGGCGATTACGCCGCCGGGGTGCGCATCATGGGCTGGGCCATCATGATCGCCCTGCCCGTGACGATCGGCCTGGCCATGTTCGTCGTGCCCGAGCCCGTCAACGCCGGCGCCGCGCCGCATGGCGGCCCGAAGGCCTACCTCGGCCTGTTCGGCAAGAAGACGGTGCGCAAGCTGCTGTTCGCCGACCTGCTGCTGGGCGTGGCACCGGGCATCACCGGCTCGCTGCTGTTCTTCTTCTTCGGCCAGATCAAGGGCTACGACCACACCCAGGCCTCGCTGTTCATGCTGTTCTATTTCGTGGCCGGACTGGTCGGGGCGCCGTTCTGGGCCTGGCTGGCGACGCGGATCGGCAAGGACAAGGCGCTGGCGGCGGCCAGCCTGGTGTTCGCGGTCTTCTACATCGGCGCGACCCTGGTCCCGGGCGGCAATTTCGCCCTGACCGCCGCCGCCATGTTCATCGCCGGCCTGCCCTATGCGGCCGGCCTGTTCCTGCTGCGGGCCATGATGGCCGACGCGGGCGACGAGATCCGGCTGGATACGGGCGTGGACCGCACCGGCCTGATGTTCTCCATTCTGTCGGCCACGACCAAGATCGGCCATGTCGTGGCCCTGATCCCCTATCTGATCCTGCAATGGGTCGGCTTCCGCGCCATTCCGGGGCCTGAGGGCAACAGCGAGGGGTCGCTGCTGACGCTGCAGATCCTCTTCATCCTCGTCCCCGGAGTCTTGCTGGCGGCGGCCGCGCTCGTCCTCAAGGGCTATCCGCTGACGCCCGCCCGCCACGACCAAATCCGCAAGGCGCTGGAAGAACGCGACGGCGCGGCGACGGCCTCCGCATGACCCCCATCGAGCGCCTGATCGGCATCATGGCCCGGCTGCGCGACCCGGACGGCGGCTGTCCGTGGGATGTGGAGCAGACCTTCGCCACCATCGCCCCCTATACGATCGAGGAGGCCTATGAGGTCGCCGACGCCATCGAGCGCGGCGACATGGACGAGCTGAAGTCCGAGCTCGGCGACCTGCTGTTCCAGACCGTCTTCCACGCCCGCATGGCCGAGGAACAGGGTCTGTTCGCCTTCGACGATGTCGTCGAGGCCATGTGCGACAAGCTGGTGCGTCGCCATCCACACGTCTTCGGAGATGAGGCGGCGAAGCCCGACGGCGTGGCCCAGAAGGCCCGATGGGAGGACATCAAGGCCGCTGAACGCGTCGCCAAGGCGCAGCACGGCGTGCTGGACGATGTCCCCGTCGGCCTGCCCGCCCTCGCCCGCGCGGCCAAACTGACCAAACGCGCCGCCCGCGTCGGCTTCGACTGGCCCTCGACCGACGAGGTCTTCGACAAGCTGCACGAGGAGGTCGCGGAACTCCGCGTCGAGATCGCCGCGGGGGATCTGGACAAGGCGCGGGATGAGGTCGGCGACCTGCTGTTCGTGGTGGCCAATCTGGCGCGGAAACTGCGAGTCGAGCCGGAGGACGCCCTGCGCGGGGCGAATGCGAAATTCGTGCGGCGGTTCGGGTTTATCGAGGCGGAACTGGCCAAGGACGGGCGGGGGCCGGAGCAGTCCGACCTGGCTGAAATGGACGGGCTGTGGGACGCGGCGAAGGCGGCGGAGCGGGCTTGAAGTAAGGTATCGTATATGTTACCTTCCGGCGTTGAGATCGAGGAGTATGTGGATGCTGGCG
Organism: Brevundimonas sp.; assembly: GCA_030693575.1. Taxonomy (GTDB): domain Bacteria; phylum Pseudomonadota; class Alphaproteobacteria; order Caulobacterales; family Caulobacteraceae; genus Brevundimonas. The sequence goes on along the minus strand of JAUYAG010000053.1, from coordinate 22,899 downwards.
GCACTAGTGCTTTCGGCGACTGGTTCGACTCGCTCGCGCCGGTCGCTGCCGCCAAGGTGACAGTCGCGGTGACCCGGATCGCTCGGGGCGCGGTCTCGAACGTCAAGGGCGTCGGCGACGGCGTACTGGAGTATCGGATCGACAGCGGTCCGGGCTACCGGATTTATTTCGGCCGGGACGGCGACCGGCTGGTCATCCTGGTCGGCGGCGGAACCAAGCGCCGGCAGGACAAGGATATCGAAGCCGCCAAGAGGCAGTGGGCGGACTACAAGGCGAGGAAGAAAGGCGGACGGTGATGGCCCTGACCCGATCATTCAAGGACACGGTGCAGGCGCGCGTCGCCCGTGACCCGGCGTTCAAACAGGCTCTGCTGACCGAAGGCCTCAACGCCCTGCTTGAAGGCGACGTTGATACCGGCAGGGCAGTGCTGCGCGACTACATCAACGCCACCATCGGGTTCGAGGCCCTGTCGGCGGCCACCGGCACGCCGGCCAAGAGCCTGATGCGGATGTTCGGGCCGGGCGGTAATCCAACAGCTAGCAACCTGTTCGCCGTCATCGGATGTCTACAAACAGCCTCGGGCATGACGTTGGAAGTGCGGGCTGCTTGAAGATGCGTCGGCTGGTGGGCGATTAAAATGAAACTAGTAGGCTATCTCTTGGTCGTGACAATCACGGGAGTGCTTGTCGCTATTTGGTCCTATCGAAAAGACCGCGCTGGAGACCCAGAGCAACCTTGGACGAAGCCGATCGGACCAGCTGTCCTTATGGGATTGATCGCAGGAGTAACGGTCCCGTTGAGCCTAATTTACATGATCTATTCGTCGTCGGTGGAGGCCGACCGAAAAGAGAGGATGCGGAATTTTTGAACAACGCCCGTCGTAAATTTCCAGGGTGCTAGAATGAGCGCTTCCACCGCGCGATTTTCTTGAGCCGCTATCGAGCCTGAAACTGCCGCTCGAACCTTCCCAGCGCCGCCGGGTGCAGGCGCACCACCACATGCGTCCGGCCTTCGTCGTCCGTCTCGCGGCCGGTGACGCGGCCGTTCTCGTACAGCCAAGCCAGCGCCTCGCCCTGTGAGGGCAGCAGAACCAGCGCCGTCTCCGGATCATCGTCGATCAGGCCGGCGATGGTTTCGCGCAGGGGTTCGATCCCCTCCCCGGTCCAGGCCGAGACCGCGACCGCCTTGCCGTCTCGGGACAGGCGTTCGGCGAGGCCGAGAACAGTCTCTCGCTCTTCCTCGTCGAGCAGGTCGATCTTGTTCCAGACTTCCAGCACCCGGCGGGTCTTGCCCTCCGGCGTCTCGATCTGTTTCAGCACCGCCTCGACGTCCTTCGACTGGGCCTCGCTGTCGGGAGACGCGATGTCGCGGACGTGCAGGATCAGGTCGGCCTCGCCCACCTCTTCCAGCGTCGCCCGGAAACTCTCGACCAGTTCGTGCGGCAGGTCGGAGATGAAGCCGACTGTGTCGGCCACGATCGCCGGCCGGCCCTGCGGCAGGCGGATGGTGCGCTGGGTGGTGTCGAGGGTGGCGAACAGCAGGTCCTTGGCCACCACGTCCGAGCCGGTCAGCCGGTTGAACAGGGTCGACTTGCCGGCGTTGGTGTAGCCGACCAGGGCGATGGTCGGGAACGGGACCTTCTGGCGCTGTTTGCGGTGCAGGCCGCGGGTGCGGCGCACCTCGTCCAGCTCGACCTTCAGCCTGACGATGCGGTCGGCGATCAGGCGGCGATCGAGTTCGATCTGGGTCTCGCCGGGGCCGCCGGTTGAGCCGGTGCCGCCACGCTGCCGCTCAAGGTGGGTCCAGGTGCGGACCAGCCGCGACTTCTCATAGTCGAGCCGGGCCAGCTCGACCTGCAGCCGGCCTTCCTTGGTCCGCGCGCGGCGGCCGAAGATTTCGAGGATCAGGCCGGTGCGGTCGATGACCTTGCAGTCCCAGGCCTTTTCCAGATTGCGCTGCTGCACCGGCGACAGGGCGTCATCGATAACCACGGCCTCGGCCTCGGCGGCGCGCACAAGGGCGGCCAGCTCCTCGACCTTGCCCGAGCCGAACAGGGTGGCGGGCGTGACCTTGCGGATGCGCACGATCTCTTCACCGCGGACATCCAGGTCCAGCGCGCGGGCGAGGCCGACGGCCTCTTCCAGACGCTCGACCGACTGGCGCGAGCTCTCGCTGGCGCCGGAGTCGGAGCGTTCGGGATGGATGACGACCGCCCGGATCAGGGGGACGGCGTGGTCGATATGTTTGGTTGTCAGGTCTCGGGCTTTCGTTACGCCGTCATCCTCGGGCTTGACCCGAGGACCGGATGTTGTGGTGCTGATCGACAGATAGGAAGTCGCCGGCCATCGGGCCATCCCTGACGCATCGCCGCACCACGTCTGACCCTCGGGTCAAGCCCGAGGGTGACGGCCGAAGGGACCGGGCCGTCAGTCCTCGTCCGCGTCCGGCTCGTAAAGCTGCACGGGCGCGGACGGCATGATCGTCGAGATGGCGTGTTTGTAGACCAGCTGCGACTGGCCGTCGCGGCGCAGCAGCACACAGAAGTTGTCGAACCAGGTCACGATGCCCTGCAGCTTGACCCCGTTGACGAGGAAGATGGTAAGCGGCGTCTTGGTCTTGCGGACACTGTTGAGGAAGGTGTCCTGAAGGTTCTTGGACTTGTCTTGCGACATGGCAGGTTCAGCCTGTTCTTGCTTGTTCTCCGGCCGAGGGAGCGGCGCGGGGCTGGATCGGATGTCCGGCCCCTCACCTTAGCCACCGCCCGCACAGGGCCGCAACGCCTAGATGGCGTCGCGGTTCGCCTGATCAAGGTACAGGGCGCGCAACCGGGTCGCGATCGGGCCGGGCTTGCCGTTGCCGATCTTCACCCCGTCGATGGAGGTCGCCGGCATCACGAAGCCGCTGGCCGATGTGTAGAAGGCCTCCTTCGCGCGCTTGGCCTCGTCCACCGAGAAGGCCCGCTCTTCCAGCTCAAGTCCCTCGTCGGCGATCAGGGCCATGACCGCCGCGCGGGTGATGCCCTGCAGGATATTCGCCTGGGTATCCCGCGTCCTCAGCTTGCCGTTCTCGTCCACGATCCAGGCATTGGTGGACGAGCCCTCGGTGACCAGACCCATCTCGTCGACCAGCCAGGCCTCGGCCGCGCCGCGTTCCTTGGCGGCCTGTTTGGCGAGCACATTGGCGAGCAGGCCGACCGTCTTGATGTCGCACCGGCCCCAGCGGATGTCGGGATGGGTAACGACTGCGACGCCCTTCTTCGCCGCGGCATTGCCTTTCGACAGCGGCAACGAACGGGCCGTGATCACCACGCTGGGCGGCGTGCCTTCGGGCGGGAACGGATGGTCGCGACGGGCCGTGCCGCGGGTCACCTGGATATAGACCAGCCCCTCGCGCACCCGGTTGCGGCGCACCGTCTCGTTCAGCACTCGGCTGAGGGCCTCCCGCGACATGGGGATGTCGATGCGCAGTTCGTTCAAGCTGCGATGCAGCCGGGTCATGTGGCCGTCGAAATCGGCCAGCCGGCCGTCGAATACAGACCAGACTTCATAGACACCGTCGGCGAACTGGAAGCCGCGATCCTCGACATGAATCACGGCCTGACCGTGGGGCTGGTACTGGCCGTTGACATAGGCGACGCGGCTCATGCCTCGACCGCCTCTTCGATCTCGTCCTCGCCGCCGCGGGACGGCGAAACGCCCAGCGACTTGAGCTTGCGGTGCAGGGCCGACCGCTCCATGCCGATGAAGGCCGCGGTTCGCGAAATATTGCCGCCGAAACGCATGATCTGCGCCGCCAGATACTCCCGCTCGAACACCTCGCGGGCTTCACGCAGCGGGAGGGCGATGATGCGCTCGCCGCCGAGGGTGCCGGTCGAGTTGGCGTTGGTCGCCTCCTGCGGCAGCATGTCGGCGCTGATCGGCTCATCGGGGTCGCCGGTGGCCATGATCAGCAGGCGTTCGACGTTGTTGCGCAGCTGACGGACGTTGCCGGGCCAGGGATGGACCTGAAGCACCGCGATGGCGTCATCGCCGAGCCGCCGCTTGGGCAAGCCCTGCGACGCCGACAGGGTGTCGATGAAATAGTCGATCAATTCCTGGATGTCCTCGCGGCGCTCGGACAGGGCGGGCACCCGGATCGGCACGACGTTCAGGCGATGGAACAGATCCTCGCGGAACCGGCCCTCGGCGATCTCGAGCTTGAGGTCGCGCGAGGTCGAGGTGACCACGCGGATGTCGACCTGCACGTCCTGTTCGCCGCCGACCCGACGGAAGCGCTGCTCGACCAGCACGCGCAGAACGCGGCTCTGGCTCTCGCGCGGCATGTCGCCGACGTCGTCGAGATAGAGGGTGCCGTTGTGGGCGCGTTCGAAGACGCCGATCTTGCGCGGGCGACCGTCGTGGCCCTCCTCGCCGAACAGTTCGATGTCCAGCCGTTCGGGGGTCATGCCGGCGGCGGCGATGGCGACGAACTCGCCCTTGGAGCGGGCGCTGGCCTCGTGGATCTGACGCGCGACAAGTTCCTTGCCCGATCCGGGCGGGCCCGAGATCAGGACCCGGCTGTTGGCCGGGGCGACCTTGGCGACCGTGCTGCGCAGGGTCTGTGCCGCAGCGGAGCGGCCGATGAAGCCGGACGGCGCCGCGACCTGCGCCCGCAGGCGGCGGTTCTCGCGCTTCAGCGAAGACGCCTCAAGTGCTCGCTGAACAACGACCACCAACCGGTCAGATTTGAAAGGCTTTTCAATGAAATCATAGGCCCCGCGCTGGAGCGCCGTGACGGCCGTCTCGATGTTGCCGTGGCCCGAGATCATCACCACCGGCAGGTCCGGATCCAGCTCCTTGATGACGTCCAGCAGCTCCAGCCCGTCCAGCCCACCGCCCTGCATCCAGATGTCGAGCAGGGCCAACGACGGGCGCCGGGCGCGGATCGCGGCCAGGGCCTCGTCGGAGTTGGCCGCCACGCGCACGGCGTGGCCCTCGTCCTCGAGCAGGCCGGAGACCAGCTCGCGGATGTCGGCCTCGTCGTCGACGACCAGAATGTCGGCTCCCGTGGATCGCATGACGCCTCGCTATTCGGCGGCCGGAAGCGCGCGGGACCGGGAGGCTTTCGCCTCCCTGGTCCCGGCGGCGCCGGTCGGTTTCGGTTGGGATTTCAGGGGGAAGGTCAGGCAGACGCGGGCGCCGGCCAGGGTCTCTGCGTCGGCCAGCTTCAGCTCGCCGCCGTGCTCCTCGCAGATGCGTTTGACGATGGCCAGGCCGAGGCCCGTCCCCTTCTCGCGCGTGGTCACATAGGGCTCGGTCAGCCGGTCGCGGTCCTTGGCGGGCAGGCCCATGCCGTCGTCCTCGATGATGAAGACCACGGTCTCGTCCTCGACCAGCAGCCTTGCCGAAATGCCCGGCCGCTCGCCGTCGCCGTCGCGCGGGGCGATGGCCCGTCGCGCCGACACGGCCTCGCCGGCGTTCTTGAGGATGTTGGTCAGGGCCTGGCCGACCATGGGCCGGTCCGCGTGCAGCACGATGCTGGGCAGGGGCTCGATCAGTTCGACGCCGATCCCGGCCGCCGCCACCCGCTGGGCGAACACCGCCTCGCGCAGCAGTTCCGCCGGATCGCAAGCGGTGAAGCGCGGCGCGGGCATGCGGGCGAAGGACGAGAACTCGTCCACCATCCGGCCGATGTCGCCGACCTGACGGATGATGGTCTCGGTGCAGCGGTCGAAGACCTCGACATCCTCGCCGACCTGGCTGCGATAGCGCCGCCGCAGACGCTCGGCCGACAGCTGGATCGGCGTCAGGGGGTTCTTGATCTCATGGGCGATGCGGCGGGCCACGTCGCGCCAGGCCGCATTGCGCTGGGCCGTGACCAGGCGGGTGATGTCGTCGAAGGTCAGCACCATCTCGCCGCCGACACCGCCCTCGATGCGCACGCGCAGACGCCGGGTCTCGCCCTCGAGGCTGACGTCGATCTCTTCCTCGATATGGGCTTCGGCGCGGGCGGCCAGTTCGCTGAGTTCGGGCGAAACCTCGCCCAGCGGCCGGCCGATGATGGACGGGTCGCGGATGGCCAGAAGCTCGACGGCGCTGTCGTTGATGGCCGAGACGCGACGCCGGCGGTCGAGGCCGATGACGCCCGCCGACACGCCGGACAACACGGTCTCGATGAACCGGCTGCGGCCCGTGGCTTCCTCGCTGGCGGCCCTGAGCGCGGCCTGCTGGGCCTCGAGGTCACCGGTCATGCGGTTGAAGGCGGCCGACAGGGTCTTGATCTCGCCGGGTCCGTCCTCCCCGTCGACGCGGGCGGTAAGGTCACCCGAGGCGACGCGGTCCGCCGCCTCGACGAGACGGCCGATGGGCGCCGAGATCGAGCTGGCGGCACCCATGCCCAGCCAGATGGCCCCGACGAGGACCAGAAGCGCGGTCTCGAAATAGCCGAGGGCAAAGGCGGTCTGGATGCGCGCACGGCTCTCCTTGGCTTCCCTGAAGGCGATAATCGACTCCTCGCCATTGCGCATCTGGGCGATCAAACCCGGCTGCATCGGCCGGACCAGATACAGGTAGGCGTCGCCATAGCCCGTCAGCGGATAGAGGGTGCGAATGGCGTCCGGGTTTTCGGTCACTTCGATCGGCGCGGTCTGCCCTCCCGCGGCCGTTTCGAGATCCTCACGCGAGGGTGCGAAATAGGGCGGCGCGTCCGGCAGTTCGCCGCGCGCCAGCACCTGCCCGTCTCCATCGACGATATAGAGCGCCGGATAGCCGAACAGGTCCGCGATCTGGGCGAGGAGTTCCGAGAACTGGATCGGATAGTCAAAGCGCGCGCGCGCTTCCGGAGCCGCCAGTTCGTCCGTGATGGTCTCAAGGTCCGACTCAACCTGAAGGCTGACGTCCCGCACATAGGCCTGCCCGATGTCGGCGCTGTTCGTGACGGCCGACTGGACGTTGTCGCTGAACCACTGGTCCACGCCCCGATTGACCAGCACGCCGAAGACAAGCGCGATCAGGACCGCGGGGATAAGGGCCACCATGGAGAAGAGCGTCACGAAACGCAGGTGGAGACGCGCCCCCGCATCGGTCCGGCGGCGGAACAGCATCAGGGCCCGGCGGCCGACAACGGCGGCCAGCCCGCCGATCAGCAGCAGATTGACCCCGAGAATCGCGAGAACGGCCTGGCTCGCTGCGGCCCTGGCACCCTCCCCGCTGGCCCCCGGCGCGACCGCCACCAGCCAGATGGCCGCGGCAGTCACCAGAAAGGCGACGGCGTAGGCGATGAGGAATGAGTTCCGACGTCGCTCCTCAGACCAGCCGGAGAACCAGCGAACCGCGCCGCGTCGATCAGCGGGCGGAGCGGGCTCTGTCTCGGCGGCGGGCGTATCCGTCATGCCACAGCAGTCTCGACCACCTGTGGCGGAATATCAACACCCGGGTTGCCGAAATGCGTCACCCCTGCCCACAGCCCCGTCAGCGCCTGCTCGACCGCCTCGGGCGTTTCCAGCCGACAGAGCTGCCCCTTGGCCGCGCGCCGCTCCGGCGGATCCGCCGGCCAGGGGGCCTGTTCGACATACCAGCCGAGGTGTTTGCGGAACATCTTCAGCCCCAGCGGCAGGCCGTAGAAGGCGACCGAGGCACGCAGGTGCTCGATGACGATGCCGAGCCGCTCCTCCCGGTCCGGCTCCAGCAGCACGGTCCCGTCAGCCAGGGCCCGCTCCATATGCGCCGCCAGCCAGGGGCGGCCATAGACGCCCCTGCCGAGCATCAGGGCGTCCGCGCCTGACTGGCGTAGCGCCTCGCGCGCGTCGTCGGCGGTGAGGATGTCGCCGTTGACGATGACCGGAATGCCCACCGCCGCCTTGACCTCGCCCACTGCCGTCCAGTCGGCGACGCCGGTGTAGAATTGCTGCCGGGTCCGCCCATGCACGGTGACCGCCCGGACCCCGATCTCCTCGGCCCGCCTGGCCAGCATGGCGGCGTTGCGGTGGGCGTCATCCCAGCCCAGCCGCATCTTCACCGTCACCGGCCGCGAGGTGGCATCGACCGCCGCCTGCATCAGCCGGCAGGCCAGGTCGGGCGTCCGCATCAGGGCAGAACCGCAGGCCGATCCCGTAACTTCCTTGGCCGGGCAGCCGAAATTCAGGTCGACGATGTCGGCACCGGCCTGTTCCGCCATGCGCGCGCCCTCGGCCATGGCGGCGGGGTCACGGCCGACCAGCTGGATCACCGTCAGCGGCAGGCCTTCACCGACAGCCGCCCGTCGTACGACGTCGGGTCGCGCACGCGCCAGCTCGGCGGCCGCGACCATCTCGGTCGCGACATAGGCCGCGCCGAGCCGCGAGGCGAGCCGCCGGAACGGCAGGTCGGTGATGCCGGTCATGGGCGCGGTCAGCACCCGGCCGGGCACCCACACGTCGCCGATCTGCAGCCCGCTTTGCATGGGCGGCCAGATAGGGGTTTTCCCGGCCCGGGTCCAACCCGGACTCAGACCTGGAAGACGGCCATCGCGGCGCGGACAGCGAGAATGACCAGAACGCCGCTCGCGATCATGAACACGGAAAACCTGACGATGATCACATTGACCAGCGCCTGGATCAGGCTGTGCAGCACCCTGAGCCCGACATAGGCCCAGGCAAGCCCGAGATTCAGCGCGTCGCCCTGTTCCAGCAGCGCCAGCGTCAGCACGGTCGCATAAAACAGCGTCGGCTGTTCCATCAGGTGGTTGTAGTTGTCCGCCTTCCACCGCACCCGCGGTGGCAGGCCGCCCAGCATGACGTCACGCGGCAGGTTTGGATCCAGTTTCGTCCGCGCCCCGATCATCGCCGGCACACGGGTGGCGTAGAGCCAGGCCCACATGACCATCGACCAGAGCACCAGGGCGATGACCGGTTGCAGCATCGAATGCATCATCGAATGTCCTCCCTTGTGCAGGCTGACTCAGGTCATGTCCGTTGTCAAACAGGACGGACTCCGCGCCGGGAGGCCTCGTCAGGCTCGCACAGGGTCGGTAGAAGCGGCCCCATGAGCTTCTCCGCCATCATCGTCGCCGCCGGCACCGGGTCCCGCGCAGGCGAAGCCAAACAATGGCGCAGACTGGGCGGCCGGCCCGTCCTGCGCTGGTCCGCGGAAGCCCTGCTGTCGGCCGGAGCCTCCGAGCTGGTGGTGGTCGTCGCCCCCGGCGCCGAGGCGCTGGCCGCGGAGGCATTGCAGGGTCTGGAAGGCTGGTTCGCGGCGGCCGGCGGGGCGACCCGTGCCGCCTCGGTCCGGGCGGGTCTGGACGCGCTGAAGGCCCCGTCGGATACGCGGGTTCTGATCCATGACGCCGCCCGGCCCTTCCTCGACGCGGCGACGATCGGCCGGGTTCTGGCCGCGCTGGAACAGCATGAGGCCGCCCTGCCCGTCCTGCCCGTCGCGGACAGCCTGCGTCGCGGCGCCGACGATGTGCTGGGCGAGTCGGTCGATCGGGACGGTCTCTGGCGGGCCCAGACGCCGCAGGGCTTCCGGCTGGAGACAATCCGACGCGCCTATGCCGCCTGGCCCGATGGCCCGCCACCGACCGATGAGGTTGAAGTGGCCCGCGCCGCCGGACGGACCGTCGCCATGGTGGCCGGCGATACACGGCTGATGAAGCTGACCTACCCCGAGGATTTCGCCATGGCCGAAGCGCTCATTCCCCGCCAGACCCGGGTCGGCCAGGGCTTCGACGCCCACCGCTGGGGGCCGGGATCCTCGGTCTGGCTGTGCGGCGTCGAGATCCCGCATGACCAGACCCTGATCGGGCATTCCGACGCGGACGCTGGCCTGCACGCCCTGACCGACGCCATCCTCGGCGCCATGGGCGACGGCGACATCGGCGACCATTTCCCGCCCACCGATCCGCAGTGGAAGGGCGCATCGTCCGACCGCTTCCTGATCCATGCCGTCGAGCGGCTGACCGCGCGCGGCGGTCAGCTGGTCAATGTCGACGTCACCCTGATCTGCGAGCGGCCCAAGGTGAAGCCGCACCGTGAGGCCATGCGCGAACGCCTCGCGGACCTCCTGTCGCTCCCGCTCGACGCCGTCAGCGTCAAGGCGACGACGACCGAGGCCATGGGCTTCACCGGCCGCGGCGAAGGCTTGGCCGCCCAGGCCATCGCCACGATCGAGCTTACTGGCTCCTGAGCGCCTGAAGCTCGGGCGTGTCGAACATGCTGCGCTGGAGCGACCCGAACAGGTTGACGTAGTCGTCCGTCCACGGCCGCACCGCGGTCCGGGCCGGGGTGTTCCAGCGCTGGTCCGCCATGAAGTCCCGAAGGCCTTCCGGCGTCGGAGACAGGATCAGGGCCTCGGTCGAGGCCTCGGCCATCTCGGGTGTGGTGTCGCTCTCATAGTAGAGCTGGTGCAGGCTGGGTTTGCCCAGGGCCTGGGCCGCCGCCACGGCGGGCAAGGTGATGTCGAGGTTGCGGTTCGACAGGTGCAGGAGGACCACGCCGTTCGGCTTGAGCATCGTCAGATAGCCCTGGATGGCCTCGACCGTCAGCAGGTGGGTCGGCACCGCGTCTGACGAGAAGGCGTCGATGATCAGCAGGTCGTAAGAGCCCGGCGTCTCCTTGGCCAGGGTCAGCCGGGCGTCGCCCAGCACGGTGTTGATCGGGCCGGAGGCGCAGTTGGAGATGTAGCTGAACCACTGCGGATCGCGCGACAGCCGATCCACCATCGGGTCGATCTCGAAGAAGGTCATGGAGTCTTCGGTGCGCTTGTAGGTCGCCATGGCGCCGGAGCCCTGACCGACCACGCCGATCCGGGCCGGACCGCGCCGCCCGACCATGGTCGCCGCCTGACCGATCGGGGTCGCCGCCGCATAGTAGAGGGTGGGAACGCAGTCGAACCGGCCGTCGCGCGCCTGCGCCCCGTGCAGGGTCGTACCGTGCATCAGCACATGGACATCGCCACCCAGTCGCGGATCGGGGGCGTTGGCGACCCGCATCACGCCGAAGAAGCTGCGCTCCGAATAGCTCCAGTCATAGCCGCGCGCGATCCACTGGGCGGACAGGGTGATCATCAGCAGGACGGCGGTGAACAGCAGCGCCCGGTCCCGCAGCAGGAAGGCGCAGATGGCCGCGGGCATCAGCATGACCATGGCCAGCTGGTCCATGCCCAGCGGGAAGTTGGCGTAGAACCAGCCGCGGGCCTCGTCATTGGCGTTCAGGTAGATCGCCAGCAGCACCGGCAAGGCGGCGACAGCTGCAGCGGCGATCAGGGTGCCCAGCGGCGCGCCCGTCAGCCGGCCCTTGCCCCAGGGCCGGGCCAGTCCGACGAGCACCAGCACCAGCGGATACTCCCACACCATGTTGAAGATCACCGGGGCCAGCAGGGCCGTGAAGGCGCCGCCGACAACACCGCCCAGCGACATGAGCAGGTAGAATTCCGTCAGACGGTCCGGCGGCGGCCGTCTCGACGCCAGCAGTTGGTGGCACATCAGGGCGGCGAAGAAGAAGGCGGTCAGGTGCAGGCCGAAGGCCAGCGACCAGTTGGCCGACCGGAAGGCCACGATCAGGACCACGATGGCGCCGGTCGCCCCCTGGATGATCAGGGTGACGTTGAGCGGGATCCACGGCCGGTTCTGGAAGGCGATGACGAAGGTCAGCAGGTACAGGGCCAGCGGCATCACCCACAGGAAGGGCGCCGAGGCGACATCCGTCGAAAGGTGGGAGGTCACCCCCAGCATCAGGCTGGAGGGGGCCGCGGCCAGCAGGACGAGGATGCCCTTCTCACGCCATGACAGCGGGGCGCTGGCCTCGAGTTGAGCGGGCTCGGACGTCTGGTCCAGGCGTCGGCGCCAGACCGTGAAGGCGAGCGCCACGATCAGCAGGACGAAGACCACATAGCCGCCGCTCCAGCCGAACCAGCCGCGTTGTCCCGACAGGGTCGCCAGCGGCTCGATCAGGATCGGATAGGACAGCAGGGCGAGGAAGCTGCCGAGGTTGGAGGCGGCATAGAGGACATAGGGGTTCTGGCCGTCGGCGTGGCCGGCGCGGACTCGCGCGTACCAGGCCTGGAGCAAGGGCGCGGTCGCCGACAGGACGGCAAAGGGGGCGCCCACCGACAGGGTCAGGGTGGCCAGCAGCCACATGATCGGGGCCGCGGGATCGGGATCGCCCAGAAGGCCGTTGACGCTGAGCGGCAGGAACAGGGCGGCGACGAGCAGCAGACCCAGATGGATGCCCACCTGGGTCTTGATCGATCCGACCTTCTGCAACAGGTGGGCGTAGCCGTAGCCGGCCAGCAGGGCGGTCTGGAAGAAGACCATGGCGGTGTTCCACACCGCCGGCGATCCACCGAGCATGGGCAGGACAAGCTTGGTCACCATCGGCTGGACGACGAAGACCAGCGCCGCCGAGGTGAAGATGGCCACCGCGAACAGGATGGGCGTCAGCCGGTCCGGCGTGCCCGACATGATGCCGGAGTCCCCTGTGGTATCGCTCATGCCCGCCCCGTATGCTGGCGCCGTCTCCGGGCGCATTCCGCCACCCTGAACCGACTCGCCGCCCTTCCGGAAGGCCCAGAACGCATGTTCCCTGACGACATCCAGACCCTCGCCCGTCAGGTGATCGAAGCCGCCGCCGCGCGAGGCCTGATGATCGCCACGGCCGAGAGCTGCACGGGCGGGCTGGTCTCCGGCGCCCTGACGGCGATCGCCGGTTCCTCGGCCGTCGTCGAGCGCGGCTTCGTCACCTACAGCAACGCCGCCAAGACAGGACTTCTGGGCGTGCCCTCGGGCCTGATCGACACCCACGGCGCGGTATCGGAACCGGTCGCCCGCGCCATGGCCGACGGTGCCTTGACGCGGTCGGAGGCGCAGGTCTCCGTCTCGGTCACGGGCGTTGCCGGACCCGGCGGCGGCACGACGGACAAGCCGGTGGGCCTCGTCCACTTCGGAGCCTTCGGACCCGGCGGCGCGGTCCACGCGGAGCACCGCTTCGGTGACATCGGTCGCGAAGAGGTCCGGCTGGCCAGCGTCCGCGTGGCGCTGGGCCTGCTGCTCGACCGGATCAACGCATGATCGTCGACGCCCGCGGCCACCGCTGCCCGACCCCGAGCCTGAAGCTTCAGAAGGCGATGCGCGAGGCGGCGCCCGGCGCGCGCCTGACCCTGCTGGCGACCGATCCGATGGCGCGGATCGACGTGCCGCATCTGATGGCCGGTCTGGGCGGCGCGGTCATCTCGATCAGGGAGGCCGACGGAGTCCTGACTATCGAGGTCGCGACGCCCGCCGGTCCGACAGGCTGACGACCGAGTCCGGCAGGGGCTCGTCAGGCTCGATCTCCGGCGCACCCATGGACCGCGCCGCGATCTCCATCTCGGTGGCGAAAGCCCCGCCGTAGAAGATGGCGTTGACGTTCCAGGACAGCCAGATCAGCAGAACCACCACCGCGCCGACCGAGCCATAGGTGGCCCCCAGTGGTGCGATCTGTTCGACATAGATGGCGCAGAGCCAGGACGAGACGGTCGACATCACCGTGGCCACCACCCCGCCCGCGATGGACGGCGCCCAGGCCACCGGCGTGCGGTGGGACATGGCGTAGCGGTAGAGCATGGTCAGGCCGATCGCGAGACCCAGGGCGGGCCAGAGGCCGTCCAGCGGCACGCCGCCGCTGGCCGTTGTCGCCCCGTCCGGACCGGCGTGCTCCAGCAGGCGTGAAGTCACCACCGCGCCGGAAACCACGGTGAACAGCAGAAAGGCTGCGAGAGCGACGAAGAAGGCGAGCAGGTTGAATTTGAAGAAGCCGTGCGGCTCCTTCTCGTCATGGATGAGGTTCAGCCCCGCCAGCAAGGCCTTGAATCCCCGGTGCGCGGCGTAACCGCCGATGACCACGGCGAAGAAGCTCTGGGCCGAAACGGTCCGGGCCGAGGCGTTCGCCAGCCGCTCGATCTCAAGCCTGAAGATGGCCCGCGCCGCCGTCGGCATGACATCGGCCAGAGCCGCCGCCTGTTCGCTGACCTGGGTGATCGACAGGACCGCCTTGTAGAAGCCGATCAGGATGGCGATGGCCGGAAAGACCGCCAGCAGGGCGAAGAAGGACACGCCGCCGGTGTAGAGCATCACGTCGCGGCCCCAGCTGCGCGTGAACGCCTTGACCGACAGGCGCCCCCACAGCATGGGCGTGGCCCAGCGCGCCGCGGCTTCGATGTCTGATTTCGCCTGCAATCCGGTCCCCAAACCCTGCAAGCTCGCACTACTACCCCAATTCGGCCCAGGGGAAACCCGCCGTGGCTTGCGACAGCCAACCGTTGCCTGTAGCCGCCTGCGCTCGCTATGGTCCGCCAGTATGAGACCGCGCCCGGGCTGGGAGCGGCTGGAGATTTTGCCCTTGGGTTCCGATCCGCGCATTCTGGTCGTCGCCCCCGACGATGACCTGATCGGCCCGCTGTGTCAGGGCCTTGACGCCCTTGGCTGGCGGACCGTGACCGCCCGCTCACTGGGCAGCGCCATTCAGGTGCTGATCGACTGGCCACTGGAGACCGTGATTCTCGACGCCCGCCTGCCTGACGCCGTTGAAGGCATCGGGGCCCTGCGCCAGACCGTCACGCCGCGCCGCCTGCCGGTGCTCGCCATCGGGCCCCAGGCCGTGTCCTGGGAGCCGGGGGTGGCTGATATCGTCATGTCAGGCCCGCCACACGCGGCCCAGGCGGCGTTGCGACTGGAGAATCTCGTCCGCTCCGCCATCGCCGAGGAAGAGGTGTCGCTGCGCGAGGCGACCTTCGCCGCGCGGGGCCAGCCCCTGCCCATCGCCGAGGTCGACGCCACACCCTTGCGCGTCCTCGCCGCGGGCAAGCCGGACCGGCATTTCCTCGCCCTGTCCAACGCCCTGACCGCCCGCGGCTGCGAGGTCGTCGCCGCGCCGACGCCCTATACCGCCTTCGACTATCTGCATGAGCGGCCGTTCGACGCCGCGGTCCTTTGGGGCGCCGAGGATCACACGCCCGCCCTGTCCATCGCCTCAGGCATGAAGCGGAACACGCGGCTCTATCATATCCCGGCGGTGCTCTATCTGCGGGGCTCCGGCGAGATCAATCTGTCCGAGCTGTACAATCGCGGCTTCGCCGACGTCGCCGCCGCCGACACGCCGGAGGATGAGACCGCCGAGCGGATCACCGCCCTGGCCCGCGCCCATCGCCGCCACGTCGCCATCCGCAAGGCGCTGGAAAGCGCGCGCGGCTCGGGCCTGACCGATCCCACGACCGGCCTGTTCACCCCCGAACTGTTCGCCAGCCATCTCGCGCGCGTGGCCGAGGGGGCCCGTCTGCGGCGCCGCCCGCTGTCGGTCGCCGTGCTTCGTGTGTCCGAGTCCGAAGCTGTGGCCGAGGCGCGCAAGGGCGGCTGGCTGGACCGCGCCCTGCCCCAGATCGGGGCCATGGTCTCGCGCCTGATCCGCACCGAAGACACCGCCGCCCGTCTGTCGCCCGACGTCTTCGCCCTCGCCCTGCCGGCGACCCAGGGGCCTGCGGGCCGGATCGCCGCCGACCGGATCGCCGCCGTCATCGGCTGCACGGCCTTCGACGCGGGCCCGGACCGCTCGCCCTTCGTGGTCGAGTTCGAGGTCGGGGTGGCTGAGGTCAGCGTCGGCGAATCGCCGGCGGCGGTGCTGGAGCGGGCCTCGAGGGACGTCCGGACATCCGCCTGACGATCATTTGACAAATCTTTTTGTCTAATACAGGTTGAGGTCATGACGGCCCGACCTTCCGCCCTGCTCGACGATCTGGACATCGCCCTTCTGGCGCTGGCGCCCGTTCGCCGCCGCATCCTGACAGCCCTGACCGAGCCGGCGTCGGCCGCCGGGCTGGCCGAACAGCTGGGACTGCCGCGCCAGAACATCGGCTATCATCTGAATGCGCTTGAGGCCGCCGGTCTCGTGCATCTGGCCGGAGAACGCCGCAAGCGCGGCTTCACCGAGCGCCTGTTCGTCGCGGCGCGGAACCATGTCTTCGACCCCGCCATGATGCAGGCCCCGCCCGACCCTGACGCGGTCGAGGCCCAGGACCGTCACGCCGCCGACCATCTGATCTCGACCGCCTCGGCCATGGTTCGCGATGTCGCGCGCATGCGCCAGGACGCGGCCGCCGAGGGCTCGCGTCTGCTGACCCTGACCGTCGAGGCCGACGTGACCTTCGCCGCCCCCGCCGATTTCGACGCCTTCACCGAGGAGGTCAGCGCCGCCGTAGCCGCCCTCGCCCGCAAATACGCCGCGCCGTCGGGGCGGCGCTACCGGCTCACCGCCGCCGCCCATCCCGCCGTCGGCAAATCCGCTCCAGCCAGGAACTGACCGCCATGACCGAACCCGCCCAGCCCATGGAGGACCACGTCCTCGTCGAGGTAACCGTCCCCGCCCCCGCCGACGCGGTCTGGGCCGCCCTGCGCGACCCGCAGAAGATTCATCAATGGTTCGGCTGGGAGACCGAGGGCCTGAAGGACGAGATCGACTTCATCTTCATCACCCACGCCAGCGCCGACGATGAAAAGCGGGTGGTCACCTTCGTGGGCGTCAACGACCGCTACGAGGTCGAGGCGCGCGGCGACGCCAGCATCGTCCGGGTCGTGCGCTCGGCGCCCGCAGGCGACTGGTCCGACGTCTTCGACGGCATGATCGAGGGCTGGATTTCCTTCACCTGGCAGCTGGCCTTCGCCTTCGCCCGCCACCACGGTCAGACGCGCCGCACCCTGTTCTTCTCCGGCCCGCCCCGCGAGGACCGGCTCGCACGGTCGCTGCTCGGCCTGGACGCCGCCCCCGCGCCGGGCGAGCGCTGGTCCATGCCGCTGGGCCCGGATGCCGATGCCGCGGGCGAGGTCTGGTTCCTCGCGCGCCACCAGACCGGCGTCACTGTCGACGGATGGGGCGACGGCCTGCTGGTGGTCGTGGACCAGCCACCGACCGAAAAGCGCCCACGCGGCACGACCATGATGACCCTGACCACCTATGGCCTCAGCGAACCGGCTCTCGCCGATCTGCAGGCGCGTTGGCAGGGCTGGTGGGACGCGCGGTTCGAGACCGTGGGACCGGGTTGCGACTGACCGGAGCCGTCTGCCCATGTGCAACACCTACCGGTTCAAGCCCTTTGCCGAACAGCCGTTCGAGGAACTCCGCGAGATCGGCATCGCGCTCGAATTCCCGGACGGCAGGCCGAACATCGAGCCGCGCGACGACATCCGCATCGGAGATCGGGCGCCGGTCGCGACGCGGGCGGGCGCGGGTGTGACTGTACGGATGACGAAATGGGCCTGGGCATCGCCGCAGGGGCGGCCGGTGTTCAACTTCCGCTCGGACGACCGCTCGTTCGCCAACAGTCTGAGGTGCGTCATCCCGGCGGACGGCTTCTACGAGTTTACCGACGCCTTCCCCGGCCAGAAGCGCAAAACCAAATGGCTGTTCACGATGGTCGACGCTCCGGCCTTCTGGATCGCCGGCGTGATCCGGGACGGCGCCTTTGCCATGCTGACCACGACGCCGGGCCCCGACATCGCGCCCTACCATGACCGGCAGATCGTGCTGCTCGAACCGGGCCGCGCGATGGACTGGCTGGACCTGAGCACGCCCGAGCCGGACCTCCTCCGCCCCCTGCCCGCGGGCCGTCTCGCGGTTGAGCAGGTGTTTCCGCCTCCGGAGACCGGTCAGCTCTTCAGCTGAAGCGGCCTGCCGCCCGCCCCGCCACGCGCACCGAAGCAGACATCTGACCGTATGGGGACGGTGTTTCACTGAAATGCGAACACAACTTCACACAAGCGCACCGGAACCGTCACCGATCAGCGCTCGGCCTGTCTTATCCCACCGCTAGCTACAGCGGCGGGCGGGGGCGAGTGATCGCAACGGGGGGCGAAATGCCTGCCGATCCCTGCCGTGAACTTCTTTGGACAGACACGGTGAAAATGATGACCGGCCTTCGACTGACCACCCTGCTCGCGATTTCCGCCAGCGCCCTCACACTCGCCGCCTGCGGCTCGGCCGAAGTTGCGTCGCCCGGCGAAGGCGATTTCGGCGGTGGAACGGGCGGCGGCGGCACCGGGCCGGTCACGCCGCCTCCCGGCACGCCGGCGACGGATTGCCCGACCGGATTCGCCAATGTCGGCGTGGTGGCCGGCGGAACGCTCCGCGCCTGTCAGCTCCCGCAACAGATCAACGGCGCCCTGACCGTACCGCTGCGCGCCGGCACCATCTATTCGATCAGCGGCCGCACCGCCGTCGGCACCGACCAGGGCGTCGACCCGGCGGCACCGATCGCCGGCAGCGTCCAGGGTATCCTCACCATCGAGCCCGGCGTGCGCATCTTCGCCTCGGGCGGTTCCGACTATCTGCTGGTCAATCGCGGCTCGCAGCTGTTCGCGGAAGGCACGGCCGCCAGCCCGATCGTCTTCACCAGCCGCCAGAATGTCGAAGGCACCACGACCGAGAGCTCGCAAGGCCAGTGGGGCGGCATCGTCCTCGCCGGCCGCGCGCCGCAGGCCAACTGCCAGCTGACGGCGCCGGTGACCTGCACCGGCACGGTCGAGGGCACCAGCGCCTTCTACGGCGGCAATACGGCGACCGATAACTCGGGCCGTGTGCGCTACGTCCAGATCAAGTTCTCCGGCTTCGAAATCTCGACCGGCAACGAACTGCAGGGCCTGACCATGGCCGGCGTCGGCTCGGGCACCACGGTCGAGTTCATCCAGGTCCACAACAGCTCGGACGACGGCATCGAAATCTTCGGCGGCAACGTCAACCTGCGCCGCATCGTCATCACCGGCGCCGACGACGACGGGCTGGACACCGACACCGGTTGGCGCGGTGGTGCCCAGTTCGGCATCGTGACCCAGCGCCCGGCCGGCTCGACCAGCCGCAGCGCCGGCTTCGAGTTCTCGGCCGCCCCGACATCGGTTGCCCTGGCCAGCCGGTACGTCTCCCAGCCGAAGATCGCCAACTGGACCCTCGTCGGCCGCAACGCGACCACCGACGCCCACACGGTCGCCCACTTCGACACGGGCACGGACGCCACGATCATCAACTCGGTGTTCACCAACGTCGCCGGTTCGCTGGCCGGCTGCATGGCCATCAACGACGCCGATACGGCCACCAGCGGCGTGACCTTCAACTCGGTCTTCATGTCCTGCGGCCTGTCGTACCGCACGGCCAACACCGCCCTGTCGACCGCCGCCTTCACCGCCGGCACGAACAACACCGCCGCCGGGACCTCGACCCTGACCGCTCCGGCCTCCGGCACCAGCCTGAGCAACCAGGTGCTGACCTTCATCAACGGCGCCAACGAAGCCGCCGTGACCCCGGTTGCCGCGGCCACGACCTACGCCTTCTTCCAGAACACCACCTACATCGGCGCCGTCCAGAACGCCGCCGACACCTGGTGGCAGGGCTGGACCTGCGGCCTCACGGCCGGCGCGACCTGCTGACGACGGATGCGGAGGCGGCCCACCCGGGCCGCCTCCGGCTTTCGCCCAGTCCGTTGAACTCCTTCAAGGCGCAGATCATGAAGACCGTTACCCTGACCCTGAGCGGGGTCCTCCTGGCCACCAGCGCGCTGATCGCGCCCGGGTTCGCCTACGCTCAAACCCCGCCCGCCGCGTCGCTGGCCCCCCAGGATCCGCCCGCGCAGGAAGAGCCCGAAGCCGTTGGCGAACTGGACGAGGTTATCGTCCTCGGCCGCTTCATTCCCGAACCGAACCGCGAAAGCGCCGAGGTCGCGGCCTTCCTGACCTCCGAGGACCTTGAGCGGACCGGCGACAGCAGCGCCGCCGGCGCCCTCGCCCGCGTCACCGGCCTCACGGTCGTCGAGGGACGGTTCGTCTACGTCCGCGGCCTCGGCGAACGTTACTCCTCGGCCCTGCTGAACGGCTCGCCCCTGCCCAGCCCCGAGCCTCTGCAACGCGTCGTGCCGCTGGACCTGTTTCCCTCCAGCATCCTCGAAAGCGTCACCGTCCAGAAATCCTATTCGGTCGACTTCCCGGGCGAGTTCGGTGGCGGCGTGATCGACCTGCGCACGGTCGATGCGCCCAACGATCCCTTCTTCTCGATGTCGGCGTCGGTTGGCGGCAACACCGAGACGACCGGAGACGAGAGCCTGATCTATTTCGGCTCCCGCACCGACTTCACCGGCTTCGACGACGGCACGCGTGACGTTCCCGGCCCGCTTGCCCTCGCCTTCGGCCAGGGGGTTCCGGTCAACAGCGCCAATTTCGGTGCTCTGGAGCTCGAGCGGATCGGCCACTCCCTGGTCAACTCGCCGCTGCGCCTCCTGCAGCGCGACACCACCCCGGTGAATTTCGGCTTCGATTTCGCCGGCGGTTTCAAGTCCGACAGCAGCCTCGGCACCTTCGGCCTGATCGGCGTGGCCGGCTACAGCAACAGCTGGTCGACCCGGAACGGCGTGCAGGAGGAGGCGCAATTCTCCGGCGCCGTCCTCGTGCCGGTCACCAGCAAGGCATTCGAATCGAACCAGAACGACATCCAGCTGAACTTCCTCGGCGGCCTGTCGCTGGTCACGGACAACAGCGACTACCGCTGGACCAATTTCTTCGTCCGCAACGTCACCAAGGAAGCGCGGATCAGCGTCGGCCCCGATTTCGACGCCGGCGGTGAGATTCAACGGACCGACTACACCGAATGGTACGAGCGCCAGCTCTTCTCCAGCCAGCTCTCCGGCGAACATGAGTTCATGGACGGGGCCCTGGAAATCTCCTGGCGCGGTGCCTATGCGCTGACCCAACGCGACGCGCCTTACGAGACGCGTTTCGAATACGGCGTCGCCGCGGACGGGTCCTTCCTGCATGAGATCGGCGGCAACCGGATTTCGTTCAGCGAACTGGACGACAACATTGTCTCCGGCGGTGCCGACGTCAGCTACACCATGCCCCTGTCCGACTATCGGGACGCTGTCTTCAGCTTCGGGGTCGCCTGGTCGGACAACAATCGTGACGCGGAGCGTCGCGACCTGCAGTTCGTCCCCGCCAGCACCCTGACGGAAGAACAGCGCCGGTCGCGGGTCGACTACCTCTATTCCGACGCCAACATCGGGCCGACCGGCCTGATCCTGTCCGAAGTGACCGGTAGCGCCGGCAGTGGCGCGGCCGCCTATTCGGCCCAGCTCGAGGTCGCCGCGGCCTATCTCCAGGTCGACGCCGAGTTCATTCCCCTGCTCCGCACCACCTTCGGCGTTCGCTATGAGGACGGCTACCAGTCGGTCACCACGCGCGACCTGTTCGGCGGCGCCGCACCCTTCGCGCCGACCGAGATCGAGGAGCAGTATTTCCTGCCCTCGTTCACGGCGACGTGGAATTTCGCCGAGGACCAGCAGTTCCGGGTCGGGGCCTCGCAGACCATCGGCCGGCCCCAGTTCCGCGAACTGGCGCCCCAGTCCTATACGGACCCGGAAACCGATCGCGAGTTCACCGGCAACCCGTTCCTGGTCGATACCGAGATCCTGAACCTCGACGCCCGTTACGAGTGGTTCTTCGCCCGGCAGCAGTATCTGACGGCCGGCGTCTTCTACAAGGATCTGGACAAGCCGGTCGAGGCGACCATCGTCACCTCGGGCAATGCGCGCCAGCAGTCGTATCTGAACTCGCCCCAGGCGACCATTTACGGCGCGGAGATCGAAGCCAAGAAATATTTCGAATTCCCCGACAACAGCTGGTCCTTCATCGCCGACAAGCGCTGGCTGGTGCAGGCCAACTACACCTGGTCCGACTCCGAGGTGAACGTCGAGCCGGGCGACTTCGTCCGGACCCCGGGCGGCGGCGGTGCCAATGAGGACGCGACCTTCTTTATCGAGGACGGCAGCCGCCTCCAGGGCCAGTCGGAGCACGTCGCCAACCTGCAGCTGGGCTGGGAGGACGACACCGCCCGGTCCCAGGCGACCATCATCGTCAACTATGTCAGCGAGCGCATCAGCGCCCGCGGTGCCGGCGGCGCGGGCAACCGCGAACCTGACTACATCCAGGACCCCGGCGTCTTCGTCGACTTCGTCTACCGCAAGGATTTCGAGGCCGGCGGCCGCGAGCTCGGCTTCGCGCTCGAACTCCGCAATCTGCTCAACACGAATTTCGACGAGTACCAGGAGCTGGGCAACAAGATCCTGATCAACAACTACGAGCTGGGTTCCAGCGCTTCGGTCAGCCTGACCGCACGCTTCTAGACCGCTTGGGGAGGCCGTCGCCTGACGGCCTCCCGCTCGCTGGTCCAATACGTATTTGCGTCGGTTCGTCCGTAGACGTCCCAACCGTCACAGCAAGTTCGCCGGGTCGTCACGATCCCATGAAGCCCGAACACGGACGATCGGTCTAGGAAGGCCGCGGGCCGTCGGGGTCCGCTTGAGGCACGCCACAGTGATCGGCGCAGTTCACCGTTTCAGCACGCAGTTTCGGGGTGCTCTGGCGGCAAGGCCAGACCGCATCCGGCGGGGCGTGGAGATCGCCCTGGCGCTGGCCCTGGTCGCCCAGCTGGGCCAGCTCGGCTGGATTGCGTTCAGGCCAGCGGCCTCCGCCGGGGACGCGACGAACCCGACACGGACCCCGTTCGAACCGGCTGATCCCGCAGTCTTCCAGCGTTTTGACGCCTTCTTCCGCACCGGCGGCCAGAGCAGTCTGGCGGAGGCGAGCGCGGCGGGGAGCGGGCAGATGCGGTTGTATGGTCTGCGCTCGGACGGCGCGGGCGGGGGGTCGGCGATCATCGGGCTGGCGGACGGTCGGCAGGTTTCGGTGGGCGTGGGCGAAGAGGTTGAGCCGGGGCTGGTGCTGCGCGGGGTGGGCGCGGATCATGTGACGCTGGCGCGCGGCGGGTCGGTCAGCCGGCTGGTGTTCACGGACGTGCCGGTGGGGGTGGCGCCGCCGCCGCCGCCGCCGCCGGGCCCGCAGACGGTGACGCCGACGCCGGCGGTGCCGGTCGCGCCGACGGGCGCT
>JAUYAG010000090.1 GCA_030693575.1 Brevundimonas sp. | reverse complement strand
CCGGCCCAGGAGGCCGAGGTCTATCTGAACGAGTCGCTGGCCGACGGGACGGCCCCGATCAAGGCTCGGTCGGCTTAGGGATTAGGGACTAGGGATTAGGGACTAGGGATTAGGGACTAGGGATTAGGGACTAGGGATTAGGGACTAGGGATTAGGGATTAGGGATTAGGGATTAGGTGAGCTCCGCAGCGGAATCTGAGCGCCGTGAATCGGGCGTACGATCGGCGTGCCTGGTCCCTAATCCCTAATCCCTAGTCCCTGATCCCTCTCACGCCCGCCCGCTCTGCCCCGACAGCTGCGCCGGATCGATCCCCAGCCCCGCCAGCGCCTTGGCCCATTTCCCGTCGTAGTCGGCGTCGAAGATCAGTTCCGGATCGGCGTCGGCGGTCAGCCAGACGTTCTCGCCCAGCTCGTCCTCCAGCTGGCCCTCGCCCCAGCCGGCGTAGCCGAGCAGCAGCACCGACCGGTTCGGCCCCGACGCCGGGTCGACCATGGCCAGCAACGCCTCGCGCGTGCCCGTCATGGCCAGACCCTCGGCGAAGGCCACCGAGGCGTCGTCGATCAGCCAGTCGTCGGTGTGCAGGACGAAGCCGCGCTCCCGCTCCACCGGCCCGCCGATCAGCACCTGCCGCCCGGCGGCGGCCTCCGGGGCCTCGGTCGCCAGCTTGGTCAGCACCTTCTTCAGGTTCACCCCCGGCGCGGGCCGGTCCAGCCGCAGGCCCATGGCGTGGTCCGGCCGGTGGGCGCAGATCAGGATGACGGCGTGTTCGAACCGGCTGTCGCTGATGCCCGGCATGGCCACCAGAAGCCGCCCGACCAGGGATTGGAAATCGTCCATGATCCTATCATCGGGACGCCGGGCCGCGGACGCAAGGCGGCGTATGGCCACGAGCCTGTTGGCGTCCCGTGCGGCAACGCCTATCTGGTCGGCAGCGTTATGTTCTCACCCCCCCCACCGGAGCCTGCCCCCATGACCGTCCAGATCGGCGACCGCATCCCCTCGGCCAACCTGACCCGCGCCACCGACGACGGCCCCAAGCCGGTCACCACCGACGACATTTTCGCGGGCAAGACCGTGGCCCTGTTCGCCGTCCCCGGCGCCTTCACCCCGACCTGCTCGGCCCGCCACCTGCCGGGCTTCAAGGACCACCGCGAGGAAATGACCGCCAAGGGCGTCGACACCATCGCCTGCCTCTCGGTCAACGACGCCTTCGTCATGGGCGCCTGGGCTGACAGCCAGGGCATCGGCAAGGACGAGATCGTCATGCTGGGCGACGGCAACGGCGACCTGACCCGCCAGCTGGGCCTGTCCATGGACGCCAAGGGCTTCGGCATGGGCGAGCGCTCGCAGCGCTACTCCATGATCGTCAAGGACGGCGTGGTCAGCCAGCTGAACATCGAACAGCCCGGCGAATTCCGCGTCTCCTCCGCCGAGCACCTGCTCGCGCAACTCTAGGGCCCGATCGCCTGCGCCGCCGCTCTCTCGGGTGAGATGCGGCGGCGGTCAGGTTCATCACAGCGGACACAACGAAGGCCACAATGGGCACGACGGGGCCGGAGCCTTGTCGAGGTCGGCGTCCGGTATCTTGGCTCCGGGATCGCGGCGTACGCCGCATTGATCAGAACTTCGCCTGGACCCGGGATTGCCCACCGGACCCGTTGTGCCCTTCGTTGTGTCCGTTGTGACGAACCAGCCATCGGCAGGCCGGAACCCGAACGGCCCCTCAATCCAGCCGACCAGCCGTCTCCTCAGGCCGCGACGGTTTCCGCGCCGGAGGCCTCGTCCGCCTGACCCATGGTCATCACATGGGTGATGGCGCCCAGCAGCATCGGCGGGGTGATCGGCTTGGGCACGAAATAGGTCATGCCGGCGTCGGTGCAGGCGGCGATGTCGTCCGGCGAGGTGTCGGCCGTGACGGCGATGATCGGCACGTTCGCGTTGGGACCGCTCCCGGCCCGGATCCGGCGGGTGGTCTCGCGACCGTCCAGCTCCGGCATCCGCACGTCCATGAAAATCAGGTCGAAGCCGGTATTTTCGCAGATCTTCAGCGCCGCCATGCCGTCGGCGGCGGTGGAGATATCGCAGCCCAGCGGCTGCAGGATCAGCTGGATGGCGCGGCGGTTGATGTCGTGGTCGTCGACCACCAGCACCCGCATCGGCCGGTCCTCGCCCTCGTCGCTGTCCTGGGTGACGGGGTCGGGCTGGCCCGGAGGCGTGACGGCGGTCTCCACCGGCGCGACCGACGGGCCGAGGATCCGGGCCGCGATGGCCTCCGCTGACTGATCTTCAGGGACCGGTGCCTGGGCGATCGTGGACGCGGCAGGCGCCGCGACGACGGGCCGTGACGCCGGCGTCAGCGACTGCGCGCCCGGGGCCGGCGCGGAGGAACTGGCCATGTGGCCGGACAGGGCGCGGGCGACGGCGTCGCGGCTCTCCTGGTCCAGCGTCGTGCGCGCGGCCGCGACGGCCTGTCCCTGCAGCAGGGAGAGTGACAGGGTGAAGCTGGCGCCTTCGCCCGGGCGGGTGCGGACGGTGACCCGCCCGCCCATCAGTTCCGCCAACTGACGGCTGATGGCCAGACCCAGTCCGGTGCCGCCGTGCTGGGCGCTGACCCCGGCCATGGTCTGGTCAAAGGGGGTGAACAGGCGCGCGACCTGTTCGGCGGTCATGCCGGGGCCGGTGTCCTCGACGGCGATCAGCACGGCATGGCCGCCCGGCTCTTCGCTCCAGGCCCTGAGACGCAGGGTGATCGACCCCGTCTCGGTGAATTTCATCGCATTGGAGATCAGGTTGTTGAGCACCTGACGGACCCGCATCGGGTCGCCACGGACGGCGGCCGGGATCGAGGCGGCACCCTCGACCCGCAGCTTCAGCCCCTTGGCGCGGGCCGGCCCGCGCCCCAGCCGGGTCGTCTGGTTCAGCAGCTCACGCAGGTTGAAGTCGACCTGGTCGACGGTCATGTGGCCGGCGTCCAGCTTGGCGTGATCCAGCAGGTCGTCGAGCATGGCCTTCATCATGAAGCCGGCGTCGGTGATCAGATGCGCCTGCGAGCGGGCGGCGGCGTCGGTCGCGCCGCGCTCCAGCTCCGCCGCGCCGGTCAGGATGGCGCTGATGGGCGTGCGCAGGTCGTGGCCGATGGCGGCGAGGAAGGCGCTGCGGCCCGCCATGATGCGCTCGGCCTGGGCGCGCTTTTCCTCGGCCTCGATGCGGGCGGAGGTCTCCGCCAGCCGGGCCTCATTCATCCGTTGCCAGGTCGACAGGCAGTAGGTGACGAAGACGCCGACGGCGATGGCGGCGGCGGTGACGAAGCCCGGCGGGGCGCCGTGAATGGCCATGAACACCGGCGTCGCCGCCAGATAGAGGAACTGGATCGACGCCGTCATCAGCATGACCGAGGTCGAGCGCGGTGCGTTGACCACCGAATAGATGGCACCGGCGGACAGCAACATGACGGCGCAGATCCCGCCCATGGCTCCGCCCATCAGCCAGAGGGGCACCGACAAACTGCCGAAATAGGCGGCGTTGAGCGACAGTATCACCCAGCCGGCAGCCCGCCGCGCGCCGCGCAGCTGCTCGGCCTTGCCGCTGACGATCGGGGCAAAAACCCACACGTCGAGCAGCTGGACGATGAAATAGCCGATGACCCAGGCGAAGCTCAGCGACCAGCCCAGAAGCGGGCTGAAGATCAGGGCGCTGGCGGACGCCATGCCGAGCCGTTGCAGCAGCGCCTTGCGCCGCTGACGGATCGCGCCGGCCCAGTCGCCTTGATCGGCAACGGGCGCGTCGGCAGGCATGTCGGCTTTGGCTATCGCCATGCGGCTCCCCGAAATGAGCGTTTTCGCCCGTTTCGGGATGATGACCTGCTTGCCCTAACGCTCCGTCAACGGGCGGTCGAAACAGCCTCGGCGACTGTGGGAAACCCGTCGGAACGCAGGTGGGCGGCGAGGTCGCGCTTGATCCGCCCGATCAGTCCCGGACCCTCGTAGATCAGGGCGGAATAGAGCTGGACGGCCGAAGCCCCGGCACGGATGCGGGCGTATGCCTCGGCCCCGCTGTCGATCCCGCCCGCCGCGATCAGGGGCAGCCGCCCGCCCCCGGCCTCGGCGGCGGCGCGCAGGGCGGCACCCGCTCGCGCCTTCAGCGGCGCGCCTGAAAGTCCCCCGGCCTCGGCCCGGTCACGCGCGCGCAGACTCTCGGGCCGGTCCAGCGTCGTATTCGACACGATCAGGGCGTCGATCCCGTGATCCAGACTGGCCTCGACGATCAGGGCGATCTCGGCCGCCGTCAGGTCGGGCGCGATCTTCAGAAAGACGGGGACGGGGTCGGCTCCCCGCGCCTCGGCCAGCCGGCCCAGCAGATCGTCCAGCGCCGCCCGGCCTTGCAACGCGCGCAGGCCCGGCGTGTTGGGCGAGGAGACATTGACGGTGACATAGTCGGCCAGCCCGCGCAGCCGGACCAGACCGGCGACGTAATCCGCCGCCTTGTCTTCCGTGTCCTTGTTGGCCCCCAGATTGGCGCCGACGACGGCGTTGCGGGGTCGGTCTGCCAGCCGGGCGGCGAAGGCCTCCAGACCGGCGTTGTTGAACCCCATCCGGTTGATGATGGCGCGGTCCTCGCTCAGTCGGAACAGGCGCGGCTTCGGATTGCCGGGCTGGGCCAGCGGGGTGACCGAGCCGCACTCCACGAAGCCGAAGCCCAGCCGCGACAGGCCGTGCAGGGCCTCGCCATTCTTGTCCAGACCGGCCGCCAGTCCGACCGGATTGGGCAGGGACAGCCCGGCCACGGTGGTCGCCAGTATAGGGTCGTCGGCCCGCGCGGGGGGCAGGGGCACCAGCTGCAGGGCCCGGATCGCCAGACCGTGGGCGGTCTCGGGGTCGAGCGTGCGCAGCAGGGCCGCGCCGATGTCGGTCACGGCCATCCGACGGCTCCGTCATCGAACCGCATGACGCCCTCCGCATCGACCGACAGGCCGCGTTGCGGCGCATCGGCCGTGGCGGGAAGGGGCGCGAACAGGTGCGGAAACAGGTCCCCGCCGCGCGACGCCTCCCATTTCAGCGCCTCCCCCAAGGGCGCGAGCGCGACCTCCACGAGGACGAGATCGGTCCGCCCGGCGTAGTGCCGCCGGGCCGTCTCGGCCAGCTGCGACGCCGTCGACATGTGGATATAGCCGTCCGCCAGATCGACGGCCGAGCCCGCATAGGCACCGACGGCCAGCGCCGCCGTCCACTCGGCCCGGTCGACCAGCTTGTAGGCGACCCCGCTCATTCGCCGCCCAGGTCGCGCGGCTGGATGAAGCCCTCGAAGGTGCAGCGTCCGGCCACGTCGACGGTGAAGATCGCCGCCGCCCCCGGCGGGAAGCCGCCGCTCATGCGATCCAGAATGGAGGGCGAGGCCGCGCCCTCGACCAGATATTCGACCGCCAGCAGGTGGATCCCGGGATTGTGGGCCACGACCATCAGACAGCCGGCCTCGTCCTCCGCCGCTTCGACGAACCGGCGCAGGATGCCGGAGCCGCCGTTGTAGAGGGCCTCGTCTTCACGAACCTGCACATCGCCGAAGGCGTCATGCAGCAGGTCCCAGGTCTGGTGCGTGCGGGCGGCAGGCGAGACCAGCGCCAGATCGGGCCGCATGCCGCGCGCGGCCAATGCCCGGCCCATGGCAGCGGCGTCCCTGCGACCCCGCGCCGAGAGTATGCGGTCGCGGTCCCGACCGGAGCCGGCCGCCCGTTCCGCCTCGGCGTGACGCATCAGGATCAGTCGTTGCATAGGCAGGGCTTTAAGGGCGTTCGCCGCGTCCCGCCAGATCATGACCGGTCAGATTGCGCGATGATCGCGAGGCCGGTTGCGGCTGCATCGCGGGGGTCATGACCGGCACCGTGGCGACCGCGCCGCCGGGCCGGATCCGGGCGTAGGCCTGTCGCGTCGCCTCCAGCAGGATGACGCCCGCCGCACCCGGCATGACCCGTTTGCCGATCTGTTCGAAGCCCTCGGCCAGCGGCAGCAGCGGTGCCCATGGCGGGACATAGAGCGTCTGGGACCACGCCGTCGGCTCAAGGCCCGCGCCGCGTACCAGCCGCTCCAGCTGGCGGCGCGTGAAGGGACGCCCGTGGCCGAAGGGTGTGGCCTCGGAGCGCGCCCACATCCCGCCGCGCGCCGCGGCCACGAGGATGATCCGCCCCGCCGGCGAGAGGGCGCGCACGGCCTCGTTCATCAGCCCCTGGGCGTCGTCGGCTTCCTCGAGGGCATGGATCAGCAGGATGCGGTCGAACGATCCGGCGGCGAAGGGCAGGCGGCGGTCGTCGACCAGCAGGCTGCGGTTCTTGCCGACCGACGGCCAGGCCTCGACCCCCTGACCGCCCGGCATGGCTGCGATCACGCGCCGGGCGCCTACGAAGGCGTCCAGCCAGGGCGTGGCGTAGCCGATGCCGAGGACATCGCTGTTGGCCGCATCGCCCCAGGCGTCCTCCAGCCGCCGCGCCAGCAGCCGACGGGCGAGCGCGCCGGTGGGCTCGCCGTAGAAGGTCCTGAGTTCCTCGATACTGCGCCGCATGCCGCCACCATAGGCCGCGCCGGGGGCGGCTGCTAGAATGCGCGCATGACCCTCGATGTGCGCCTGTTCCCCTGCCTGAACGACAACTACGGCTTTCTGGTGCGGGATCGGGAGACCGGCGTGGTCGCGACCATCGATAGCCCGGACGCCGACGCGATTCTGGCCGATCTGGAGGCCAGCGGCTGGGGCCGGCTGGACCTGATCCTCAACACCCACTGGCACCCGGACCACACCCAGGGGAACACCCGGCTGAAGGCCGAAACCGGCTGCGAGATCGTCGGGCCCGAAGAGGTCCGCAAGGCCGCGCCGATCGACCGGATCGTCGCCGGCGGCGACACGGTCATGCTGGGCAATACGGCGCTGGAGGTCACCGATGCGCCCGGCCACACGCTCGGTCACATCGTCTATCGCTCGCCCGGCGACGCCCAGGCCTTCGTCGGCGATGTGCTGTTCACCCTCGGCTGCGGCCGTCTGTTCGAGGGCACGCCGGCGCAGATGTGGAACAGTCTTCTGGCGCTGGCGGCCTGGCCGGATGAGACCGTCATCTGGTGCGCGCATGAGTACACGGCGGCCAATGCCCGCTTCGCGCTCAGCGTCGATGACCGGCCGGAATTGGCGGCGCGGGCGGCGGAGATTTTCGCGATGCGGGAGCGGGGCGAAGCCACCGTCCCGACCACCATCGGCGCGGAGAAGGCGTTCAATCCCTTCCTGCGGGCGGGCGACGCAGAAGCGTTCGCGGCGGTGCGGGCCGCCAAGGACGTCTTCTAGCGCCGCGTCGGCTCCGCCGGGGCGAGGAAGGCCTGGATCACGCGGGCTGACGACGGGCGACCGCCCACGCCCTGTACCGGAGCCACCACGATCCGGAGGTCGCCGCGCGCATAGGTGACGGACGCCCGCTGGCCCTCGATGATGGTGATGCTGCGCAGCCGGTCCAGCGATGACCGGGCGGTCGGCGACCGGGCGATCCGCAAGACCGCATCCGTGGACAGGATCAGGGCCTCGACGGCGAGCCCCTCGGCCTGCCCGTCGGTATCGACATTGATCTCGATCAGCCGGCCCATCGTCTGGCTCAGCATGGCGCTGCGCCGGGCCATCAGCTGGAACAGCTGGGTCGGGCCCAGCGTGGGCGGCGTCAGGCTCTGGCCGGGGCCGGCGAAGGAGGCCGGCGAGCCGCCGGGTGCCCGGGGCGTATAGACCGTCATGCCGCCGCCCGGCGTGACCCGCAGCAACTGGTCGCCGGCGTCATTGCGATAGATCACGTCGCCGCGCGGGGCGGCCGTGGGCCGCAGGACCCAGGTCTCGTCCCGCCGGTCGAAGCGCAGCAGCGGGCGCTGGCCCGACCGGTCGAGAATGAAGGCCTCGCCCGATTCAGCGACATAGCGGCCGGTCGGCGGCACAGCGCGCGCCGCCGCGGCGTTACGGTTGCGTAGGGCCTGGGCCTGGTCCGCCTGGGCGTTGCCCTGGTTCTGGGCCTGGGCCTCGGCGGGCATCGACACCAGCGACAGCGCCGCCGCCGCGAGGGCGATCGCCATCGCGGCCGGAAGCGGCGTTCGCGCCGATCTGACCCTTGCCGTCAACTCCATGACAGCAGTGGTGGAATCGTCACGCGGCGGATTTTGGGCAGGACCGGCTCAGCCGACCAGATACTGACCGCCGTTCAGCGACAGGGTGCAGCCTGTGACATATCCGGCACGTTCGCCGGCCAGCCAGGACACCATGTCAGCGATTTCCTCGCCTTTTCCGAGCCTTCCGACCGGGATCTGGGAAATGATCCCGGCCAGGACCTTTTCGTCCATGGCGCCGACCATTTCGGTGTCGATATAGCCCGGCGCGATGCAGTTCACGGTCACGCCCTTGCGCGCGTTCTCCAGCGCCAGCGCCTTGGTGAAGCCGATCATCCCGGCCTTGGCGGCCGAATAGTTGGTCTGGCCGATCTGACCCTTCTGGCCGTTGATCGAGCTGATGTTGACGATCCGGCCGAAGCCGCGGTCGCGCATGCCGTTGATGACCTGACGCGTCATGTTGAACACGCTGTCCATGTTCACGCGGATCACGTCGGACCACTGTTCCGAGTTCATCTTGTGGAAGAAGCCGTCGCGGGTGATGCCGGCGTTGTTGACCAGGATGTCGATGGGGCCGAGCTGGTCCTCGATCTCCTTCACGGCGCGGGCGCAATCGTCGAACGAGCCGACGTTGCCCTTGACGATCGAGACGCCCAGCTCCTTCGCGGTGGCCTCGGCGGCCTCGACATTGCCGGAATAGCCGGCGGCGACGAGCATGCCGTCTTCCTTCAGCCGCTGAACGATCGCCTTGCCGATGCCGCGGGTTCCACCCGTGACCAGAGCCACTCGAGCCATGTGCGTTTCCTTGTCCCTTGGAGCCGCGTCTGACGCGCGACCTTCAAGGACCATGCTTTAGCCGGATGGCGGGTGCGCGGGAAGGGTGGCTGGTGATTGGTGGCTGGTGATTGGCTGCGTCAATCCCGGCGGAAGGGCGGCGCAGACCGTGCTCCCGCTCAGGCGGCCGCCAGCCACCAATCACCAACCACCAATCACCCTCCTCAGATCCGCGCCATATCCAGCACGAACCGGTACCGCACGTCGGACTTCTCCAGCCGGGCATAGGCTTCGTTGATCTGGTCCGGTGCGATCACCTCGATGTCGCAGGCCAGGCCGTGCTCGGCGCAGAAGTCGAGCATCTCCTGGGTCTCGCGGATGCCGCCGATCAGCGAGCCGGCCACCGACCGGCGCCGCCACAGCAGGCCCATGGCATAGACCGGCAGGCCCTCCGTGGTCAGGCCCAGCATGACCATGGTGCCGTCCTTGGCCAGCAGCTGGACATGACTGGCGATCTCATGCGTGGCCGAGACGGTGTTGATGATCAGGTCGAAGCTCTCGCCCGCCGCCTGCATCGCCGCCTTGTCCGAGTTGATCAGGAAATGCTTGGCACCCATCCGTTCGGCGTCGCCCTTCTTGCGGTCCGAGGTCGACAGGACGGTCACCTCCGCCCCCATGGCCGCCGCCTGTTTGACCGCCATATGACCCAGGCCGCCGAGGCCGATCACCGCCACCTTCGAGCCCGGTCCGACCTTCCAGTGCTTCAGCGGCGAATAGGTGGTGATACCGGCGCACAGCAGCGGCGCGGCCGCGTCCAGCGGAATGCTGTCGGGGATGGTCACGACATAGTTCTGGTCGACCACGATGGCGGTGGAATAGCCGCCCTGGGTGATCTTCTGGCCCACCGCCGCGCCCTTGGGATCGGCCGAGCCATAGGTCTGGGTCATGCCGGGCACGCAGTACTGCTCTTCGCCCTCGCGGCAGGGTTGGCACTGGCGGCAGCTGTCGACCATGCAGCCGACGCCGACCCGGTCGCCGACCTTGAAGCGGCTGACGCCCGACCCAACCGCCGTCACCACGCCCGCGATCTCATGGCCCGGCACGATCGGATAGGTCGTGTTGCCGAGGTCGTTCTTCACGATGTGCAGGTCGGAGTGGCAGACGCCCGCGAATTTGATCTCGATGGCCACATCGTCCGGACCCGGATCGCGCCGGTCGAAGTCATAGGGCGACAGCGGGGCGGTGCTGGACGTGGCGGCGAAGGCGCGGGTGGCGATGGGCATGGGGGAGGGCTCCTGGAAGGCTGGTCTCAAGTGAGGGCGCCGAAGGCCCTGCGCAACGGCTTCAGGCCAATTTGCCGATCAGCGCCTGGGCCGCCGCCGGATTGCGCACCTTCGCCCCGGCGATGAAATAGGCGAAGACGTCGCCGGTCTTCGCCCAGTCGCGGGTCTGTTTGACGATCCCGTCCAGCTCGGCGGACGTCATGCCGGTGGGCTCGTCCTCGCGGCTCGACATCAGCCGGGCGTATCTGAAGTCTGCCGTGGGCTGGTCGATCCGCGGCCACTCCGGCGCTTCCTCGTCGACGGCATAGACGATGGCCGCCTCGTATTTCGCCGCCAGATCATAGAACGCCTGGGTGTCGAACGTCGGGTTCCGCACCTCCAGCGCATGCCGCAGCCGCACCCCGTCCTGTTCTTTCGGCAGCAGCTTCAGGAAGCCCTCGAAATCGACCGGATCGAACTTCTTGGTCCCCATGAACTGCCAGTTGATCGGCCCCAGCTTGTCGCCCAGCGCGCTCAGCCCCTGGCCGAGGAACCGCTCCATCGACTCGCCCATCTCCGACAGGATCTTGCGGTTGGTGCAGTAGCGGCTGGCCTTGACCGCGAACACGAAGTCGTCGGGCGTCTCGTCCCGCCACTTCATCCAGCTGTCCGGTTTGAAGGTCGAATAGTAGGTGCCGTTGATCTCGATCGAGCTCAGGTGAGTCGACATGAACGTAAGTTCTTGTTTTTGAGACAGTTTTTCCGGATAGAAGACTCCGCGCCAAGGCTCATAAGTCCATCCTCCGACGCCGACGTAGGTCCTGCCCGTCATGCCTGAACTTCTCCTCTGAGCATCGCCACGTTGAACAACCGGCGGAGGTAGCTTCGCCGTATGTGAATCACTCTGCCTGTGAGACGATCTATGCTGTCATAGATTGGATCGGCATTGATGATTGGATTTCTGAAATACCCAGGCACATGGCTGGATCATACCGGCGACGATTCCCATCAAATACAAGTGTTGCTCTATCAGGCTGAGTCCGACCTAGTCTTGGCTTCCTTGGCTCTAATGCTTTTTCAGCAGCAACGCGGTGAGCGCGTTGCCGGTCTCGACCAAGCCGAGTGGGCTGCGCGATCTGAAAAGCGAATGGTGCTCGAAAAAGAGGTCAAGGCGGAGTTGGGGCTGCGCGACTGGGACTATTCCCGCCAAGACGAGGTGAGAAATGAAGTCAGCGTCAGAATGGTCGAAGCCGAGGCGGCCGAAGGGAAATTGCCCAGATCCTACCAACACCAGCTTCCGTTCCTGCATGCAAAATCCTTTCTTTTTGCCCTCGACGGGGTTCGCAAGACGTTGTTGTCGCTCAAGCGGATTGGCTCATCAGCCGCTGCATCAGACATCGCTCTCGGCATTCTCGCGGCTGGTGTCCCCGACTTGGCAGGCGTCCGGGACTCGACCGCCCACGCAGACGAGCGCAGCCAGGGCAAGGCGAGAGGCAAGGCCCTGCCGAACGTCCCGATTGACGGCTTCGGCATACACGCGCCCGGTGGAGGGGCGATTGTAATTTCCGGGCTTCATGGCGACGTTTTCCACTGCACAGTGGAAGACGGGCGTCTGGCTGGCGTGGCTGTAAACGAGGGATCGTTGGGGACCGCCTTTCAAGCCGTGCAGGCACTTCTGGACGCGCTACCTTGGAAGGGCGATTCCCGGATTGTACCGGACGCGTAGCCTTCCCATAAACGGCGTCATTGCTCACGGTGTCAGACATAGTCGCATCGTGTCAGCGATTTCTCTGACCGGCGTTTCCAGCACCCATACCCTATTGAACCTCAGGGTGCGGCCGTCGGATTTCAGCCTGAGACTGTCGCCTTCGGCCAAGATCAACGAGGTCGCCCGCTTGCCAAGGTCCTCATCTTCGAAAAGTAACTGCACGCGCGCCATCACAAGCGCGGCAATGGCCTTATCGGGCGGTGCCCAAGGCATTTTTTTGAGCGCCACCATGCGCTCTTTCCACCATGGCTGGTTTTGTCCAGTCGCGGAACTCGTCTTCGGCTTCGTCGATCGTCTCTCGCCCCTGCATCGGCTTTGATCGTAGGGTTTGAGGTTGCCCGCGATAATGACAGACCTGCCGGGCCGTCCGCTAAGGGGCGGAAGCGGGGTGGCCTGGTTGGTTGAGATCGTCAGGCGTGGTAATTCTGCCTAAAGGGAGATGAGCATGGACCCGATTTCGATCCTGTCAGGCCTAGGCTTGGGCGTCGCTGGCAACGCAGTTTACGATTATCTCAAAGCGCGCTTGACTGGCCCGAATCCTCCGACTGTTGAGCAGTTGGAGCAGGAGCTCCAAAACATCATCAACGTGAATGGTGTGACGATGCAAGCCTCGACCGTCATCGAGGCGTTGGCAAAAAATGGTGTCATAACAATCACCCGAAGCCACCTAAATGCACCTAGCAGCATCTCGATCGGAGCCGTGAATGGGCGCGCCTATTTCGGCGACAACAGTAGTTCGACGACGGCTACGACCGCCATCCACGCCGGAGAGGGCGCCAGCATTCAGTTTTCTGGAAACGCTAAGATCGTCCAAGCCCCCGATGGTTCTATCAGGTTCTACACGTAGCCACGCCGCGACTTCTTAGGGCGGGCTTGGATCGCCGGGCAGTAATGACAGCGAGCTGAGCTAGCCTTGTCGGCCGTCGGCTGTCGGCGAACCCTCTTCGCGCTTAGCTGGACGTCGCTTGCTGGTGAGCAGACCCCGCGAACGGTGGTGCTTAACTCCGCACTACTGCTCGATCGAGGTCAGCTTCGAGCTGGCGTACTCCAGCTCCTTCTTCTGGCTCAGCCTGTCCGGATAGAAGACCCCGCGCCACGGCTCATAGGTCCAGCCGCCGATGCCGACGCGAATGGTTCCGGTCATGAGAAGCTCCGCTCGGGTCAGAAGGCCAGGGACGCAGCATAGCCGGGATCGGCCAGCCGCGAATTGACGAACTCGCCCTGCCGGTCGCGCGGCACGGCATAGGCGATGAAGGATGCCAGCGCGGGCAGGATCTGCGGCGGCGCATCCATGGCCTCGGGCATCTCGCATTCGGCCATGGCGAAATAGCAGGCGCCGTCGGCGTCCAGCAGCAGGTCGATGTCCCAGTGCAGGCCGTGCCGGTCGGTCTGCGTCCGCCGCAGTTTGTGGATGCGCCGGTCGGTCAGCGGCCACAGGTCGTCGAAGTCGCGCGGCTCGGCCAGCGCCGTCTCGATCTCGATCAGCCGGCCCGCCGCCGGAATCTTGCAGGTGAAGGTGTCGGCCGCGACGCCGTCCCGCGTCTGCCGCCGGATGCGGCCGTCGCCCGGAAGATAGCCCTGGCGGATCTCGCTCCAGTCCGACCGGTCCCACAGGGCCAGCACCGCCGCCGGATCGGACAGGACGTATTTGCGCTCGTTCTCGGTCGGCATGGCGCGGTTCTAGCCGCGCGCGTCGGGCGTGGGAAACCCGATGGTGCTGGTCGGTCAGTCAGGGCCGATCTTCAAACCAGGCGGATCGTTCTGCCAGTCTTCATGGCCGTGCCGGACGCTCAGGATGACAATGCCATCCGGCGCGTCTTCGTAGATCACCACATGGGACTTGAACGGGAAGGCTCGAACAGGCGGGGTTATCTCCGACCTGACGCGCGCCATACCGGGATGGTCCGCAAGTTTCTGGAACAGGGCATGCAGCTCGTCATGATAGCGATCCGCCTGCCGTTCTCCGAACATCTCATACCCCTGAAGGTAGACCGCGAGAATGTCGTCGTCGGCGCGCTGCGCCAGCCGCCAGGCGCTCATTCCGCGGCGTCACGGGCCGCGATTCGCGCCTTCGCGTCGGCGCGAATGTCCTCCATCGTCCGATGACTGATGCCGCTGGCGCGCGCTTCATCGACGA
The DNA here is from genome assembly GCA_030693575.1 of Brevundimonas sp. Lineage (GTDB taxonomy): Bacteria > Pseudomonadota > Alphaproteobacteria > Caulobacterales > Caulobacteraceae > Brevundimonas. The sequence goes on along the minus strand of JAUYAG010000090.1, from coordinate 7,885 downwards.
GCCGCTGCCAGTGCGCGATCTTCTCGGCCTTCACCTGCTCCCGCCGGATCAGGTCGCGAACGACGTCGCTGGAGTTGCCGTAGCGGCCGCTGCGGGTCTGCTCCTCGACCCAGGCCTTCATCTGGTCGGGCAGGGAGATGTTCATGGTGGCCATGGGCGGCGCTCCTTCAGGGCCGAGCGTCCGCTCAATGGCAATCCTTGTCAATCTGTCGTGAAGCGGATCGAGCGTACGGCCGCTTCAGCGGCCTCCAGGCCGTTGCCGAAACCGCTCGACGAGATCACCACGGACTGGGTGCCGTCGCTGACGACCGCCCACAGGCATTCGCCGGCGCCGGCGTGGAAGCCTGTCTCGGGGTCGCTGATCCCGCAGGTGACCACGGCGCGCAGGCCCGACTGGCCGTTCACCTCGAACGCCTCGACGGCGACCGGCTCGAACCGGCCGTAGGTAGTCATCAACCGCCCCCCGGCGTCGCGCACGAAGCCCGCCTCCTCAGCCGCGACGGTCTCAAGCGACCCGGCGTGAACCTGCACCGTGAGCAGGTCGCGCAGGAATTCCTCGGCGGCCGGGTCAGACAGGATCACGCAGCGTGGACCCATGTCCTCATCGCAGGGGCGCATCTGCAGACCGGCGGCCCGGTCGAAGGTCACGCCGAGCGCGGCGGGTGCCTGCGGCGCGGCCTGGGGCGCGTCAGGCCCGGCGGCCGCGGTGGGCTCCCGGCATCCGGCCATCCCCAGCGCGGCCACGATCGCGACAACGCCCAATCCGTTCATGCCCCGCCTCCAGCCTTGTTACGGCCAAGCCTCTGCGCGTTGAGGCCGGTGATCAAGTCCCGACAGGCGGCAGGCGCCGGTGGTCGCTCAGTCCCCAAGCACCGACTGAATCCCCGCCAGCAGGCTGACGGCGGTGATCGGCTTGGCCACATGGGCGTCCGCGCCGGCGGCGAGCGAGTCGGCGCGATGCTCGGCCATGGCGTTGGCGCTCAGCATGAGGATGGGGGTGCGCGGCCGGTCGGGCATGGATGCCTCGAGCGCGCGGATCGCCCGGGTCGCGGTCAGGCCATCCATGACCGGCATCTGCATGTCCATCAGCACCACGTCGAAGGTGCCGGCCTCGAAGGCCGCGACCGCCTGGGCACCGTCGTCGGCGGTGACGACCTCGGCGCCCTGACCGCCGAGGATGAGCTGGACCACGCGCTGGTTCGTGGGATGATCCTCGGCCAGCAGAACCTTCAGGGTCCGGTCAGGGACGGGCAGGGCGTCCGGTCCGCCGGCGCACTCGCGATCATCATAGTCGGCGAGGCTGCCCGCGCGATCCAGCGGCAGGACGAAGCGGAAGCGGCTGCCGGCACCGGGGGTCGACCGGGCCTCGATCGAGCCGCCCATCATCACCACCAGCGCCCGGCAGATGGACAGGCCGAGGCCCGTGCCGCCGAAGCGGCGGGTGATGGTCCCGTCGGCCTGGTTGAACCGCTCGAACAGCCGGGCGGCATGGCCGGCATTGAAGCCGACGCCGGTGTCCTCGACCGTGATCGCGACCTGATGCGCGGCGGAGGGCTGATCCGGATCGTCCGGCCAGGCCTCGATCCGGACGGTGACGGAGCCGGACGCCGTGAATTTGCCGGCGTTGGACAGAAGGTTGCCGAGAACCTGACGGACCCGGGTGCTGTCGCCGACGAACAGGCCGCGCGCCTCGGGGCTCCGTTCGACATGGAAGGCCAGACCCTTGTCCTCGGCCCGCGCCCCCATGACCGCCAGCGGCTCCAGGGCTTCCTCGAGGTCGAAGGCGCGGGACTCGAGGTCCAGCTGGCCGGCCTCGATCTTGGACACATCCAGGATGTCGGAGACCAGCCGCTCCAGCGTCGTTCCCGAGCCCCGGATCAGGGACACCATCTCCGCCTGCTCCGGCGACAGGGGCGTGCGCGACAGGGCGTCCACGATGCCGATGACGCCGTTCAGGGGGGTCCGGATCTCATGGCTCATATTGGCGAGGAATTCGGACTTGGCGGTGTTGGCCGCCTCGGCCGCCGCCTTGGCCTCGATCAACGCCTGCTCTGCGGCGACGCGGTCGGTGACGTCGCGGGCGACGGCATAGATGTGTTCCCCGAAGCGGCTCGCGCGCCATTCGAGGGTGCGGTAGTGGCCGTCCTTGTGGCGGTAGCGATTGATATGACCCAGAACCGGATCGCCGGGGCGTCGGGTTTCCACCTCCCGAACGCTCCCCCGGGTCCCGGGCAGATCGTCCGGGTGAACCAGGGTCAGCAGGGCGACGCCCTGCATTTCCTCGGGCGTGTAGCCGAGCACATGGCTCCAGGAGGGGCTGACCCGCACCACCCGGCCCGTGATGTCCCGGATGACCAGCAGGTCGAGGGACACGTCGAAGAAGGTGGCCAGTTCGGCGCCCGCCGGGGGAACGGCGAAGAACGCCGTCTCGCGGTCCTCCGTTTCCGCTTCGGTGCACGGGATGCAACTCATGATACTATCGTCCTGACCGTCTACGGTCCGAACCTTGACGCTAGGGGAGTTAAGGTCCCATTGCCGCCTAGTAGGCGAAGTCGCGATACATCCGCGTCAGGTCGCCCTGCCACTCTCCGTTGTACAGCGCCAGCAGCCGGTCGGCCGGCGTGATGCCGCTGTCGGCGATGTCCTCCAGCTCCGACAGATAGCCGCGCTCGTCGACCATGCCGCCGCTGAACCGGGCGCGGCTCTTCAGGCCTTCGCGAGCGATGCTGACCAGATCAACGGCGATGTCGCGCACCGACCGCCCGGCGACCTCGGCCTTGAGGCCCAGCCGCGTCACGTCGCGGCGCAGGCGTTCGTGGTCGGCGATGTCCCAGTCCTTGACCAGATCCCAGGCCGCGGCCAGCGCCGCGCCGTCGTACAACACCCCGGCCCACAGGGCCTGCAACGCACAGATGCGGCTCCACGGCCCGCCGTCAGCGCCGCGCATCTCGAGGTAGGATTTCAGCCGCACCTCGGGGAAGAGGGTGGTCAGGTGGTCGTTCCAGTCCTTCAGCGTCGCCCGCTCGCCGGGCAGGGCCGGCAGGCCGTCGGTCATGAAGCTGCGGAAGGACTGGCCCGACAGGTCGACATAGGTCTCGCCGCGCTTGGCGAAATACATCGGCACATCCAGCGCATAGTCGGCGTAGCGCTCGTAGCCGAAGCCGTCCTGGAAGACGAAGTCGAGCATGCCCGTCCGATCGGGATCGGTGTCGGTCCAGACATTGGCGCGCGCGGACAGGAAACCGCTGGGCTTGCCCTCGATGAAGGGCGAACAGGCGAACAGGGCGGTGGCGATCGGCTGCAGCGCCAGGGAGGTGCGGAATTTGGCGACCATGTCGGCCTCGTCCGCGAAATCGAGGTTCGACTGGATGGTGCAGGTGCGCAGCATCATGTCGAGGCCCAGCGACCCCTTCTTCGGCATATAGGCGCGCATGATCTTGTAACGGCCCTTGGGCATGACCGGCACGTCCTCGCGCCGCCACATCGGGTCGAAGCCCGCGCCGATGAAGCCGAGGTTGATCTGGTCGGCGACCTGTTTGACCTCCATCAGGTGCTGGCCGGTCTCGTTGCAGATGTCGTGGACGTCCTTCAGCGGCGCGCCCGACAGTTCGAACTGCCCGCCCGGCTCCAGCGAGATCGAGGCGGTCATGCCCTCTTCGTTCTTGCGCTCGAGGGCGATGACGTAGCCGGCCTCCTCGATGGGGCTCCAGCCGAAGCGTTGCAGGCCTGTCAGCATGGCCAGGATGCCACTCTCGCCCTCATAGGCCGGGCGGCGCAGGGTGGTGCGGTCGAAGCCGAATTTCTCGTGCTCGGCGCCGATGCGCCACTGCGCCTTCGGCTTGGCGCCCTTCGACATGGCGCCGATCAGGTCTTCCCGGGAAAGCGGCGCGGCGTCGGTCATGCATTCAGCCCTGTTGTGGCGGCTAGATGGGGCGAAACGGCGCGTTCCTCAAGGGTCGTTGCGATGGACCATGCCGTGTTTCTTGCGGGCGGTGAACGGCGTCATCACGCTCACGAAGAAGGCGACCGACCAACCCAGCAGAATCGCCCCCGCCACCCCTTCGATCGCACCCAGCAGTCGCCACTCCGGCGCCATCAGCGAGTCGTCATAGCCGATCGAGCCGTAGCTGATGCTGGAGAAATACACCGCCTCGCGCAGGTCGGGCACGGCCCCGATCAGTTTGTAGAGTGCGGCGTACATCCAGATCTCGACGCCATGGATGACGAACAGGCCCAGGACCACGGCGATGGTCAGCAGGGCGTGCCCCCACAGCGGGCCTTCGACATAGGATCGCCCGGCCCGGATTTCATAGAATTCGAGGCCCCGGCCGAGACTGAGCAGGCCGAAGCCGTGAAGACTGACCGCGAGCAGGGCCATGACCGTCGACAGGGCGAGTTCGTTGAACATGGCCCATCCTGCCCTGAAGGCGGGCGACCCGCTAGCGGTCCCAGTCGCCCACGGCCGCCTGCCACAGGGTCAGGGCGGCGATCGCGGCGGTGTCGGCCCGCAGGATCCGCGGCCCCAGCGACACGGCGGTGGTGAAGGGCAGGGCCCGCAGCCGCTCCCGCTCCTCCTGCGAAAATCCACCCTCGGGACCGATCAGGATCGACCAGGCCCCCCCGCCGGCCTGCGCCAGCGCTGTCCCCGCGGGCGCGCCGCCGGTCTCGTCGCAGAACATCAGCCGCCGCCCGGCCTCCCAGCCGTCCAGCACGTCGCCCAGCTTCACCGGTTCGTCGATCATCGGCACGTCCAGCCGGCCGGTCTGTTCGGCCGCCTCGATGGCGATGGCATCGAGCCGGTCCATCCGCACATGCTGGACCTGCGTCCGGTGCGTGACCACCAGCCCGACCCGCCGCGCCCCCAGTTCGGTGGCCTTCTCGACGGCGAACTCCAGGGCGGACTTCTTCACCACGGCGATCAGCAGCTGCACATCCGGCCCCATGGCCTGCGGACGCACCATTTCCTCGGCCCGCAGCACCACGCCCTTCTTGAGGATTTCGGCGATGACGCAGCGCCACTCCCCGTCGCGCCCGTTGAACGCCAGCAGACTGTCCCCGAGCTTCAGCCGCATCACCTGGGTCAGGTAACGCGACTGGTCGAGCGTCGGCAGGACGGCGGCGTCGGCGGACAGGGGCGTGGGGACGTGGAGGCGGACCATGGCTCAGTTCTTACCCTCCTCGCCGATCTTGTCATCCCGGACGAGCGAAGCGAGATCCGGGACGCTCGTGTGCTGAATTTCTTACCGTCCCGGACGGCCCGTAAGGGGCGAGCCGGGAGAAGGCCAGGTCCAGGCGCCTCTGCATGTATCCGGTCGCCAGCGCGTCGGTCAGGCTTTGGCCCGGTTCGGCAGGCCGACCGGACCCTCAAAGTTATGGTCGGTCCCGTCCCGGCTCTTCGCTTCGCTCCGGCCGGGATGACAAGGCGCAGTGCCTGAACCTACAGCGTGCGCGCGATCAAGAGTTTCATGATCTCGTTGGTGCCGCCGTAGATCCGCTGCACCCGCGCATCCTTGTACAGCTGGGCGATCGGATACTCGTTCATATAGCCGTAGCCGCCGTGCAGCTGCAGCATCTCGTCGATGACCTCGCCCTGGATGTCGGTGACCCAGTATTTGGCCATGGAGGCGGTGACGGCGTCGAGCTGACCCTTCAGGTGCAGCCCCATGCAGTGGTCGACGAAGACCTTGGCCACCGTCAGCTTGGTCTTCACCTCGGCCAGTTTGAACTGGGTGTTCTGGAAGTCGATGACGCGCTTGCCGAAGGCCTTGCGCTCCTTGACGTAGGCCAGCGTCTCCTGAAGCCCGCGCTCGGCCGCGGCCACGCCCTGGACGGCGATGTTCAGCCGCTCCTGCGGCAGCTGTTGCATCAGCTGGATGAAGCCCTGGCCCTCGCCGCCGCCGATGATGTTCTCGCCCGGGACCTTCACATCGTTGAAGAACAGTTCGGAGGTGTCATTCCCCTCCATGCCGATCTTGTGCAGGTTCCGGCCACGCTCGAAGCCTTCGGCTCCGTCCGTCTCGACCACGATCAGCGAGGTGCCCTTGGCGCCTTCCGACGGGTCCGTCTTGGCCACTACGATGATGAAGTTCGCCAGCTGGCCGTTGGTGATGAAGGTCTTGGAGCCGTTCACCACATACTGGTTGCCGGTCTTGATGGCGGTGGTCTTGACCCCCTGCAGGTCGGAACCGGCGCCCGGCTCGGTCATGGCGATGGCACCGACCAGTTCGCCCGATTGCAGCCGCGGCAGCCAGCGCGCCTTCTGCTCGGCGGTGCCGTAGTGCCAGATGTAGGGCATGACGATCGCATTGTGCAGCGAGATGCCGAAATGGTCCGCGCCCTTCCAGCCCAGCTGGCGCATCAGCACCACCTCATGCCGGTAGTCCCCGCCCATGCCGCCGTCTTCCTCGGGCATCGACAGCCCCAGCAGACCGGCGTCGCCCGACGCGTTCCAAAGTTCGCGCGGCACGCTGGAATTGGCCAGCCACGACTGCACCGCCTCGGGCGAGGCGTGCTCGTCGATCCATTTGCCGACGCTGTCGGAGAAGAGGACGATCTCCTCTTCCTGCATGAAATCGGGTTCGGGGACGTTGAGGACGTTCATGGCATACGCTCAGCTTCTCCCTCCCTCTCCGAGGGAGGGTGGCCGCGAAGCGGCCGGGTGGGAGGGGCTGGGCGACGAGGGCGCTGCGGCTGGATTGCCGAGCCCTCCCCACCCCGTCGGCTTCGCCGACGACCCTCCCCCGGAGGGGGAGGGAGATCATCAGTGCGTCTCTAGAACGCCTCTGCCGGCATCTGCATCAACACCTCGGCGCCGGTCTTCATCTTGACCAGATGCGCCCCCGTATCCGGCAGGATCCGCTCCACGAAATAGCGGCCGGTCATCAGCTTGTTGGCATAGAAGGGATCGCTGGTCCCGGCGTCGACCTGGGCCTGTGCCGCCTTGGCCATCTGCGCCCACATATAGGCCAGCGCCGTCAGGCCGAAGATGTGCAGATAGTCGGTCGACGCCGCCCCGGCATTGTCCGGGTTCTGCATCCCGTTCTGCATCAGCCACATCGTGCCTTCCTGCAGCTTCTTCTTGGCGTCGGCCAGGCCGTCGACGAAGGGTTTGATCGGGCCCTCGGCACCGTTCTCGGACACGAAGGCGTCGATGTCGGCGAACCAGCTCATGATTGCCCGCCCGCCGTTGGCCGGCAGTTTGCGGCCCACCAGATCCAGCGCCTGGATGCCGTTGGCGCCTTCGTAGATCATGGTGATCCGCGCATCGCGCAGATACTGCGACGCCGCGAAATGTTCAGTGTAGCCGCTGCCGCCGTGGACCTGCATGGCCAGAGAGGCGACGTGGAAGCCCTTGTCGGTCAGATAGGCTTTCAGCACCGGGGTGATCAGACCCATATAGTCATGGGCCTTCTGCGCCTCGGCCGCGTCGTTCGAGTGTTGCAGATCGGCCTGCAGCGCGGTCCACAGGGTGAAGGCCTGCCCACCTTCGACGAAGGCCTTGGCCTCCAGCAGCATGCGGCGCACGTCGGGGTGGACCATGATGGAGTCGGCCGGCAGCTCGGGGCTCTTCGGCCCGGTCAGGCTGCGGCCCTGCAGGCGGTCGTGGGCGAATTCCACGGCGGCCTGATAGGCGGCGGTGCCGATCGACAGACCCTGCAGGCCGGTGCCGAGGCGGGCCTCGTTCATCATGACGAACATCGCCGCCATGCCCTTGTTCTCGGTCCCGACCAGCCAGCCTTTGGCGTTCTCATAGGCCATGACGCAGGTGGCGTTGCCGTGGATGCCCATCTTGTGCTCGAGCCCGGCGCAGGACACGCCGTTGCGCTCGCCCAGCGAGCCGTCCTCGTTCACCAGGAACTTGGGCACGACGAACAGGGACAGGCCC
>JAUYAG010000076.1 GCA_030693575.1 Brevundimonas sp. | reverse complement strand
GCATGATCGCCTTCACCGGACGTCCGTCCGAAGGCGCGATCCAGGACACCAGGGCATGAGCAGCCTCAGAAACCTTTTCGCCGCCGCGCTTGCGCTGACGGTGGTCCTTCTCGGCCTGGCCTGGAGCGGCGACGCGTCCGCCCAGACGCGCCGCCCGGAGAAGATCGTCTTCACCGTGCTGTCGGCCGAGGGCCAGGCCTCGTCGGGGCCCCTGTGGCAGCCCCTGCTGGACGATCTGGAACAGGCGCTCGGTATCCCGGTCGAACCGGTCTTCGGCTCCAACTACAGCGTGCTGGTCGAGGCCATGAGCGCCGACCAGGCCCAGATCGGCTGGTTCTCGGCCCTGCCCGCCGTCCAGGCCATTGACCGCGCCCAGGGCGAGGTCATCGCCCGCACCGTCGATATCGAGGGCAAGGATTCCTACGTCTCGACCATCATCGTGAGGAAGGGCTCGGGCATCACGATCGAGGACGTCATCGCCTGCGGCAAGCGCTACACCTTCGGCATCGGCGACGCCCAGTCCACCTCCGGCACGCTCGCGCCGATGACCTATTTCTTCGCGCCGCGCGACATCGACCCGCGGGCCTGTTTCTCGACCGTGCGCTCGGCCAACCACCAGGCGAACGCCTTCTCGGTCGCCAATGGACAGGTGGACGTCGCCACGTCGAACTCGGTCAACACCGTCTTCCTGCGTCGCCAGAACCCGCAGATCGCGGACCAGATCGAGGAAATCTGGCAGTCCCCGCCCATTCCGGAATCGGGCATTGTCATCCGCTCGGACCTGCCGGCCGATGTGAAGGACAAGATCCGCCGCTTCTTCACCACCTATGGCCAGGGCCTCGGCCCCGACGTGGACCGCCAGCGGGAGGTCATGCGCGGGTTGAACTATTCCCAGTTCCGCGCCGCCGACGACAGCTATCTCGATCCGATCCGGGTGATGAAGGCCGACCAGGCGCGCCGGGAAGGCCGCCCGCCCGAGGTCGCCCCGCCCGCCAGCGCCGGCGCGCAGTTCGCGCGCTGGAGCCCCTTCGCCCTCATCGGCCTGCTCGCGGTCTTCGCGATCATCGTCAATCTTCTGCCGAAGGGGACGCAGACAGCAAACGATCCCGCCGTGGTGCCGGACGCGCCGAAGAAGTCTCTCTCGGCCTGGTCGCTCGATCTCCTGCTGTGGGGCGGCTTCGCCATCATCCTGATGGCCGCGTTCAAGACGGTCGACCTGCCCAATCTTGGCGCACTCTTCTCGAGCCCCGAGAAGATGCAGAACTACGGCAAGGACTTCCTGAACCCGAATTTCGCTAACTGGCGGCCGCTCGTCGGCCAGATGTGGCTGACGGTCCAGATCGCGCTCTGGGGCACCTTCCTGGCGGTCTTCCTGGCCGTGCCGCTCAGCCTGATGGCTTCGCGCAACCTGTCGCCGGCCTGGCTGGTCTGGCCGGTGCGCCGGCTCATGGACCTGCTGCGCTCGGTGCCGGATCTCGTGGTCGCCACCCTGTTCATCGTCGCCGTCGGCCTCGGCCCGCTGGCGGGTGTTCTCGCCATCGCCCTGAACACCGCCGGCGTTCTCGCCAAACTGTTCTCGGAGGCCGTGGAGTCGATCGACAAGGGCCCCATCGAGGGCGTGAAGGCGACCGGGGCCGGCAGGCTGCATGAGATCGCCTGGGGCGTCCTGCCCCAGGTCGCGCCCCTGTGGACCAGCTTCGCCCTCTACCGGTTCGAGTCGAACAGCCGCGCCGCCACCGTGCTCGGCCTGATCGGCGCGGGCGGTATCGGCCAGGTTCTGTTCGAGAGCCTGCAGGCGTTCGACTACCGCACGGTTTCGACCATCGCGATCATCATCGTCGTCGCCGTGACCCTGATCGACATGCTGTCCCAGGCCATGCGCAAGCGGCTGCTGTAACTGGCGCTTCAGCGCCCATTGAAAAGCCCGCCACCGCGATCGCGATGGCGGGCTTTTTGTTTTCCGGACCCGGGATCAGGCCGGGCGCAGATCCGGCGGCGTCGCTTCCTCGGTCAGGATGCGGATCGCCTCGTCCAGCGACACCACCTCCTGCGCCTGCGAGCCCAGACGGCGGATCGCCACCGTGCCCGCCTCGGCCTCGTTCTTGCCGACCACGGCGATGACCGGGACCTTGCCGACCGAGTGTTCGCGTACCTTGTAGCCGACCTTCTCGTTGCGCAGGTCGGTCTCGGCGCGCAGGCCCGCGGCCTTGAGCTTCTCGACCACGTCGCGGGCGTAGTCGTCGGCCTCGGAGACGATGGTCGCCACCACGACCTGGGTCGGCGCCAGCCACAGCGGGAAGGCCCCCGCGTAGTTCTCGATCATGATGCCGATGAATCGCTCGAACGAGCCCAGGATGGCCCGGTGCAGCATGACCGGCCGGTGCTTCTGACCGTCCTCGCCGATGTATTCGGCGTTCAGCCGCTCGGGCAGGACATAGTCGAGCTGCAACGTGCCGCAGGTCCAGGTCCGGCCGATGGCGTCCTTGACGATGAAGTCCAGCTTGGGCGCGTAGAAGGCGCCGTCGCCCTCGGCGATGACCGGGTCGACCCCGGCCAGACGCGCGGCCTCGCCCAGCATGGCCTCGGCCTTGTCCCAGAACTCGTCCGTGCCCGCGCGCACCTCCGGCCGGGTGGCCAGGGCGATCTCGTGCGTGGTCATGCCCAGATCGGCGTGGATCACCTGGGTCAGGCGGATGAACCGTTCCGTCTCCTCGACGATCTGGTCCTCGCGGCAGAAGATGTGGGCGTCGTCCTGGGTAAAGCCGCGTACCCGCATCAGGCCGTGCAGGGCCCCCGACGGCTCATAGCGGTGGCAGGCTCCGAACTCGGCCATGCGCAGCGGCAGTTCGCGATACGACCGCTGGCCCTGGTCGAAGATCTGGACGTGACCCGGGCAGTTCATCGGCTTCAGGCTGAGGGTCTCGCCCTCGACCGTCTCGCAGACGAACATATTGGGGCGGTATTTCTCCCAGTGGCCCGACTTCTCCCAGAAGGTCCGGTCCAGCACCTGGGGCGTCTTGACCTCGACATAGCCGGCGGCGTCCAGCCGGCGGCGCATATAGGCCTCCAGCACCCGCCACAGGATCCAGCCCTTCGGGTGCCAGAAGACCATGCCCCGGCCTTCCTCCTGCATGTGGAACAGGCCCATGGCCTTGCCGATGCGGCGGTGGTCGCGCTTCTCGGCCTCCTCGACCCGCAACAGATAGGCCTCGAGGTCCTCCTTCGAGGCCCAGGCCGTCGCATAGATGCGCTGCAGCTGCGGATTGCGGTGGTCGCCGCGCCAGTAGGCGCCCGCCAGCTTGGTCAGCTTGAAGGCCTTGCCGACGAATTTGGTCGAGGGGAAATGCGGTCCCCGGCACAGGTCGACCCAGTCGCCCGTGGCGTAGGTCGTGATCGTCTCCGTTCCCGGCAGGTCGCGGATCAGTTCGGCCTTGAACGTCTCGCCCTTGGCCTCGAACAGTTTGATCGCCTCGTCCCGGTCCCAGACCTGACGGACCAGTTTCTCGTCACGGTCGACGATCTCGGCCATCTTCTTCTCGATGGCGGCGAAGTCGTCCGTCGAGAACGGCTCCTCGCGGTGGAAGTCGTAATAGAAGCCGTCCTCGATCGCCGGGCCGATGGTCACCTGCGTCCCGGGGAACAGCTCCTGCACCGCCTGGGCCAGCACGTGGGCGGCGTCGTGGCGGATGGTCTCCAGCGCCTCCGGATCGTCGCGCATGATCAGTTTGAAGTCGCCGGAACCGCCCAGCGGGCGGTCCAGATCGCGCTGTTCGCCGTTCAGGGCCACCAGGGCCGCGCGCTTGGCCAGCGACGGCGAGATGGAGGCGGCGACGTCACGGCCCGTGGCGTCGTCGGGATACTGGCGCGAGGCGCCGTCGGGGAATTTGAGGTCGATCATGTCTTCGTCTTTGCGGGCGGCACCGGATCGTATTTCCAGCCTTCGCCGAAGGGTTGGCATTTGCAGAGGCGTTTGGCCGTGAGCCATCCCCCCTTGAGCGGTCCGTGCTGGATCAGCGCGTCCCGCCCGTAGTCCGAGCAGGTCGGCCGGAACCGGCACGACTGCCCGATAAGGGGCGACAGCGTCAGCTTGTAGCCCCGATGGGCCAGCCGCACGCCGCGTTCATAGAGAGTTCCGCCGGATGCCATGTCGCCGCGCTTATCCCTCGCCAGACGCGAAGGAGCAACGGGCCTTCAGGCCGCGCCGGCGAGGCTAGTTCGCGTATCGGCCCGATCCCGGGCCATCGCCTGTCGCACGGCGTCCAGGGTCGCCTCGAAGGCGACCATGGTGGAGGCGTGACGCGCCGGATAGTCGGAGACCTGTTTCAGGGCGCGCAGGCCCTCGAACCGGCCCGTCGGACCCTCGCCGCCGGCCTTGAGCATGGCGGACATGGCGTCGCGCGCGGCGACGATCTCGTCCAGCGACGCGCCGATGACGACCTCGCCGAGCACGCCGGCCGCCGCCTGTCCCAGCGCGCAGGCCTTGACGTCCTGGGCGAAGGTTCCGACCCGGCCCGCCGCATCCAGCGTCACATCGACGGTCGCCCTGGAGCCGCACAGTCTGGCGACCCGCTCGCCGGTGCCCTCGGGCGCAGCCAGCCGTCCGCTGTGCGGCAGATTGGCCGCCAGCTTGAGGATGCGCGCGCTGTAGAGCTCGTCGATCATGGGCTGAATATAGGCGATCAGCCGCCCTGGAGCGAGCCCCAGGTGCGGGCCTGGTCCACGCCGGTCCCGCCGGCGCGCTCGCGCAGCCAGGCCAGATTGCGGTCGGCGGCTTCCGGCGGCAGGTCGCGGCGCAGCATCTGCTCCGCCTCGGCCAGATTGCCCGTCAGCCCCAGCACCATGGCCAGATTCAGCCGCACCTTCAGCGACGCGCCCGGCTGGGCCACGGCGCGGCGCAGCAGGGGCTCGGCCCCCGCGGCGTCGCCGCGCGTCATCGCCGACATGGCCATATTGGACAGGACATCGGGATTGTCGGGCGACAGGACCAGCGCCTGGGCCCAGGCTGCCCGGGCGTCGTCGGGACGCCGGACCTGTTCATAGGCCGCGCCGAGCAGGGACCAGGGCCGCCAGTCCGCGGGGCGGGCGTCGCGCGCGCCTTCCAGCGCCGCGATGCCGTAAAACGCCTGGCCCCGGGCGATATGGGCGCGCCCGAGCTCCAGCATGGCGTCGCTATTGGCCGGCTGGATCACCAGGACCCGGCTGGCCATTTCGGCGGCCTGGTCGAACCGGCCGAGCTCGCGCAGGGCCTGGGCCGCCCTGACGCCGGCGACGGGGTCCGTGGGGTCGATGTCGGCCTGGTCGGACCAGAAGATCTGCCGGCTCAGCGCATCCGAGCGCTCATAGGCGGCGCGCACCTCGGCCGTGGCGGGCTGCCGACCGGTTGCCGCTGCCGGCGGGGCGGCCTGCGCCTGGGCCATGGCGGGCGTGGCCAGGCAGCCCAGCAGAAGGGCGACGGTTGCGATACGGGCGGTCGTGCGCGACATGGAAGGCGCTCCGGAAGGTTCGAGCCGAGACTCGGCCTTTCTCGTCAATCCTTGGTTAAGATCGGCCTTCCCGGGCCGGAAAGGCCGTCGTCCATGTCCGTCCTGCATCCCGACCTGCTGACCACCGAGACCGAAGGCGCGATCCCGGTGCGGTTCGTGGGTCCGGACGCCGCCATCGACGCGGCGTTTGGCGACTGGGCCGAGGCCAACGGCTTCAAGGGCAAGTCCGGCCAGATGCTGGTCGCGCCGGACGGGCAGGGGGGCATCGCCGCGGTTCTGGTCGGTGTCGGCGAACGGTTCGATCCGATGTCGGCCCGCGCCCTGCCGGCCAGGCTGCCGCCGGGCCTCTACCGCCTCGAGGCCGGGCCGGAGGAGGCGCACGCCGCGGCCCTGGCCTTCCTGCTCGGGGCCTATGTCTTTGACCGCTACAAGGCCCGGCCCGACCGCGACCGCGTGCGGCTGGTCGCGCCCGAAGGACTGGATGTCGCGGCGATGCAGCGCATCGCCTCCGCCTGCGCCCTCGCCCGCGAGATGATCGACACCCCGGCCGCCGACATGGGCCCGCTGCAGATCGAGACCATCGCCCGCGAGATCGCCTCAGCTTCGGACGCGAGCCTGTCCGTCATCACCGGCGACGCCCTGCTGGAGGAGAACTATCCGGCGGTCCACGCCGTCGGCCGCGCCGCCGCGCCCCATCGCGCGCCCCGGGTCATCGAGATCGGCTGGAACCTCGACCGCGCCGACCTCCCGCTGGTCGCCCTGGTCGGCAAGGGGGTGGTGTTCGATTCCGGCGGACTGGACATCAAGCCCGCCGCCGGCATGCGCAACATGAAGAAGGACATGGGCGGCTCGGCCCACGCCCTCGCCCTCGGCCGGCTGGTCATGCAGGCGAACCTGCCCGTGCGGCTGGTGGTGCTGGTCGCCGCGGTCGAGAACGCCATCTCCGCCGATGCCTTCCGGCCCGGCGACATCCTGAACAGCCGCAAGGGCCTGACCATCGAGATCGGCAATACCGACGCCGAAGGCCGGCTGATCCTCGCCGATATCCTGACCCGCGCCGGCGAGCATTCGCCCGACGTGACGCTCGATTTCGCCACCCTGACCGGCGCGGCCCGCGTCGCCCTGGGACCCGAGCTGCCGCCGCTCTACACGGATGACGAGGGCCTCGCCGCCGACCTCCTCGACGCCGCCCGCGCCGTCGCCGACCCCCTGTGGCGGATGCCGCTGTGGCCCGGCTATCGCGCCTCGATCGACAGCGAGCTGGCCGACGTCCGCAACGATTCCGCCGGCTGGGCCCAGGCCGGGTCGGTCACCGCCGCCCTGTTCCTGCAGAAATTCGCACCGACGACCGGCGCCTGGGCCCATATGGACATCTTCGCCTGGAACCCCCGCGCCCGCCCCGGCTGGCCCGAAGGCGGCGAGGCGCAGGCGCTGCGGGCGTGTTTCGAGATGCTGAAGCGGCGCTTCGCTCAGGGATGAGGGATTAGGGACTAGGGACTAGGGATTAGGGACTAGGGACTCGGGATTAGGGATTAGGGATTAGGGGGCTAGGTCTTGGAGCACAGTGCTGCCCGGGAAGTCCGGGCCGGAACCCAACGACTTCCTCATCCCTAATCCCTAATCCCTAATCCCCAATCCCTTCGCGGCGCGCAGCGCCGCGTTAACGGCCCTTTCGGCTTCTTCCGATAAGACAACGGCTCAATCGGACGAGCCCACGTTTGACCGCAGCCGCCGCCAGCCTTGATCCCCGCACCACCCTCGCCCGGCCCGATCTGGCCGAGCAGGCGCTGGAAGGGATCGTGCGCGCTTCCGCCTTCCGGGCGGTGCGGTCGATGCATTGCGCGGTTCCGGTCGCCGACATCCATCAGGACGCCGTGGCGGGTGAGCATCCGATCGACCAGCTGATCTTCGGCGAGGCCTTCGACGTGCTCGATACGCGCGGCGATCAGGTCTGGGGCCGCGCCCGCCGCGACGGCGTCGTGGGCTGGGTCATGCTGTCCGCGCTCAAGGACGGCGCGCCGCTGGCCACGCACCGCATAGGATCGACGGACGGCCGCCTGCCGCTCAACGCCCTGGTGGTGGAGACGGGCGACCCCACGGGTCTGGCCCCCATCGGCAGTTTCGCCGCCGAACCGGTCGAGGTGGCCGAGCGGCTGCTGGGAACGCCTTACAAGCTCGGCGGTCGCTCATCCCTCGGCACGGATTGCTGCGGGCTGGTTCAGCAGGCGCTCTACGCCTGCGGCCGCGCGGGGCCGCGCTACGCCGACCAGATGGCGGAACTCGGTCAGGCCGTGGCGGCGGGTGAGGCCCGGCGTGGCGATCTGGTGATCTGGCTGGATCCGGACGAGGGCCCGTGGAACGGCCACGCCGGCTTCATTCTGGACGGCGACCGCGTGCTGCACGCCGTCGGGCGCCTGGGCGGGGTGGCGATCGAGTCCTTCGCCGAGGCCGACGCCCGGCATCGCGTCGCGGGCTCGGACGGGCCGGTCATCCGCCGCCTCTGACCGCAACGAAAAAGGGCGGCCCGAAGACCGCCCTTCCTCAACTCAAATGCATCAGGCCTTAGCGCGGTGCGCTGGTCGCCGCCGGCGGAGCCGCAGGGGTGGCTTGCGTGGCGGCGACGCCGGCCGGTCCGGCGACAGGTGCGCCGCCGGTCGGGCCACCGGCGTCGGCGGCGGCGGTTTCAGCGCCGGCGACCGGAGCGGCGCCTTCAACGGGCGCTGCCGGAGCGGCGCCGGGCTGGCGGGCGGGATCGGGGGCCGGAATGGCCATGCCGCCCGAACCCTGCGAGCGCAGCCATGCGATCAGATTCACGCGCGTGGCCGTGTCGCGGATGCCGGCAAAGGACATCTTGGTGCCCGGCACGTGGCGGCCGGGGGCGGTCAGGAACAGGTCCATCTCGTCCAGGGTCCAGGTCGGGTTCGTGCCCTTGTGGGCGATCAAGGCGTCGGAATAGGCGAAACCGGCGCTGTGCGTCACCGGTCCGCCGATAACGCCGAACAGATTCGGGCCGATGCCGTTGGCACCGCCGGCATTGACGGTGTGGCAGGACTTGCAGCGGGCGAAGGCGGCCTCGCCGGAAGCGAGATCCGCCGTCGGCAGGAGCGTGCCCCAGTCAGGCGGCAGAACCGCCTCTTCGGCGGCGCCGCCGGCGGACTCTTCCGGCGCGTTGACAAAATAGCCCATCTTTTCAGGGGCTTCGTTATGGTAGATGAAGGCCGTGCCCTCTTTCACCATCAGGATCACCAAAACGGTCGCCAGACCGGCGCCCATGATCTTGTTCCACTTCAGATCGCCGCTCATGCGCGTCGTCTCATCCCGTTTCTGAGGCCCGGCCGCATGGGCGGCAGGGCGAATTCTTGCGTGGCCGTCTCTTACACGCTAGCGCGGCCTTCGCAACCAGATCAGGACGGTCTGAGCGTCGCAGGCGCCTAACTTTGGGATTTGAACGTGAACCCGCTGATCCTGATCCCGGCCCGGATGGCCGCAACCCGCCTTCCGGACAAGCCTCTCGCCGATATCGGCGGGACCCCGATGATCGTGCGTGCCTGGCGTCAGGCTGTGCTGTCAGGCCTCCCCGTCGCTGTCGCCGCGGGCGATCAGGCGATCGTCGACGCCATTGAGTCGGCGGGCGGTGTCGCCGTCCTGACCGATCCGGACCTGCCGTCGGGCTCCGACCGCATCCGCGCCGCCCTGGACGCCATCGACCCTGAGGGCCGCCATGACGCGGTCATCAACCTGCAGGGCGACATGCCCTTCGCCGATCCCGGCCTGGCCCTCGCCTGCGCCGCCCTGCTGCATGGCGAGCCGGCCTGCGACATCGCCACCCTCATCGCGCCCGAGGCGGACGCCTCCGACCGCGCCAATCCCGATGTCGTCAAGGCGGTGGTGGCGATGGAGGCGGGCCAGCGCCACGGGCGCGCCCTCTATTTCACCCGTTCGACCCTCTACGGCGACGCCCCGGTCTGGCGACACATCGGCCTCTACGGCTACCGCCGCGCGGCACTGGAACGCTTCTGCGCCGCCCCCCCGTCCCCGCTGGAGCGCCGCGAGAAGCTGGAACAGCTCCGCGCCCTGGAAATGGGCCTGCAGATCTGGGCGGCGGTGATCGATGAGGCACCGCTGTCCGTGGACAATCCGGACGATCTGGCGGCGGCGCGGGTCTTGGCCCGATAACGCTTCCGCTTTCCCGGCGAAGCCGGAACCAGATCATTGGCCCTTAGGCCGGAAGGTTCATCACAACGAACACAAAGGAATCACGAAGGGCACAACGGGAGCGGAGCCAGTCACAACCCTCGTCGTGTTCTTTGTGAATTCGTTGTGTTCGTTGTGATGAACCTTACGGCCTCGGGGCCATCCTGATTGCTCGAAGCCCGGCTTCGCCGGGAGGCCAGCCTCAAACCTCGAACCCGTCCACCCAAGCCTGCAACAGCGTCCGCGCGATCGCGATCCGCGGCGGAGCCTTGATGGACGGATGCGTCCCCGCCAGACACGCCCGCGCCTCGTCCCGCGTCAGCCACGCCACCGCCTCCAGCTCGGTCTGATCGGGCGTCGCCTCGCCGGAATCGACCTCGCAGACCAGGCCGATCATCAGCTGCGACGGGAACGGCCACGGCTGGCTGGAGTGATAGCGCACCGCCGTCACCGTCAGCCCGGCCTCTTCCTCGATCTCGCGGGCGCAGGCCGCCTCGATGGTCTCGCCGGGCTCCAGGAAGCCCGCCAGCGCCGACATCCGGCCCTCGGGCCAGGCCGCCTGCCGGCCCAGCAAGCAGACCGGCTCCGCCCCGCCCTTGTAGATCGCCAGCATGATGGTCACCGGGTCCACGCGCGGGAAATGCTCGACGCCGCAGGCCGGGCAGATCCGCTTCCAGCCCCCGGACCGGGTCTCGCTCTCCACCCCGCAGGCGGCGCAGAAGCCGTGCCGCCGGCGCCAGTCGAACAGGGACTTGGCTGTCCCCGCCATGGCCGCGTCCGGCCCCGGCAGCAGCGCCGCCGCCTCGCGCATCTCGTGAAAGGCCCCCAGCCCCGCCAGCGGCCCGGCCGCCGGATCGGCCGACCCCTCGACCTCGACAGCGAAACAGGGCGCGCCCTTCCACAGGCCGAGGAACAACTCCCGATCCGGAACCACCGCCCGCGCATGGTCCAGCGCCAGCCAGGCCAGCCGCGGCTCTCCCGCCTCGATCAGCGGCCGCCCCTCCCACAGCACCATGGCCATGGCGTCCGGGCTCGCCGCCTGTTCGGCCAGCCAGTCGGCGTCGTCCCGGCGATCCCCCGCCCGATCGAGCGGATTGCCGGCGAAGGTGTTCACGACGGGAAGGGGCATGGATGCTGTCTAGCAAGCCCGGTCTTGCATCGGCGAGCCGGAATCGTCATATCGGCCTCGGAGATCGCGGGCGAAGGCTTCGCCAACCTGGTCAGGGCCGGAAGGCAGCAGCCACAACGAATTCCCCTTCGGGTCGCGGTCTCCACTTCCTCTTTTGTTGCGCTGACGCTCGCGACGCGGTCGCTCGCTGCTTGAGCGCGGGCGCGCTGGAACCCCGGCCGCCGCCATCCGCTGTTGAGGCTCACCCCCTTCAGGAGCGGACATGAGCATTCTCGGCAACATCCTCGGCAAGATCTTCAAGCGGCGCGAG
>JAUYAG010000069.1 GCA_030693575.1 Brevundimonas sp. | reverse complement strand
TTCGCGCTCCCGAAGGGCGATCACACCCGTCAGGGCGCCCGCGCCATAGGGACCCGCGCCGGCGCCGCGGATGATGTCGACGCCGCCCAGGCTTTCGGGCGCCACCTGCGACCAGATCACCCAGCCGCCGAACGGATCATTGAGCGGGACACCGTCCAGGGTGACGAGGGTTCGTCCCGCGCCGGACGGCGCAATGGCGCGCAGGCTGATCCCTTGGGTGGTCGGATTGGCCCCGAGGCTGGAGGTGCGCCGGAACAGGGAGACCGCCGGCACGGTGGCCAGCGCCTCGTCCAGTCGGGTCGCGCGATCGAGCAGCGCGCCGTCGAGCCGGATCACCGAGAAGGCCGCCTCGCCGGCCGCCGGAGGCAGTCGCGCCGCGGTCACGACAACATCCTCGAGGTCCTGGGGTCCGTCCTGAATCATGCCATCCCACTCATCCGGCGTCCGCCGCCGGCCGCAACCTGACGGCATTCAAGCGACGCCGCCATCCGGCTGTCGCGCACCGACCGGGAGGCGTCGTAGCACTCGCAGACGCGGGCTTCGAGGACCGCGCGGTCATTGATCACCATCGCCCCTCTGGTGGTTTCGATAGCGCCGGCCTCCCGGAACGCATCAAAGGCCCCGCGGGCCGCCTTGCGCTGCACGCCGAGGATCTGTGCGACACCCGCCACGGTCTCCTGAACGGGCGCCGCGCCCAGCCGGTCGTGTTGCCGCAGCAGCCATTTCGCGAGCCGCTCATCGGTGCGATGGGCGAGATTGCAGACCGAGTTCTGGGCCAGTTCGACGGACAGCCGGACTCCGTAGTCGAGCAGGGCGGCCCGAACCGCACTGCGTCGCTCGGTGATAGCGGCCAGGCTTCGAATGTCGACGGCCAGCCCTGTGACGTCAGCTTTCGTCACCAGACGATAGGCACCGTGGGTCTGTCCGCCCCAGCCGCCCGTGACGGCCTCATCGCCGATTGAAAAGACCTCCACGGCCTCGCCGTTCTTCAGCGGAACCGTCGCGGCCACAGACCCGCTTTCGACGAACAACACCGCATTGATCGGCCCGCCGGCGGCCCCGATCAACTGGCCCCGCAAGAAGGATCGCTTCTGTCCGACGGCCATGAGAGCCATCCGGTCCTCGCCGCCCAGTCCGGCCAACAGCGAATTGGTCATCTCTCACTCACTCAACAACTGGCCGCAGGGGAACCGGGCCCGAACGGGCCTGGGTCAGTTCGCCCGTCGCGGCGGGAACTCTCGTGTCAGGTAAGCGTGCACGGTCTGGAGATCCTCGTCGCTGGCCTCCATGCCGAGGCCCATCATCCGTTCGATCATCTCGGCCCAGCCGTCGGATGTCCGGCCGTTTGCGGTGACCATGCCGATGGCATGGCAGCCCGTGCAGACCTGCTGGACAGTCTCACGTCCCGGTCCCGCGGGAAGGCCGGCTCTGACGGGAGTCACTGTCGCGGGAGGGGCCGGAAGGGCAGGCGCAGGCGGCGACGCGGGCGCGGCGGGCGACGGCGCTGGCGGCCGGACGACGGGGCGCGTCGCGACAGGCTCCGAAGCCATCGGGGCAACCGGAGCCGCCGGAGCCGGGGCCGCGACGACCTGTGCAGGCAAGCCCGAAGCCGATGTCGCCGCAGGGGCAGCCGCAGGCACCGGCGCGGGCGCGGAACTCCCTGCAGGTGAACAGGCCGAGGTGATCAGCACGGCGCCGCAGACTCCAGCCACCCGGCGCCAGCCTGACCTGTGTTCGTGTTTCGGGGTCGTCATCTCAAACTTCCTGACTGGGGGATTACTGTGCGGAGCGCGTTCGGGTCTGGCCCGACTCACACTCCCTCCGCGGCCGGCTGGCGGTCGGCCGGTTCGATGATGCGTTCGACCTTGCCGACGAGGAACGTGTAGGAAAGCGCCCCGATGAGGGCCATCACGCCGATGAAGGCCAGACCGCCAAGGAACGAGCCGGTCGCCGCGACGATGAAGCCGATCAGCATCGGCGTCACGATGCCGGCCAGGTTGGTGCAGAAGTTGAACACCCCTGCAGTCAGTCCAACGAGACGCTTGGGAGCGACATCCGAAATGAGGGTCCAGCCGAGGTTTGACATGCCCTGTCCGAAGAAGGCGATCGACATGACGGCGATCACCATGGCGTCGCTTTCGAGGAAGGCCGCCAGGACGATGGTGGAGGACAGCAACAGGCCGCCGACGATGGGCAGCTTGCGGCCGAACGTGGCCGAGCCGCTGTGTTTGACCAGACGGTCGGACAGCTGCCCGCCGATCAGGACGCCGATGGAGGCGGCGATGAACGGCAGGACGGCGACCCAGCCCACCTTGAGCCAGGGCATGCCGCGCTCGGTGACCAGATAGGTCGGGAACCAGGTGAGGAAGAAGACGAGCGTGGCGTTGGTCGCGAACTGGCCGATCGAGGCGCCGAGGATCTGACGCTTGCTGAGCAGCCAGGCCACATCCTTCCAGGCGAAGGGCGTGCGGCCCTGGGCGGCGATGCCGCCGCCTGCGGTGATGTAGTCCAGCTCGGCCAGGTTGGCCTTGGGGCTCTCCTGCGGTTCGCGATAGCGCAGCAACCAGATGCCGGCGAAGACCAGCCCGACTGCACCGGCGATGATGAACAGCGCCCGCCAGCCCCAGGTTGCCGTGATCCAGAACAGCACGGGGCTCAGGAAGGCGATCCCCGAATACATGCCGACCGTATAGACGCTGTTGGCCCGGGCCCGCTCATGTTGCGGGAACCAGCTGACCAGCACCCGGCTGTTGGCCGGGAAGCAGGGCGCCTCGGCCGCGCCCAGCGCGAACCGGAAGCCGAGCAGGGCTCCCAGGCTGGTCGCCAGCCCCTGCAGCAGGGTGAAGATCGACCAGAGCGTGACGGACCAGAAATAGGTCAGACGCACGCCGAACCGGTCGAGCAGCACGCCGCCCGGGATCTGGGCCATCGCATAGCTCCAGGAGAAGACCGAGAACAGGATGCCCATGGTCGCCGCGCCGATGCCGAGCTCCGCCGTCATCGAGGGCGCAGCCACGCTGAGCAGCGAGCGATCCAGGTAGTTGATCATGGTGCCGATCGCGATCAGGGCGAGGACGCCATAGCGGGCGTTCGTCCTGCGGGGCGCGGCGGATGCGGCGGAGTCCATGGTCGAAATCCTCTTACAGTGACCCGCTGCGCGACAGGCGCGCGGGTGGTCGGCGGCACCCCGTCAGGGGCACCGCCGCCCGGGCGTTCCTAGGGAAGGACGAAAGCGTTCAGGGTGTCGGACATGCGCCGCGAGCCGACGGCGGTGCCGCCCGCCCCGACCACCACGACATACTGTTTTCCGTCCTTGCCCATGTAGGTGATGGGCGTGGAGTGGGCGCTGGCATCCAGTTCGACGGACCATAGCTGTTCCCCCGTCCGCGAGTTGTAGGCGCGGAACTGGCGGTCATTGGTGGCACCGATGAAGACCAGCCCGCCCGCGGTCTGGATGTTGCCACCCAGATTGCGCGCGCCGAGATCGACGCCTTCGGCGCCGAGCCCCGGGATCGAACCCAGCGGCGCGCGCCAGGCGATCTCGCCCCTGTTGATGTCCACCGCCACCAGCTCGCCCCAGGGCGTGGGCGTGCAGGGCAGCACCGTGTTGGCATCGACCCGGAAGTTGAAGCCCGACTGGACGATCGCCGGCGGCGCGCCGGCGGGTGCCGGCTGTTCCACC
>JAUYAG010000067.1 GCA_030693575.1 Brevundimonas sp. | reverse complement strand
GTCGCGCTCGCTGATCGGCTATCAGGGCGAATTCCTGACCGACACGCGCGGTTCGGGCGTGCTGAACCGGGTGTTCAGCCACTATGAGCCGCACAAGGGGGCCATCGAGGGCCGTCTGAAGGGCGTGCTGGTCTCGAACGGCGACGGCGAGACCGCCGCCTTCGCCCTGTGGAACCTGGAAGACCGCGGCATCATGTTCGTCGGCGGCGGCGAGAAGACCTACCAGGGCATGATCATTGGCGAGAACGCTCGCTGGGACGACCTCGACGTCAATCCGATGAAGGCCAAGGCGCTGAACAACATCCGCGCCTCGGGCAAGGACGAGGCCGTGCGCCTGACCCCGCCGCGGCGGCCGTCGCTGGAGCAGGCCATCGCCTATATCGAGGAGGACGAACTGGTCGAGGTCACGCCCAAGTCGATCCGCCTGCGCAAAGCCGTGCTGAACCCCTCGTTCCGCAAGAAGCGCGTCCGCGAGGAATAGAATTTTCCGCTCGCGGGCCGCTATGTGGCGCTCCGCGAGCGGAAATCAGCCGAATCCGGCGTCCCCGGGGTCATTTCCGGGCGGTCGAAACAAACCGTCACGCCTCGTGTTAGCCCATCGGTGCGAGCCCTCCCCGCTCGCGTAGACAAGGCAGACATCATGCGAAAGACCGCGCTCCTCACCGGCGTCGCCGGCCTGTTCCTCATGACCGCTCCCGCGTTCGCCCAGGACAGCACGGCCGCGCAGACCCCGGACCCGGCCGTCCAGGCCGCGCCCCTCGCGCCGGAACAGCCCCAGACCCTGACCCTGCAGCCCGGTTCCGACGTCAAGGGTTCGGACGGCGCTGTGCTGGGCCAACTTGAAGGCGCCCGCAACACCGAAGCCGGCCAGGAACTGACCGTGCGCGGACCCGACGGCCAGCTGCGCGGCGTCCCGGTCTCCGGCGGCGTACGCCAGGAAGGCGAAGGCGTCGCGATCGGCTGGACCAGCGCCCAGTTCGCGGCGGCCCCGTCGATCACCGAGTCGGCGACTGACGTGGCCGAACCGGCCGCCGCGCCCATGCCTGACGACCCGGGCATGATCAGGCCGGCGCCGCCGACCCTGCCCGTGGACGAGGACGAGGCCGTCCCGGTCACCGGCGAGGCTGAGCCCGTCGACCCGGAAGCCTGATTCCGGCGCATCGACCCAGAAAAAGGGCGGCTCCTTGCGGAGCCGCCCTTCGTCATTCAGCGACTTCTCGAACGGATTAGCCGCGGCGCTTGACCATTCCGACCAGGAACAGCAGCAAACAGGCGCCCAGGAAGGCGACCAGTAGAGTGATCAGGTTGAAGCCGCCCACAGGAATGCCGAGAAGGCTGCCGGCGAGGAAGCCGCCGAGCAGGGCGCCGACGACGCCCACGATCAGATTGGTCAGCAGGCCGTGATTGCGGCCCATGACCTGTTCAGCCAGCCAGCCGGCGACGATGCCGATGACGATCCAGCCAATAATTCCCAAGCCCATTTGGTTCTCCTTCCAAGCCCATTGCTCTTTGGCCGTAATGCGTGGCTGCCGGAACGGTTGCTAAGCTTGCCGTAGAACGCCGCTCACCGACTCTCCCCCGGCAGGCGAGCCCGGCACGCCCCTTGCCGCGTCGAGGGCGAGCCGTCCCGCTTCGGGACAGCCTGCCAAACGGGGAAATGGGCCATGGCCACCGACCTCGACCTTCACCTGGGACGCCGTCTGCGACGCCGCCGGCGTCTTCTGGGCCTGACGCAACAGCAGCTGGCGACCCAGGTCGGCATCCGCTTCCAGCAGATCCAGAAATACGAATGCGGCGCCAATCGCATCTCGGCCGCGCGCCTGTGGCAGCTGTCCGAGGCGCTGGAGTCGCCGGTCAGCTATTTTTACGACGGTCTGGAAGAGGCCATCGAGCGCAGGGAGGCGGCCAATCAGGGCGGCGAGATGTTTTCCAGGAAAGAAACCCTCGACCTGATCCAGGCCTACTACCAGCTGGGCGAGCGTCCGCGCCGCCGCCTGCTCGATCTCGCCAAATCGCTGCACGCCGAGGGCGATGCGGCGTGAAGAAGTGGCGAGTGATTAGTGGCTAGTGGTTAGTGACTGGCGTGGCGGCTCTGGCGGCACGAAGCCGGGGCTGGCCCTGCTCGACCCTAGCCACTAGTCACTAGCCACTAACCACTGGCTCGCCTCCCATGACCGAATACGAACTGTTCGCCATCGACCTGGCCCGCGAGGCCGCCCGCGTCTCCCTGCCGTATTTCCGCGGCGCGTATGAGGAGACGGACAAGGGCGGCCCGGGAGCGTTCGACCCGGTGACCCAGGCCGACCGCGAGGCGGAGGCGGCGCTCCGCAGCCTGATCGCGGCCCGCTATCCCGACCACGGCGTGATCGGCGAGGAGTATGGCGAGGACCGGCCGGACGCCGACCACGTCTGGATCCTCGACCCCATCGACGGCACCCGCGCCTTCATCGCCGGCCTGCCGCTGTGGACCAATCTGATCGCCCTGCGCAGCGAAGGAAGACCGACCGTCGGCGTCATCGGCCAGCCATATCTGGATGAGATCTTCATCGGCGGCCCGTCGGGCGCGCGTCTGCTCAAGGGTGGAGGCGAGACGCCGCTGGCCGTGCGGCCCTGCCCCCGCCTGACCGACGCCCTCATCGCCACCACCGATCCGGACCTGTTCACCGGCGCCGAACTGGGTGCCTGGACCCAGGTGCGGGCCGCCGCCCGCCTGGCCCGGCTGGGCTGCGACGCCTATGCCTACGCAATGCTGGCCGCGGGCCGGATCGACCTCGTGGTCGAGAGCGGGCTGAAGGTCTGGGACTGGTCGGCGCTGGTCCCCGTGATCGAGGCGGCCGGCGGCGAGGTCACCAACTGGCGCGGCGAGACGCCTGACGGCAGCGGCCAGATTCTGGCCGTGGGCGATGTCGGCATCCGCAAGCAGGCGCTGGTGACGTTGCGGCGGGCCAGCCTCTGATCAGGCCGCTTCGTCAGGCTCGGACTGGCTGACGGGCTCGGGCGCCGGGGAAACCGCCGCAGGGGACAGGTCCTCGATCGGGGAGACATAGGCGCCCATGGCGTCGAACTCTTCGAGGAAGACCGCGCGCATGTCGTCGGCCTCCATGATGATTTCGTGCTTGGCGCCCGGAATCTCGACATAGCGGCCGCGGCCCAGGCGTTTGGCGGCCCATTTGTTGGTCTGCTTCCAGACGCGGTCGTCCTCGGCCGCCTGGATGATGGCGACCGGAATGCGGACGGCCTTCAGGGCCTTGGGCTTGAGCGAACGCTCGCCGGCGTCCAGGGCGAAGGCCAGCCAGCCCCAGGTCGGACCGCCGACGGCCAGGTGCGGGCAGGCGTAGAGCTGCTGCCGCCACTGTTCGTAGCGGCTCTCGTCGGACGTCAGGGCGTCCTTCTCGAAGGTGTGGTCGAACGGATCGTCGGCGTCGTCGAGGACATAGTCGCCCGCCTTGCCGTGGCGCAGGTTCCAGCGCACGGCCAGCTTCACCGACCACATCGACCGCTTGCCGGTCTTGATGCGCAGCATGGGGCTGGACAGGATGGCGCCGGAGAACCGGCTCTCGCCGCCCTCGAGCGTCATCAGGTTCAGGGTTCCGCCCATGGAGTGACCGACCATGACCCACGGCTTGGGGGCGCGGCCTTCCCAGGCGTCCAGCAGGCGGGCGTAGTCGTCGAGGAATTCCTCGACCGCCCGGGCGTGACCCTTCAGACGGTCCGGCAGCAGGCGGGCGGACAGGCCCTGGCCGCGCCAGTCGTGGGCCAGGACGCACCAGCCGCGGGCGAGGAAATTGCCGATGACCTCGAAATATTTCTCGATCGGCTCGGTGCGGCCGGGGCTGACGATCACCGTCCCGCGCGGCTTCTTCGCCACCAGGGTCGAAGGCGTCCAGAAGGCGGCGCGCAGGCGCAGGCCGCCGGCGCCGCGGAACCATTCGCCCACGCCTCCGGGAGGCGCGGACGCACCCGGGACCCCCATCAGGGGCGCATTGGCGGCATAGGCGGCGGCTCGGTTCACTCTGGCTTCCTGAATCTCAAGGTCATGCGGTCACTCTCACCGATCTCGTCGTATTTCGACCGGTCGAAGGTCGGGTTCGGCGGCGAACCGCGCGGCGCCGTCAGCCCCATGGGCGGCAGGGTTTCGACGCCGAACGGATGATCCTTGGTATCCCTTTCATTCGCGTTGATTTCCGACGCCGCGACGAAGGCGAACCCCGCTTCGGCCGCCAGCTGTTTCACAAACGCCTCCTGGACGTATCCGTTCGCGGCGGCGGGGTCCTGGTCCTCCTCCGGCCCGAGCCGATGCTGCTCGATGCCCAGGACGCCGCCGGGACGGAGGGCCGCATAGGCGTCGGCGAAGGCCTTTTCGGCGATTCCGGCCGCCATCCATGCGTGGATGTTGCGCATGAACAGGGCCATGTCGGCCGTGCCGGCCAAGGTGACCGGACCTGACGTGGGGCCGAAGGCGGAGAGTTCTATCTCTCCATACAGGCGGCGATCATTGGTGAACCGCTGCTGGAAGGCCGCCATCAGGGCGACCTGCGACGGATCGGCGCCCGGCCCGGTCTGGAATCCGGCGGCGACGTATTTGCCCGCGCCCTCGGCCAGGTAGGGGGCGAGAATCTCGGTCCACCAGCCGCTGCCCGGCCAGAACTCGACCACCGTCATGCGGGGTTGGAGACCGAGAAAGCGCAGGGTCTCCATCGGATGGCGGGCGGCGTCGCGAACCTTGTCCTGGGCGCGCCAGGGACCGGCGACCGCCCATTCCAGCGACCCCTGCGGCGGACCGTCAGGCGTCGGCGGCGGCTCAGCCGTCTTTTCCTGGCGACCGCAGGCGGCGAGACCGGTCAGCGTCAGGGCCGCAACGCCGGACAACATGCCCCGGCGCGACAGCGACAATCGCCAATCCTGTCTCGAATTAATCATCCAGTTCCCCTGGGGGCCGGTTCTGCACGTTTCGGACCAGCCACCCGGGGCCGGGCTTAACCCTGTTCCCAGGCCCGGTCAAAACGGTTCCGGGCATCGACGAACATCAGCCCGGCTTGCGGAATCGCAGGGTCATGCGGTCGCTTTCACCGATCGCGTCATACTCGGCGCGTTCGGCCTCGGTCAGGGGCGTGGGCCGGTCCGTGGTGCTGTTGGCGCGCGGGGCGCTGGTGCGCACCGGGGGCAGGGTCCAGACGCCGTACGGATGGTCGCGATCGTCCTTCGGATTGGCGTTCAGCTCACTGCGGGCCTCAAGCACGAAACCGGCGGCCTGGGCGGCGCGGATGATGTGGCTCTCGGGCATGTAGCCGGTCGGGGCGGTGACGTCGGGGTTCAGGCCGTCCTCGCTACGGTGCTGCTCGATCGCCAGCACGCCGCCGGGCTTCAGCGCCTTGAAGAAGGCGGCGAGGAAGGCGTCGGTCCGGCCGGCGCGATGCCAGTTGTGGAAGGCGCGGGCGACCAGAACCATGTCGGCGGCGCCATCCTCGACGCCCATGCTCTCCAGCGGCTGGTTGACCGCGACATAGGTCCCGCCGGTGGCCTCGGCATAGGGCTGCAGGATGGCGGTCCACCAGCCGGCGCGACCGGGCTGAATCTCCACGACCGTCGATCCGGGGGTCAGGCCCCAGAAGGTCAGGGTCTCGAACGGGTGGCGATAGACATCCCGGGCTACGTCAGCGGCCGGGCGGGCGGCTGAACCGATGGCGGCCTGGAGCGCGGTGTCTTCCTGCAGCACGGGCGGTGTCATGGCGGCGCGGCGGGCTGTGCGCTGGGCCGGGGATTCATCCAGCGTCGGCATCGCCGGCAGGGTCTGGGCGGTGGCCATGGCAGGCAGGGCCAGTGCGGTCGTCATGACGAGGGCGAGCAGGCGCATTGAGGATCTCCCGGACGAATTTGACGGCGAACCCTAAGGCCTCCGGTGCGAGGGGCAAGCCATGACGGCTGACCGGCGACAGATTGGCGCGGGCAGAACGCCCCTTGACGGTTTCCCGGCACTTCCCACATCGGTTCCGAGGCCGCCGATTTCGGGGCCTCCAGACCGGACGGGGCCGATCATCGGGCCGACCGGACTGAACTCCCACCGCCGGTCCGGGCATAAAACCGCGGGACCGGTTCAACCTTGCTGATCCCCAGGAGGATGACCCATGCGTACCTATGATTTCACCCCGCTGTACCGTTCCGCCGTCGGCTTCGACCGTCTGGCCGGCCTGCTGGAAAGCGCCGCCGCCACCCGACAGGAAAACGGCTGGCCGCCCTACAATATCGAGACGACGGGCGAGAACGCCTACCGGATCGAGATTGCGGTGGCGGGTTTCAAGCCGGACGAGCTGACCCTCGAGGTCAAGGAGAACCTGCTCACCGTCACCGGCCGCAAGACCGCCAATGACGATGCGGGTGCCGGGCGGACCTATCTGCATCGCGGCCTTGCCGAGCGCGACTTCGAGCGCCGGTTCCAGCTGGCCGACTATGTCGTGGTCAAGAGCGCGGATCTGGCCGACGGCCTGCTGTCGATCGAACTGGCCCGTGAGCTGCCCGAGGCGCTCAAGCCGCGCCGTATCGAGATCGGCACCCCGGCCTCGGCCAAGCCGCTGATCGAAGGCAAGAAGCCCAAGGCGGCCTGAGCCATCACACAAGCCGCCTGAAGCAGCGAGCCTCCGCGAGGCGAGCGTCAGGCGAAAAGAGAGGGGGGGCGGCGTTCGCGTCGCCCCTTTTTCGTGGGTGGTATCAGGCGGCGATGGCGGACCTGGCCTCGATGGCCCGTCGCTGCTCGTCCGTCAGGGCACCGGGGTCGACCCGGGCACCGGACAGATCGGCCCCGTCCAGCCGGACTCCGTCCAGCACGGCACCCTCGAGACGGGCGAAGCGCAGGTTGGCCTCGACCAGAATGACCGGCATCGAGCGATCCTTGCCAAGCGCCAGGGGCCCCAGGTTGGCGCCGCGGAGGTCGGCCTTGTTCAGCAGGACGCCGTTCAGGCGCGCGCCCCGGAGGTCCGCTCCGCGCAGGTCGCAGCCGCGCAGGTCCGACCCTTCAAGGCCCGCGCCCTGAAGGCCGACGCCCCTGAGGTCCATGCCGGCGAGACAGGCCTGTCTGGCGCTGAGTCCGGGCAGCTTCAGGCCCTTCAGGCGATCCCCCAGAGGACGAAGATCCTCGCCATCGAACATCGCCGGCTGGCCGAAGACGCCGCCGCTTTCAGCCCAGGCGTTGGCGTCCAGCGCCCGTTCCGCCAGCCCGTCGGCGCGAGACCGGGCGTCGGAGCTCGGGCTCCGCAGTGCGCCGGTCATGTCGGCGCGGCTGGTGTCGGCGCGCTCCACGGCCACCCCGGTCAGGATCGCCCCCATGAGCCTCGCGCCCTCCAGATTGCAGCCGTCAACGGATGCGTCCTCCAGCATGGCGCCGGTCAGATTGGCTTCCTTGAGATTGGCCTTGGTCAGCATGGCCCCGCGCATGGAGCAGTCGGTGAAATCCGCCTTCATGGCGGTGATGCCGTCCAGGTGGCCGCCGTCCAGGGTGGCACCGGCGAAGGTCGCGCCGTCGGCGACGCCCTGGCGGGTCTCGTGTCTGACCGCCGCCAGACCCTTGGTGGCGTGCGGAACGGCGATCACGCCCTCGCGGAAGTCGGCGCGGGTGAGGTCGGCGTTCATCAGGCTTGCACCCCGCAGGCAGGCCCCGCGCAGGTCCGCCCGCACCAGCTGGGCGCCGGTGAAGTCCGCGCCCCTGAGATCAGCGCAGAACAGGACGGCGCCATTCATGCGCGCGCCGACCAGTTTGGCGTTTTCCAGCGCGCAGCCGGTGAAGTCCGCCTCGGCAAGATTGCGGCCCGACAGGTCCAGCCCGTTGAGGTCGACGAATTTCAGCATCAGACGGCGACCGCCCGGGCGGCCTTCCACCAGACGCTCATGCGCCGTGATGAACATGTCGAGATCGCCCTGGGACAAGGCGCGACGAACAAAGGTCATGCGACAGCGTCCCCTGTCTCGAGGCCGCGAGCGCCCTTGGTGATCGCATCGTCCAGATCGGCGTCGCGCAGGCACGCACCGAACAGGATGGCCCGGCTGAGATCCGCGCCGGCCATGATCGCGCGATTGAGGTCAGCGCCCGACAGGTCGGTTCCGCGCAGGCTGGCCCCGGTCAGGTCGGCAGGCAGAACCCGGTCCGACCCGATCATCAGGGGCCCCAATTTTGCGCCGCGCAGATCTGCGCCGTTCAGCCGGGCCCTGGTCAGCCGGGCTCCACGGAGGTCAGCGCCCTTCAGGTTCACGGACCGTAGATCCGCATCCTCGAGATGCGCGCCCTGGAGCTGCACCCCCTCCATGTCGAGCCCGTAGAAGACGGCGCCGCGCGCCGAAAGGGCGGTCAGGTTGTAGCCGCGGATCGAGCGCAGGGCCCGCAGGTCAACGCCGTCGAAGACCGAGGGCCGGCCTTCCGCGCCGCCGGTCTCGCACCACTGGGCGTGCTCGGCGAGCATGTCGGCGGCCGGCATCTTGCCGACAGGGCTGCCGGACGAGCGTTCGTCCGTCAGGACGCCGGTCATATTGGCTCCGTCCGTTCGCCACATGGCGCTCTTCACGCCGACGAGAACCGCGTCGCGGAGGTCGGCACCGGACAGGTCCGCGCCCGAGAGGTCAGCTCCGGACAGGTCAGCGCCGCGGAAGCTGGCCTGTTTCAGATTGGCCCGGACCATCTTGCAGTCCTTCATGATGGCGTCGGAGAAGTCCGCCGCCACGGCCACGATCCCGGTCAGTTTCGAGCGTTCCAGATTGGCCCCGGCGAGGCAGGCGCCGTGGGCCTGGGTGTCGTTGCGCACCTTGGCCTCGACGATCTTGAAGCCCAGTTTGGCGTCGGCCGCCGCGATGGTGCCTTCGCGCAGATCGGCTTCGAACAGATCGGCGCCGGTCAGGTCCGCGCCACGCAGGCAGGCCCCGCGCAGATCGGTCCGGCGCAGACTGGCGTCCACCAGCAGGCAGTCCTGCATGTCCGCGCCGAAGAAGGTGGCGTTGTCCAGCTTGGCGCCGGACAGGTCCGCTCCGATCAGATTGGCTGCCGCGAAGTCCGCGTCCGCGAGGTTGCGGCCTCTGAGCGAGAGGCCGGACAGATCGAGCCAGGCCAGGACGGCGCGCGCGCCGCCGGGCTTGGCTTGCCACAGGCGGTCGTGCCGGACGCAGATGGCGTCCAGCTCGGACTGTTCGATGCGCCTTCTGGCGGCTGGTTGGACGGCGTTCCCCGACATGGTCCCGATATGGCACGCCTCCGCTTAAGGAAGCGTTTGTAGAGGGTGATTGGTGATCGGTGATTGGTGGCTGGTGGCTGGTGGCTGTCGCGATGACGGCGGAAGGGCGGCGCGGACCGCGCTGTCGCGCAGGCGTCGGCCACCCACCAACCACCAATCACCAGCCACCCCTCCGCGGCCAGCCTCGCAGCCTAGTGTGTCAGCAGACCCTGCTCGGCCAGGGCGTCGGCCAGTTCGCCGGGGCTGACCCAGACGCGGGTGTAGCCGGCCTCGCCCAGACGCTTCAGCTCGGTGGTCAGGTCGGCCTTGGCCGAGGCCGCGAAACGGGCGTCGAAGCCGACCCCGTCGGCGCTGATCCGGACCATCGGCCGGCCGGTCTCGACCCTGTGCAGATAGCCCTCGTAGAGCACCGCCGCCTCGGGCGCGAGCAGACCGGTCTCGACCTGGAGCCCGGCCTTTTTCAGCCGTTCGACGCCACGACCCGAGGCGAAGGGCGAAGGGTCGACCGCGGCGACGACGACCCGGCTGACGCCGGCGTCCATCAGGAAATGCGAGCAGGAGGTGCGGCCCGAGGACCGGGCACCGCAGGGCTCCATGGTCACATAGGCGGTGGCGCCGCGCGCGCGGTCGCCGGCAGCCGGCGCGGCCTGTTCCTCGGCATGGGGACGACCGCCGGGCGCGGTGGCGGCCTCGGAGACGATCTCTCCGTCCCTGACGATCACGCAGCCGACGGCCGGATTGGGCCAGGTCTGGCCCATGCGGTCCTTGGCCAGGGCGATGGCCCGGCCCATGAACCGGATGTCGTCCGAGGCCTGCTGCGGCGTGGTCATTCGCCGGCTCCGAGCGGCGGCAGTTCCGTCGCGCGCGCCGGGTCCAGATAGCGGGCCGCAACGGGCCTGAGCGCGGCGTCGAGGTCGATCTCCAGCGGGTTGCCGGTCGGAATCTCGACGCCGACGATCCGGTCGTCGGGCACGTCGAACAGATGTTTGACGATGGCACGCAGGGAGTTGCCGTGGGCGGCGACCAGGACGTCATCGCCGGCCTTCAGGCGCGGCGCAATGGCCTCGTCCCAATAGGGGAGGACCCGATCCAGCGTGGTCTTGAGGCTTTCGGTGTCCGGAATGGACTGGCCGGCGTAGCGCGGATCGCCGGCGAAATCCCATTCACCGCCCGGGGCCAGCGGCGGGGGCGGGATGTCGTAGCTGCGCCGCCAGATCTTCACCTGGTCCTCGCCATGCTTCGCCGCGGTCTCGGCCTTGTCCAGACCGGTCAGGCCGCCGTAGTGGCGCTCGTTCAGCCGCCAGTCATTGACCACCGGCACGTCGCGCAGGCCCGCCGCATCGAGCGCCAGCGCGCCCGTCCTCGTCGCCCGCTTCAGCACCGAGGTGAACATGACCGCCGGCCGGAAACCCGCCGCGGCGATCTGTTCGCCGGCGCGCCGCGCCTGCGCCTCCCCCTCGGCGGTCAGGTCGACATCGACCCAGCCGGTGAAGCGGTTGTCGAGGTTCCATTGGCTCTGGCCGTGGCGCAGCAGGATCAGGCGGGGCATTCAGGTCTCCGGACAGTCAGTTGGGGGTAGGACCGGCGGCGGCGCGGGTCAAGACGAGGGTCGGGCGATCGCGCCTCGCAGCCTTGCCGGCGGCTGCGCGTTGTTGTCCGCGTGGCACCCGGTGCCCTATAGCCAAGCTGCAATCCCGTCTCTCCCAAGGTTTCCGATGCAAAAACCCCGCTCCGACCTGCGCCCGAACACCGCGGACTATGAGACGGTTCCTCTGGTCAAGGCGACAGGGTTCCGCGAGTACGACGCGCGCTGGATCCTCGAGAAGGAGATCAATCTGCTCGGCATCCAGGCCCTCGGCCTGGGACTGGCCACCTATGTGCATGAGATCGGGCAGCGGCCCCGGATCGTGGTCGGGCATGACTTCCGCTCCTATTCGCTGAGCGTGAAACAGGCGCTGACCCTCGGCCTGCTGGAAGGCGGGATGGAGGTGCTGGACATCGGCCTGGCGCTGTCGCCGACGGCCTATTTCGCCCAGTTCGCCCTCGATGCGCCGTGCGTGGCCATGGTCACCGCCAGCCACAACGAGAACGGCTGGACCGGGGTGAAGATGGGCGCCAATCCGCCGCTGACCTTCGGCCCCGACGAGATCGGCCGGTTGAAGGACATCGTCCTGAACGGCGAGGGCGTGAGCCGTCCGGGCGGGTCGCTGACCCGCGTCGAGGGCTTCCGCGAACGCTATCTGAAAGAGATCACGTCCACGGTGAAGCTGAGCCGGCCGATCAAGGTCGTGGCCGCCTGCGGCAACGGCACCGCCGGCGCCTTTGCCCCCGAGGCCCTGCGCCGGATGGGGGCCGAGGTCATCGAGATGGACACCGAGCTCGACTGGACCTTCCCCAAATACAATCCCAACCCCGAAGACCACGCCATGCTGATGCAGATGGCGGCGCGGGTGCGCGAGACCGGGGCCGAGCTGGCGCTGGGCTTCGACGGCGACGGCGACCGCTGCGGCGTCGTGGATGACACGGGCGAGGAGATCTATGCCGACAAGATCGGCCTGATGCTGGGCCGCGACCTGTCGGCCCTGCACCCCAACGCCACCTTCGTCGTCGATGTGAAGTCGACCGGCCTGTACAAGACCGACCCGGTGCTCAAATCGAACGGCGCGGACGTGGTCTACTGGAAGACCGGCCACAGCTATATCAAGCGCAAGACCGCCGAACTGGGCGCCCTGGCCGGGTTCGAGAAGTCGGGCCATTTCTTCTTCAATGCGCCGCTGGGCCGGGGCTATGACGACGGCATCGTCGCCGCCGGGGCCGTGCTGGCCATGCTGGACCGCAATCCGGGCAAGTCCCTGTCGCAGCTCAAGGCCGCCCTGCCCGATGCCTGGACGTCCATGACCATGTCGCCGCACTGCGACGACGAGCTGAAATACGGCGTGCTGGAGCGGATCGTCGTCGAGTACCAGGCACTGGCCGACGCCGGCGGCTCGATCCTGGGGCGCAGGATCGTCGAGGCGATCACCGTCAACGGGGTGCGGGTGCATCTGGATGACGGGTCGTGGGTTCTGGTCCGCGCCTCGTCCAACAAGCCGGAGCTGGTGGTCGTCGTCGAGAGCATGCGCTCCGAGGCCGACATGCGCGCACTGTTCCGTGAAGAGGTGAAGCCGAGGCTGGCGAAATACGCCGAGATCGGGGCCTATAATCAGGAGCTCTGAAGCCAGCGGAGGGGGCACGGTGTCCGACGGCGAGCCCCGCGTGGTGATCATCGGCGGCGGGTTCTCCGGGGCCATGCTGGCCGCACGGCTGGCTGAACGCGGCGTCGCCTGCAGCCTGATCGACCGGACAGGGACGTTCGGGCCGGGGCTGGCCTATTCGACGCCGTTCGAGGGGCATCTGCTCAATGTCCGCTCCGATCGCATGAGCGCGGTGGAGGGGAAGCCCGGCGACTTCGTGGACTGGCTGCGGGACAACTGCCAGCAGCATGCGGACCCGGACGGGTTCGCGCCGCGCCGGCTGTACGGCGAATATCTGCAGCACCGGCTGAACGCGGTCCGGATCGCCCATCCCGGGACGATCGAACTCATCACCGGCGAGGTGGCGGCGATCGGGACCGACGCCGTTCGCCTGTCCGACGGGCGGGCTGTCGCCGCGTGCGCGGTGGTGCTGGCGACCGGCAACCCCGCACCGAAGACGGCCGGCAAGGGGTCACGCCGGATCATTCCCGACCCGTGGGCCCTCACCGCGCTGGAGCGGATCGGGCCGGAGGATGAGGTGATCATCGTCGGCACGGGCCTGACCATGGTCGACATGGTCCTGTGGCTGGACGCCACCGGCCGCAGGGGTCGGATCACGGCCCTGTCCCGCCGCGGCCTGACGCCCCGCGTTCATGGCACGGGACACGACCACCCCGAACCGCCGACCGACGCCATGACGACAGGCCCCCTGTCGGATCGGCTGAGGGAGGCGCGTCGGCTGGCGTCGGGCGGTGGCTGGCGCGGCGTGATGGAGGGACTCCGCCCGGTCACGGCGGAACTCTGGGTCGAGGCGGACGCGCAGACCCGTGGGCGCTGGCTGCGGCATCTCCGACCCTGGTGGGATGTCCATCGCCACCGGATTCCGGCTCATGTCGACGAGGCCATGAAGCAGTTTCAGGCCGCTGGCCGCCTGGCCATCGTGCCGGGGCGTATCGAACGGATCGAGGCCGATGCCGACGGCGTGGCGCTGCATCAGCGCGCGCGGGACGGATCCGCGCCGTCGCCGATCACCGGCCAGTGGCTGATCGATTGCACCGGCCCCGGCCATGCCGCGCTTGAGGACCCCCTGACCGGCCCCCTGATCAAGGCGGGACGTGCACGGCTCGATCCCGTGGGCATGGGTCTCGATCTGGATGCCGGGGGGCGGCTTCTGGCCGCGGATGGAGCGCCCGACGCCCGTGTGTTCGCCCTCGGCCCGCCCGCCCGCGCCGCCTTCTGGGAAACGACCGCCGTGCCGGACATTCGCAAGCGGATCGAAGGTCTGGTCGACCGCCTGGCCGGGGCTCAGACCACCGCCAGCAGATAGATCAGGGCCAGCGCCAGTCCGAGCAGGGACAGCAGCGACAGGATCACCACCGAGGCGATGCGGACGCCCGAACGGGCCACCGCCCGCGCGTCGGTGCTGAGCCCGAGGGCGGCCATCGACAGGGCGGTGAGGACCTTGGCGGTGTCCGCCATGACCGGCACGGCGGCGGCCGGGATCCACCCCATCGAACGCGCCGCCATCATCAGCAGGAAGCCGATGATGAACCACGGAACCAGCTGATGGATCGCGACGCCGCGCCGGGGGGCCGTGACCGCCTCCGCTTGGCGACCGCGGACCGCCGTCAGGATCGCCAGGCCGAGACAGACGGGCCCCAGCATCAGGACGCGGACAAGCTTGATCAAGGTTCCGGCCTGGTTGGCGACGGCCCCCACGGGCAGGGTGGCGGCCAGGACCTGCGGCACGGCATAGACCGTCAGGCCCGCGAGGACGCCATAGCGGACCTCTGACATCTGCAGGGCCGAACCCAGCAGAGGCAGGAGCAGGACCACGGCCACCCCCAGTACCGCGGTGAAGGCGATGGCGGCGGAGACGTCATCGGCCTCGGCGTCGATCACCGGGGCGACAGCGGCGATGGCCGAGTTGCCGCAGATGGCGTTGCCGCAGGCGATCAGCACCGCCATCCGGTGCGGCAGGCGCAGCAGCCGGCCGATCCCGTAGCTGATGAGGAGCGCAAGGACGACCACCACCGCCGTTCCCGCGAGCAGTCCGGGCCCGATAGCCATGACCGTCGCGGCGCTGACCGAGGCACCGAGGAGCACCACGGCGATCTCGAGCAGGGTGCGGGCGCTGAACTCGATACCGGGGCACACTGCGGCGGGCGGGGTCCAGACGCTGCGGATCGCGGCGCCGATGAGGATGGCCAGGACGATGGCGTCGACCCAGCCGCGTCCGAACAGCCGCACCTCCAGCGCCTGGACGGCGACCGCCGCCAGGGCGACCGCCACACAGGCGATCAGGCCGGGGATCAGGGCGAGGACACCGGTGCGGCGGGCGGGAATCATCGGGGCAGACTGCGCCGGTCCGGCGGCGGGTTCCATCCTTCAGTTCGCCCGCACTGGAACGCGGTCCGGCCGACGGCTAGGCTGAAGCCTGACAAGGGAGAACGGCGATGGCGAATCCGATCATTCGAGGCTTTCGCGGCATCGCCCGGTTCTCTGGACGGGATACCCGCGGCCAGTTCTGGCCCTATGCGGGGGTGGTGTTCGCGCTGATCTTCCTTGGTTTCGGGATCGTCATGTCCCTGGTCATGAACAGCATGTTCGCCGAGATGCAGGCGTTCGCGGTCGCACATCCCGAGGCGGCGACGGTCCAGTCATCGCCGGGCAGCTATTCCATCGCGATCGACGCCAGCCACCCCGAGGCGCCCATGCCCGACCTCGGGCCGTTCTTCGCGGTCATGGCGGCCATGGCGCTGACGGCGATCAGCCTGCTCGCGGCGGCCGTGTCCCGTCGCCTGCATGACAGCGGCCGCCGGGCGTTCTGGGGGCTGATGCCGGTGCCGTTCCTGTTGTTAGGAGTGACGGCTTTTCCGATGATAATTTCCCAGTTCATGGCGTCCGACACGCCGAACCTGGGCCTGTTCTTCCTGCTGTTCTTCAACAATCTGCTCTACCTGATCGCACTGGCGAGCCTGGTCATTCTGCTGGCGCTCCGGGGAACGCGCGGTCCGAACCGGTTCGGGCCGGAGGCGGTCTAGAGGCTGTTCGCCTTCGCCGGTCGGCTATTGGATCATTCCAACACCGTCATCCTCGGGCTTGACCCGAGGATCAGAGGCGAGAGGCGGACTGTGCGCCTGGGGCGGCCCCGCGACCGTGCACGTGCGGGTTCGACGGAGCACCGGACCGTCTGGTCCTCGGGTCAAGCCCGAGGATGACGGTGGGGTGTGGGGTGCCCCTACCCCGCCGCCTTCACCGCCGCGACGACATCCGCGACCACCGATTTCACCAGCTTCGCGTCGTCGCCTTCGGCCATGACGCGGATCAGCTTCTCGGTGCCCGAGGGGCGGACCAGCAGGCGGCCGACGCCCGCGAGCCGGGCCTCGGCGTCGGCGATGGCGGCCTTCACGCCCGCGTTCTCCAGCGGCTTGCCGGAGGTGTAGCGGACGTTTTCCAGCTTCTGCGGCACGGTCTCGAACTGTCTGGCCAGTTCGCTCATCGGCTTGCCGCTTTCCACAAGCACCGCCAGCACCTGGAGTGCGGACATCAGGCCGTCGCCGGTGGTGGCGTGGTCGTGCAGGATGATGTGACCGGACTGTTCGCCGCCGAGGTTGAAGCCGCCCGCGCGCATCCGCTCCATGACATAACGGTCGCCGACCTTGGTGCGCTCCAGTGACAGGTCGTGGCTGTTCAACAGCCGCTCCAGCCCGAGGTTGGACATGACCGTGGCGACCACACCACCGCCCTTGAGCAGGCCACGTTTTGCCCAGTCGAGGGCGACGAGGGCCATGATCTGGTCGCCGTCGACGACCTGACCCTTCTCGTCACAGATGATGACCCGGTCGGCGTCGCCGTCGAGGGCGATGCCGATGTCGGCGCGGTAGCGTTTGACCGCCTCGGCCAGGGTTTCGGGATGGGTCGAACCGCAGTCGGCGTTGATGTTCAGGCCGTTGGGCTCGACGCCCACCGCGCAGACTTCCGCGCCCAGCTCATAGAGGGTGGTCGGCGCGACCCGGTAGCCGGCCCCGTTGGCGCAGTCGACGGCGACGCGCAGGCCCTGCAGGCTCAGACCCTTGGGGAAGCTGGCCTTGGCGATCTCGACGTAGCGGGCCTGGGCGTCGTCGATGCGCTTGACCCGGCCGAGCGCGTCGGGCGGCGCCAGATCGGCGTCCAGCGCCTGATCCATCATCGATTCAATCTTCAGCTCGACCGCATCCGACAGCTTGTAGCCGTCGGGCCCGAACAGCTTGATACCATTGTCGAGATAGGAGTTGTGGGAGGCCGAGATCATCACCCCGATGTCGGCGCGCATCGAGCGGGTCATCATGGCCACGCCCGGCGTCGGCAGCGGGCCGAAGGTGCGCACGTCCATACCGGCCGAGGAGAAGCCCGCGACCAGCGCCGGCTCGATCATATAGCCCGACAGGCGGGTGTCCTTGCCGATGACGACAAGGTGGCGGCGTTCGTCGGACGACATGAACAGACGGCCCGCCGCGAGGCCTACACGCAGGGCCACCTCCGGGGTCATCGGATGGGTGTTGGCGCGGCCACGGATGCCGTCCGTTCCGAAATATCGTCTCTCGCCCAAGCGTAGTCCCTCCAGGTCCGCTCCTCTGAACGGCGGCCCAAAATCTCCGTTGGGGATTAGCCACCCGACAAAGGTTCGCCAAGCACTGCGGCTTGCAACGTGGTCAAAACCTCGCAAGAGAAGAAATTTCTCCCGCGAGCCAATCCGGTAGTGTGCGAGTTCGCTTAAGGATAGCCAAAATGCGCACTCTTCTGCTGGCCGCGGTTGCGATGGGCCTCTTCACAACCCCGGCCAAGGCGCAGGTCTCGCGTATTGAGCTTGGACAGGTCGCGGATGGCTACACGTATTATAATCGTCCCGGAAGTTCGGTTGCAGAACACAACATTGCCTTGGGCGAGTGCGCGCGAGACAACTATTTTGGACCGACCTCGGCGTCCCCACAAGGTCTCGACGCTGCGGTCGCGCGCGGCACCAGAGATGCGATTCGGACACCGACCATCGGCACCGCAGTTGGAGAGGCCATAGGATCTGCAATCGGTTCGGCTGTTTGGGGAGGCGCGCTGCGGGGCTTGGCGGCCGCCAAGGTCGAAAACTGCATGCTTGTTCGGGGATGGCGAGTTTTTCGACTGCAGGAGCCCGAGGGGCACCGGCTGAGAGACGCATCGACGACGCAATTTCTTGCTGAAATGGAGGCGCTGGTCGGCAGTGCGACGCCAGCCGGGGTACTGGTTCGCTTCTGGAACAACGACGCAGCCGCCACTGGATCGATAGTTACAGCATCAATGGCGCGTGACCCGGGTCGCCAGCAACTAAGCGCGAGGTTATTCAGCGACAGCGGAGCAGCCTTTACGCTCCCCACGCAAACTCAGGAAAACTATTGGCGGCCGTCAATTCCGGCTGCGGTTAACCTTTCACGCCTAAGCCAACCGCGCGACGGCTATGGGATCATCCTGGTGAGAGTGGTTGGACGCAGTGGGCTTATGACATTCGAGCGCCAACGCGCTTTGGATGGTGCAGAACCGTTCCATTCGTTCGCCGTGCAGCCCAGCCGGTCAGGACGATGGGTTGCTTTTGAGGCACTCGCCGGTCGCTGGAGGTTAGGAAGGGTTCGTTCGGTGTTATTGTGCCTGGGTTCCCCTGCGTTCGACATCGGCCCGGGCGAAATCGTTTATGCAGGCACCTTTGATCTCTCCGGATCGATAGCGAACCCGAGTCTTGAACTGGATGATGTCCGGACAGCCATTCCTCTCTCGGATGCGGCCGCGCTCCGCCCGGCGGTCTATCAAAACGGATCGACTGGAGATTGCAGCCCTGCCCTGCCGACCTATGCGCTAGAGTTTCCGGCCGCTGCCTTCGAGCCTGCCTACCGCTGGGGTAGCCAAGCGGCATCACCAAGTAGCTAGGGCGGCTCTCTCCCGTGGCGAAACCTTACGAAACCGCATTTCAGATGCGCCGAGTGGCAGGTTAGCCTAGCGGCTTCCGCCACGACCTTTTTCTTCAGGGCAATATATCCATGTGCGGCATCATCGGCGTGACCGGGACAGGCCCGGCGGTTCCCCGTCTGATCGACAGCCTCAAGCGGCTGGAATACCGGGGTTATGACTCCGCCGGTGTGGCGGCGCTGGTCGACGGGCGCATCGAGCGGCGTCGCGCCAAGGGCAAGATCCGCGAGCTTGAAGCGGTGCTGCTGGCCGAGCCGCTGGCCGCCACGGTCGGCATCGGCCACACCCGCTGGGCCACCCACGGCGCCCCGACCACGCTCAACGCCCACCCC
Organism: Brevundimonas sp.; assembly: GCA_030693575.1. Lineage (GTDB taxonomy): Bacteria > Pseudomonadota > Alphaproteobacteria > Caulobacterales > Caulobacteraceae > Brevundimonas. The sequence goes on along the minus strand of JAUYAG010000067.1, from coordinate 5,031 downwards.
CACAAGGCCGGGCGCGTGGTGCTGGTTCACAACGGCATCATCGAGAATTTCGCCGAGCTGAAGGCCGAACTGGCGCTGGAGGGCCGCGTCTTCGAGAGCCAGACCGACACCGAGGTGGTGGCGCATCTGCTGGACCGCGCGCTCGAAACCGCCAACGACCCGCTGGTCGCCTTCAAGAGCGTGCTCGACCGGCTGACGGGCGCCTATGCCCTGGCGGTGCTGATCGAGGGCGAGGACGGGCTGATCCTCGGTGCCCGGCGCGGCAGCCCGCTGGTGGTCGGCTGGGGCGAGGGCGAGATGTATCTCGGCTCGGACGCTCTGGCGGTCGGACCGTTCACCACGCAGATCTCCTACCTTGAGGAAGGCGACTACGTCGGCCTCGACCGTAACGGCGCGCGGATGTTCGACGTCGGAGGCAATGCCGTGACCCGGCCCATCGTCCAGGTCTCCGCCTCATCCGCCCTCGTCGAGAAGGGCGAGTACCGGCACTTCATGGAAAAGGAGATCCATGAACAGCCGGACAGCGTCCAGCACACCCTGTCGCACTACCTCGACTTCGTGAACGGCAAGGCCAAGACGGATTCCGCGGATTTCGCCGCCATCGACCGGCTGCAGATCATCGCCTGCGGCACCGCCTTCTACGCCGGCCAGATCGGACGCTATGCGTTCGAGAAACTGGCCAACCTGCCCTGCGACGTCGAGATCGCCTCGGAGTTCCGCTACCGCCAGCCGGCGCTGACGCCGGGCACGCTGGCCGTGGCGGTCAGCCAGTCCGGCGAGACCGCGGACACCCTGGCCAGCCTGTCCTGGTGCAAGGCCAAGGGCCTGCGCACGGCCGCCCTCGTCAACGTCCACTCGTCATCGATGGCGCGGGAGGCCGAGACCCTTTGGCCGACCCACGCCGGCCCGGAGATCGGCGTGGCTTCGACCAAGGCGTTCACCGCCCAGGTTGCCGCCCTGCTGGCCCTCGCGGTCGCCGCCGGGGTGCAACGCGGGGTCATCGACGCCGCGAAGGAGGCCGAACTGGTCAAGGCCCTGTTCGAGGCGCCGCGACTGATCGCCGAGGCCATGGGCATGGAAGACGACCTGAAGGCGGTCGCCCATGACATCTCCAAGGCCACGGACGTTCTGTTCCTCGGTCGCGGCGCGATGTTCCCGCTGGCCATGGAAGGCGCGCTGAAGCTGAAGGAGATCAGCTACATCCACGCCGAGGGTTATGCCGCCGGCGAGCTGAAGCACGGGCCGATCGCCCTCGTCGACGAGCTGACGCCGATCGTCGCCCTCGCACCGATGGATGAGGTGTTCGAAAAGACCGCCTCCAACCTGCAGGAGGTCGCCGCGCGCGGCGGGCCGGTGATCATGATCGCGCCGAAGTCCGCGCCGGATCCGCACGGCGCCGGCATCCGCCGCGTCGATGCACCGGAGTGCCATTCGCTGATCGCGCCGCTGGTCTACGCCATCCCCGTACAGCTGCTGGCCTATTACACGGCGGTCCAGAAGGGCACCGACGTCGATCAGCCCCGCAACCTGGCCAAGTCCGTTACTGTCGAGTGATCCCTCTCGCGCCCGGATGCGTTAGGCTACCCGACCCCGCCGTTCAGGAATTCGCATGACCGACCAGACCCGCCGTCTTCGCAAGGCCGTCCTGCCCGTCGCCGGCCTCGGCACCCGGGTCCTGCCCGGGACCAAGACCACGCCCAAGGAACTGCTGAACGTCGTCGACCGGCCGATCCTCAGCTATATCGTCGAGGAAGCGCGCGAGGCGGGGATCGAGCACATCGTCTTCGTCACCGGACGGTCCAAGGGCGCGATCGAGGACTATTTCGACCACCAGATCGAGCTGGAAGCCCAGCTGCTGGCCAAGGGCAAGACCGACATCCTCGAGATGATGAACGCCGAGCTGGCCAGCGCCGGCGAGATGAGTTTCACCCGGCAGATGCAGCCGCTCGGTCTGGGCCACGCGGTCTGGTGCGCGCGGGACATCATCGGCGACGAACCGTTCGCCGTCCTGCTGCCCGACGTCATCGTGGATTCGCAGCCGGGGGCGCTGAAACAGCTGGCCGATGTCTATGCGCGTGTCGGCGGCAATGTCATCGGCGTCGAAGCGGTGCCGGAGAGCGAGACCCACAAATACGGCATCGTCGATCCGGAGAACCGGGACGGCCGGCATATCCGCATGAAGGGGATGGTCGAAAAACCGCCGCGGGGCGAGGCGCCGTCGAACCTGTCAATCTCGGGCCGCTACATCCTGCAGCCGGAAATCTTCGGCATTCTGGAGAACCAGCCGCGTGGCGCGGGCGGTGAGATCCAGCTGACCGACGGCATGGCGCGGCTGATGAAGGACCAGACCTTCACGGCCGTCGAATATGATGGCGTCACCCACGACTGCGGCGACAAGATCGGCCTTCTGCGGGCGAATGTCGCCCTGGCGCTGAAGCGCCCGGACCTCGGTGAGGCAGCCCGCGCAGCCATAGCCGCGCTTCTTTAGGCAAGACCGGCGCGCAAGCGCGCCGGTGATCGCCCTGCCTTGGTCAGCCGCCGTTGGTGAGGCGCGAGCCGCCGGCGGTGATGCGGCAGATATTGTCAGTCTGCGGGCGGCCGGTCTGCTGGCCGGTAGGCGACAGAATTCCACCGCGCGCCTCGCAGCTGTCGGACAACTGCTGAAGCTCCTGGGCGTAGGTGCTGGAGCCGGTGGTCGGGGCGCAGGCGGAGAGAGCGAGCAGAAGGGCGGCGGGGGCAGCGAGGATCAGGGGGCGCATGACGGGGATCTCCTTGCGATGGTGGCCCTAAGTAAACGCCTGAAGCCGCATTCGTTCAACTGCCTCGATCAGACGTTCCAGATCGTCGGGCGTGGACAGGCGATGGTCGCCGCCCTCGATCAGGTCCAGCCGTACATCGCCCCCGACCAGACGCTCGACGAGGGCGGTCGAATGCCGCCAGGGGACGACGTCGTCGGCCCGCCCCTGGAAGATATGGACAGGCGCTGCGATCGGCAGGGGGGCACCGAGCAGCAGCCAGTCGCGCCCTTCCTCGAACATGGTCAGGGTCAGGACGTATTCGCCGAACCCCTCCTCGACGATGGTGATTTCGCCGTCGCGCAGGATGGCGTGGCGTTCGTGGTCGGCGAGGCCGGGCCACATCAGCCGTTCGGTGAAATCCTGGGCCGGGTTGATCAGAACCAGGCCGGCCATCCGCCCGGGCCGCGCCAGGGCGGCCAGCAGGGCCACCCAGCCGCCCATCGACGAGCCGACGAGGACCACGGGGCCCTTCAGGCTGTCGATCATGCAGATCGCATCCTCCCGCCAACGCCCGATCGTCGCCTTGCGCCAGTCGCCCGAGGACCGGCCGTGGGCGAAGTGGTCGTAACGGACATAGTCCCAGCCGCGTTCGCGGGCCGCGGCGTCCAGCGCCAGGGCCTTGGTTCCCTCCATGTCGGAGCGGAAGCCGCCGATCCAGACCACGGTGGGGCCTTCGCCGTCGACGCGGCGGTACGCCAGGGTCTCGCCGCCCCGGCAGGTCAGGTGCTGGATGTCGTCCAATCGCGGCTCCTCTCGCGAAAGTCCTCGTGGACTGATAGCGAACCCCGGGAAAGCGAAGCGAAGGCCAGAAACGCGTGACAGATACCAAGACTGCCAGGAAGGTCCTGTTCGTCACTTCTAACCGCATCGGCGACTGCGTCATATCCTCCGGCGTGATCCGCGAGATCGCGCGGCAGCTTCCGGATGCCCGGATCACCGTCGCCTGCGGCCGGCCGCCCGCGCCCTTCTTCCGCTCGGCACCCAACGTGGAACGGGTCATCATCCTCGACAAGAAGAAGCTGGCCGGACACTGGGTCGACCTGTGGCGACAGGTCGTCGGCACGCGCTGGGACATGGTGATCGACATCCGCGGCTCGGCGCTCAGCTATCTGATCCCGGCCGGGCGGCGCGTGGTCTATAACCGCAGCTGGGAGACGGGACTGCGCAAGGTCGAGATGGTCTCGCGCATGATGGGCGCGCCGGGGCCGCTGGATCCCGAAATCTTCCTCGATGCCCAGGCCGTCAGCGACCGTCAGGCGGTGATTGATCCGCAGCTGGCCGGTGGCAGCGGGCCCGGCCCGATCATCGCCCTCGCCCCGATCGCCCACCAGCCCGGCAAGAGCTGGCCGGCAGAACGGTGGGGCCAGCTGGTCGAGAAGCTGAAGGCCGAGCCCCGCTTCGACGGCTGGCGCTTCATGACCGTGGGCGGGCCGGGCGACCGGCCGCCGGCCACCCCTGCGCTGGAGGCCGCCGGGCCGCGCGGAATCGACTTTATCGGCAAGGGCGACATTCTCGCCTCGGCCGCCGCGATCGACGTCGCCGACCTGTTCGTGGGCAATGATTCCGGGCTGATGCACGTCTCCGCCGCGCTCGGCCGGCCGACGCTGGGCCTGTTCGGTCCGACCGAGTGGTGGCTGTACGGCCCGTGGGGTCCGAAGACCCGTACCGCCGCCTCCAACGAGACCCGCGGCGAGTTCGCGCCCATCGAGGCACTGACGGTGGACCGTGTCTTTGAGGCCGTCCTCGACCTGCACGACGCCTACGTCGCCGGTGCCCCGCCGCTCAAACCTTGAAGAGCGGGGCTTTCGCGGTCATATAGGCCCCGGTAGGGGAACGCCGCGAACCATCGCGCGCTCATCCTCGTCAGAACTCCGCCTCTTCATCCACGACTCCCCATCCACGCAAGGAACCGACGCTCATTCGCCGTCCGATGAACCAGCCGCCCGTCAAGGACGGGCCGCCCATGAACCAAGATATCCGCGCACCGCGCGTTCTGCTCATCGATCAGAACGGCGAGAAGCAGGGCGTCATGCCGACGTCAGCCGCGCTGGAAGCCGCCGAAGAGGCCGGCATGGATCTGGTTCAGATCGTGTCCACGTCCGAGCCGCCGGTCTGCAAGATCCTCGACTACGGCAAATTCCGCTTCCAGGAGCAGAAGAAGAAGGCCGAGGCGCGCAAGCGCCAGAAGGTCGTCGAGCTGAAAGAGATCAAGCTCCGCCCGAACATCGACGTC
>JAUYAG010000061.1 GCA_030693575.1 Brevundimonas sp. | reverse complement strand
GCTGGCAGGCGCGCGCCGCCTCGCTGGCCTCGGCGGGGGTGCGGCCGGTCAGGGTGGCCAGACGGAACAGGGCCCCGTCGCGCTGGGCCCGCAGCGGCGGCAGGCCGGCGCGGCTGGTCTCCAGGGCGGAGCGGGCGCGGGCGGTGTCCAGACCGTTGCCCGAGCCGGCGTCCAGAAGACGCTGGGTCAGGTTGACGCTGTTGGACTGCAACTCGATGGTGCGTTCCGCGACCGCGATCTGGGCGTTGGCCGAACAGGCGTCGGCATAGGCCCGGGCCGTCTCGGCGGCGACGGAGACGCGCACCACATCCAGCGCGGCGGCGGCGGAATCCGCATCGGCGCGGGCGGCGCGGATCGAACCTCCGACGCGGCCGAACAGGTCGATCTCATAGGCGACGTCGAGGCCGACGTCATAGCTCTCGCCCTCGTCCAGCGGCTGGTCGCCGTTGCCGCCGGGAACGGTCGCGGCCGAGGCGCGGCCGTACTGGCCCGCCGCGCTGACGGCGGTGGACGGCAGGCGTCCCACGCGCGCTTCGCCGAGCGCCGCGCGGACGCGACGCAGGTTGGCGGTGGCGGCCTCCAGATCGTTGTTCTCGGCCAGGGCCTGACGGATCAGGCCGTCCAGCGTCGGGTCGTCATACAGCCGCCACCAGTCGTCGCGCGCGGCCTCGGCTGTGACGCCGGGGGTGGCGCTGATGAAGGCGCCCGACGCGGAGGGGGGAAGGGTCGCGTCAGGCGCCTTCGGCCCGACCGCGCACGACGCCAGCGCAAGGCTGGCGAAGGCGGTTGCGGTCAGGATCCGGGGGTTGGGGAAGGGGGTCATCAGGCGTCTCCCGGACGGGGCGTGGCCGGTGCGGGATCGGCGCCGTGAGGCGGCAGGCCGCCGGTGGTCGGAACGCCCGGTTCCTTCTTCGGCTTGCCGGGAAGGCGAGCCGCCACGCCCCGCATCAGGACGTAGAAGACCGGGGTGAAGATCAGGCCGAAGAAGGTCACCCCCAGCATGCCGGAGAAGACCGCCGTTCCGAGTGACTGGCGCATTTCCGCGCCGGCCCCGGTCGCCAGCATCAGCGGCACGACGCCGAAGATGAAGGCGAAGGAGGTCATCAGGATCGGCCGCAGGCGGGTCTTCGCCGCGCGGACGGCGGCGTCCCAGCGGTTCAGGCCTTCGTCCTCGGCCTGTTTGGCGAACTCCACGATCAGGATGGCGTTCTTGGCCGCGAGGGCGATCAGCACCACCAGTCCGACCTGGACGAGGATGTTGTTGTCCAGCCCACGGATGTTGATCCCGATCATCGCCGCCAGGATGCACATCGGTACGATCAGCACGACGGACAGGGGCAGGGTGAAGGCTTCGTACTGCGCCGCCAGCACCAGGAAGACGAGCACCACGGCCATGATGAAGACGATGGTCGCGCCGCCCGACGACTGCTTCTCCTGCAGCGCCAGTCCGGTCCACTCATAGGAGAAGCCCGGGGGCAGGGTGGCTTCCGCCAGCTGCTCCATGCTCGCGATCGCCTGACCGGACGAGACGCCCGCCGCCGCCTGTCCCTGCAGTTCGGCCGCGGGGAACAGGTTGTAGCGGACGATCCGCGCCGGGCCGGAGTCCTCCCGCAGCGTGGCCACCGAACCGATCGGCACCATGGCGCCGGAGGCCGAGCGGGTCTGCAGATTGGCGATGTCGGCGATGTCGTCGCGCGCCGACGGCTCCGCCTGGGCGGTCACCCGGAAGGTCCGGCCCAGGAAGTTGAAGTCGTTGACGTAGGACGAGCCCAGATAGACCCCGAGCGTGTTGAACACGTCCGACGGCTGGACGCCCATCATCAGCGCCTTGTCGCGATCGACGTCGGCGGCGATGCGCGGCGAGCCGGTGTTGTAGGTCGAGAAGACCTGCTCCACCTGATCCGGCGCGCCGGCGGCGGCGCCCATCATCGCGAAGGTCGCGCCCTCGAGCGGACGGTAGCCCGCGCCGGTGCGGTCCTGCACCATCATCTGGAAGCCGTTGCCGTTGCCCAGACCCTGAACCGCGGGCGGGGCGATGACGAAGATGTTGGCGTCCTCGATACCCATGGTCGCGCCGGTGATGGCGCCGGCCAGGGCGGCGGCGGCCTGTTCGGCGGACTTGCGTTCCTTGAAGGCGTCGAGCCGGATGAAGATGGTCGCGGCGTTGGAACCGAACGAGAAGCTGGAGCCGTCCAGACCGGCGAAGGCGACCATGCCCTCGACACCGTCCGTGCCCTTGATGATCTCCGAGGCGCGCGTCATCACCGCCTCGGTGCGTTCCAGCGAGGCGCCGGGCGGCAGCTGGATGACGCCGATCAGGAAGCCCTGGTCCTGTTCGGGAATGAAGCCCGACGGGGTGTCCAGCAGCCGCCAGGTCGTCAGGCCCAGCAGCGCGACATAGATGACGAGCATGAGGCCGATGGTGCGTACGAGGCGCGCGGTCAGCCGGCCGTATTTGTCAGACAGCCAGTCGAAGCCCTCGTTGAACTTCCGCCCGGCATAACCGCCGTAGTAGGCGACCGTGCCCAGCAGGCCCGGCTTGCGATGGTTGTCGTGTTCCTTGTGCGGCTTCAGCAGCAGCGCGGCCATGGCCGGCGACAGGGTCAGCGAAACGATCAGCGACACCACCGAGGCGGTGGTGATGACGATGGCGAACTCTCGATAGAAGATGCCCGGAATGCCCGGCACGAACATGGTGGGTACGAACACGGAAACCAGCACCAGCCCGATCGAGATCAGGGCACCCGACACCTCCTGCATGGAGCGGTAGGCGGCTTCCTTGGGCGTCAGGCCTTCGCGGATGTAGCGCTCCACATTCTCGACCACGACGATGGCGTCATCGACGACGATGCCGACCGCAAGGACGAGGGCGAACAGGCTCAGCGAGTTGATCGAATAGCCCAGCGCCAGCTGCACGGCGAAGGTCGCCACCAGCGCCACCGGAATGGCCACGATCGGAATGATCGCCGCCCGCCAGGTCTGCAGGAAGACGATGACCACCAGCACCACGAGGATCACGGCCTCGATCAGGGTGTGCTGCACGGACTCCACCGAGGCGGCGACGAATTCGGTCGGGTTGTAGGCGACAGAGACGTCCATGCCCTGCGGCAGGTCGGCCTTGATGGCCTCGACCTCGGCCAGCACGCGCTCGGCCGTGCCCAGCGCATTGGCGCCGGGTTGCTGGATGATGGCCACGCCGACGCCGCGCTCGCCGTCGAAGAAGCCGCGAATGCCGTAGTCCTGGGCGCCGAGTTCGACGCGCGCGATGTCGCGCACGCGGGTGACGCGGCCTTCGGCGTCGGTCTTGATGACGATGTTGGAGAACTGATCGGGGTCGGACAACCGGCCCTGCACCTGCACCGGCAGCTGGAAGGCGGCGGCGTTGGTGGCGAAGGGCGGCTGGCCGATGGCGCCGGCGGCGGCCTGGACGTTCTGGGCGCGCAGGGCGGCGACGATGTCGGGCCCGGTCAGGCCGCGCGCGGCGGCCTTGCCCGGATCGATCCAGACCCGCATCGCATAGTTGCCGCCGCCGAAGATCTGCACCGCGCCGACGCCTTCGAGGCGCAGAAGGCGGTCGCGCAGCGTCGAGTTGGCGTAGTTGCCGACGTAGTCATTATCCAGCGACTTGTCCGGGGAGGTCATCCCCAGAATCATCAGGAATCCGCTCTCCTGCTTGTTTACGGTCACGCCGATCTGGCGGACCTGTTCCGGAAGGCGGGGCTCGGCCAGGGCGACCCGGTTCTGGACCAGCACCTGGGCCGCATCCAGATCGGTGCCGGGCTGGAAGGTCACGGTCACCGACACCGCGCCGTCCGATGTGGACGACGAGGAGACGTACAGCATGCCCTCGACGCCGTTGACTTCCTGCTCGATGGGCGCGGCGACGGTCTCGGCCACCGTCTCGGCCGAGGCGCCGGGATAGGCGGTGTTGATGGTGATCGTCGGCGGCGCGATCTCGGGATACTGCGACAGCGGCAGCAGCGGATAGGCGAACACCCCCATCAGGGTGATGAACACCGCGACCACGGCCGCGAAGATCGGCCGGTCGATGAAGAAGCGTGAGATGTTCATGGGCTCAGTCGCCCGAGGACAGGCTGTTGGCGAAGGTCGCGCTGGAGGCCGGGGCGATGGTCGTGACGGGCGCGGTCTGTGCGCGGGCCACAGGGCGGATCTGGCCGTTTGTGGCCGTCACCTTCATGCCCGGCTGCTGGATGCGCTGGACCCCGTTGATGATGACCCGATCCGTCCGCTGCAGGCCCGAGCGGATCACGCGCAGGCCGTCGACCAGCGGTCCCAGCTGCACCGGCCGCGGCGCGACCGAACCGTCGGCGGCCACGACATAGACGATGCGCCGGGCCTGGTCGGTGGCGACCGCGGCGTCGGGCACCAGCATCGCCTGATAGCTGCCGGATCCGGCCAGCCGGGCCTGTCCGAACATGCCGGGCTTGAGGAAGCCGTCGGCGTTGGGAATGACCGCCCGCAGCCGGATCACGCCCGAGGCGGTGTCGACGGCGTTGTCGGTGAAGTCGAGCGTGCCGGAGCGGGTGAAGTCGGCCTCGTCCTGCAACCGGACCTGGATCGGGGCCGCGCCGCGCCGGGCCTGCCGCTGGTATTTCAGCAGCACGGCCTCGGAGCCGTCGAAGACGAAATGGATGGGCGCGCTGGAGACGACGGTGGTCAGTACATCCGCCGCCGACGATCCACCGGCGACCAGATTGCCCGCGTCGACGCGACGGTCCGAGACCCGTCCGGAGATCGGGGCGGTGACGCGGGTGAATTCGAGATCCAGCTGGCGGGCGCGGACATTGGCGTTGGCGGCGGCGATGGCGGCCTGGGCTGTCTGCAGGGCGCCGCGCCGGGTGTCGACCTCGGCCTGGGAGACGGCCTGGGATTCCAGCAGGGTTTCTGACCGCGTCAGTTCGCTCTGCGCCAGGGCCAGCTGGGCCTGGGCCTGTGCCAGCTGGGCCCGGGCCGAGGCCAGGGCGGCCTGGGCGGGACGGGGGTCCAGCGAGAACAGCAGCTGGCCGCGCCGCACATAGTCGCCGTCGCGGAAGTGGACGCCGGAGACATAGCCGCCGACGCGCGCGCGCACCTCGACCGACTGGGTGGCCTCGAACCGGCCAGTGAACTCGTCCCAGTCCTGCACGGCCTGAACCAGCGGCACCGCCACGGTCACCGACGGCGCGGGCGGTGCCTGGGCCTCGCTCGGTTGTGAGCACCCATAGAGCGCGGCCGTCATCAAGACGGACGCGGCCACGATCTTCGCGGTTCGCATGAACGATCAATCCCTGTCAGGTCGACCGCGGCAATCGGGGAGGAGGCCGGTAGTCAACGTTCGGTGACTTAATGGTGATCGCGCTTTCGCTTGTCAACGGACGATGACAAAGCCATATGGTTCCTGGGGCTGTTCCGGAGATCACGAATTGTTTTGTCACGTCGCGCCCCGGCCCCGGAACGCCGAGGCGACCCGCGCCGCCATTCTGAACGCCGCCCGCGAGCGCTTCGCGCGCGAGAGCTATGACGACGTCGGCATGCGTGACATCGCCGGGGACGTGGGCGTCGATGCGGCCCTGGTGTCCCGCTATTTCGGCTCCAAGGAAGACCTGTTCCTCAAGGTGCTTGATCACTGCGGGGACGGCCCGGACCTGATGGACGGTGATCGCGCCACCTTCGGCGACCGCGTCGCGCGACAGGCCATCTTCGGCAGCGAACATGATGGTCAGCTGGAGCACCTCATGGTGCTGCTGCGCTCCATCGGTTCCGCCAAGGCCAGCGAACTGGTCCGGCGCACGGCGGACGAAAGCTTCTTCGGCCCGTTCGAGGACTGGATCGGCGGGGCCGACGCCGCGGTCCGCGCCCGTCTGGCAGCCGCCTTCATCATGGGTATGGAGGTCAGCCGCGAGATGACGGGCGGACAGACACTGACGCCGGAACAGTGTGAAACCATGCACGCGCGAATGGCGGTCATCCTCCAGGACATCATCGACGGCTGAGGCCGGTCGCGCGGCCGGAGCCGGCTCAGCTGCGCTTTTCGAACTTCCGGATGACGCCCGAGAAGGTCATCAGCACCCGGTCCCCGGCCTGGATCTGGCCGCGCACGAAGATCAGGCTCTTGCCCGCGCGGACCACCTCGCCCGTCGCCTCGACCAGTTCGCCAACCCAGGCACCGTCGATGAAGGTGGAATCCAGCGACACGGTCACCCCCGACGCCCCCTCCATCTCCTGGTATGCGGTCTGGAACAGGGCGATGTCGGCAAAGGTCATCAGGCAGCCGCCGTGCATCCGGTGGCCGGCGTTCATGTGTTTGGGCTCCGCGCGGAAGGCGCAGCGCATGCCGCCGTCGGGGTCCGGCTTGAAGTAGAACGGCCCGACCACCTGATCGAAGGTGCCGTGCAGGTCGTACATCTGCCAGCCGGCGAATTCGCCCTCTGTCACCGTGACCTTCTGAACCATCGTTCGCACTCCGCCTTACTATCGCTCTCGCAATGCAGCATATAGGCGCGATGAGCGACCCCATCGAATCCGCCATCTTCGAAAAACTGGCGAAGGCCGACCCCAAGGGCGTCGGCGGCAAGAGCATTGAACCGGCCGATGTGGCCAAGGAGCTGCAGCCCGAGCAGTGGCAGCGGATGCTGCCGAAGGTGCGGCACTGCGCGCTGGCGCTGATGCGTCAGGGCAAGCTGACCATCACCAAGAAGGGCAAGGCGATCGATCCCAACGCCTTCAAGGGCGTCATTCGCCTGCGCCTGCCGACCGAGGCCGAGACCGCCGCGGCCCTGGCGGCCCTGCCGCCGGTCGTCGAGGACGATGACGACTTCGCCTGATCCGGCTCCCATGGCATCCTGACACCATGAAGCGGGCCCTGGCAGTTCTGTGTGCGGTTCTGGCCCTCGCAGCCTGCGCCACGCCCGCCATCCAGCCGCCGCTGACCCCGCCGCCCGGATTCGCGGGTCCTGCACTCGAGGCGCGCACCCTGCTGATGGACGACGGTGCCCGCCTGCCGCTGGCGCGCTGGGCGCCGGAGGGCGGGGAGGCCTGGGCCGTCATCATCGGCCTGCACGGCATGAACGATTCACGGGCCTCCTTTCGTCTGGCCGGCCCCTGGTGGGCCGAACGGGGCATCGAGACATGGGCGATCGACCAGCGCGGCTTTGGCGAGGCTCCGGGGCGCGGCGTCTGGGCCGGTCAGGACCGGATGACCGAGGACCTCCGCACCGCCGTCGCCCTCGCCCGGGCCCGCCATCCGCGCGCGGTCATTGCCGTGGCGGGTGAGAGCATGGGCGGGGCGGTGACCATCGCCGCCTTCGCCTCGGACCGGCCGCCCGACGCCGACCGGGTCATCCTGCTGGCCCCCGCCGTCTGGGGCTGGACCGCGCAGGGACCGGTCAACTCAGCGGGCCTGTGGCTCGCCGCCCGCGCCATGGGCGACCGCGCCGTCGATGCCCCCGAGTGGGCGGTCCGGGCCCTTCCGGCCTCCGACAACCGCATGGAGTTGTTCCGGAACTATCGCGACCCGAACAGCCTGATCTCGACCCGGTTCGACGCCCTCTACGGTCTGGTCGATCTGATGGAGACGGCCTCCATGCGGCTGTGCGACATCCGGGCGCCGACCCTGTTGCTGTACGGGGCCAACGACAATGTGATCCAGAAGGACCCCATGCGTCAGGCGCTGGAGCGGGCGGGCGACCGGCCCGGTTTCCGCACCGGCTTCTATCCCGACGGCTGGCACATCCTGAACCGCGACCTGCAGGCCGAGGTCATGTACCGCGATGTCGAGGCCTGGCTGCGCGACGCCGCCGCGCCGCTGCCGTCGGGCGCGGGGCCGGTGCTGCCGGCGCTTCGGTAGGGGAAAGAGTGGCTGGTGGTTAGTGGCTAGTGGCTGGCGAGGGCGGGCCTCGGGCGGCGGAAGGGCGGCACGGACAGCGCCTCGCGCAACCGCTGGCCACCAGCCACCAGCCACTCCCCGTCGCGAAACCGCCATGCTTGCCCTGTTAAGCGTCCCGGCGTATCAGCCGCCCAAATAAAAAATACCCCGGGAGACGCCCAAGTGAGCATGACGCTGTTTGATTCCCCGTCCTTCGCGAACCACGAAGGCGTGCACGCGGTCTTTGACGAAAAGACCGGTCTCCGCGCCATTATCGCTGTTCACTCATCCGCCCGCGGCCCGGCCGTCGGCGGCACCCGGATGTGGAACTACGCCTCCAGCGCCGAGGCGCTTGAGGACGTGCTGCGCCTGTCGCGCGGCATGAGCTACAAGAACGCCGTGGCGGATCTGGAGATGGGCGGCGGCAAGTCGGTCATCATCGGGGACAGCCGCACCCAGAAGACCCCCGAACTGTTCCGCGCCTTCGGCCGCGCCGTCGATACCCTCGGTGGCCTCTACTATGCGGCGGAAGACGTCGGCGTGTCGGTCGACGACATCGCCGAGGCCCGCAAGGTCACCCCCTATGTGCTCGGTCTGAACGACGGCCCCGAGGCCTCGGGCGATCCCAGCCCCGTCACCGCCGAGGGCGTCTTCCGCTCGACCCTGCTGGCCGCCAAGCGGCTGTGGAAGCAGGACGACCTGACCGGCCTGACCGTCTCGGTGCAGGGCATCGGCCACGTCGGCGGCTATCTGGCCGACAAGCTGTACGCCGCCGGTGCCCGGCTGATCATGACGGACGTCAACACGGCCCTGCTGGCCGAGGTCGCCGCCCGGACCCATGCCGAGATCGTGGCACCGGACGCCATCTATGACGTCAAGGCCGACATCTATGCCCCCTGCGCCCTCGGTGCGACGCTGAACCCGCAGACGCTCGACCGGCTGACGGTCAAGGCCGTGGTCGGCGCCGCCAACAACCAGCTGGCCACGCCGGATATCGGCCAGATGCTGTTCGAGCGCGGCGTGCTCTACGCCCCCGACTATGTCGTCAACGGCGGCGGCATCATCAACGTCGCCTCCGAGCTGAAGGCCCGCCAGACCGGCGGCGCCTATGACGCGGCCTGGGTCGAGACCAAGCTGTCGCGCCTGATGGACACGCTGGAAGAGGTGATGGAGCGTTCGGCGACCGAAAAGCGCCCGACGCACGAGATCGCCGACGCCATCGCCGAGGCCCGCATCAACGCCGCCCGCGACCTGAAGGCCGAGCAGCGCAAGGCCGCCTGACGAGCGGATTCGCGCGACAGGCGCATACGGAACACTATGGCGCATGCTTCCCGTGCTGATTCGGGCTGAGGCGCCATGACCGCAACCGCCGTGACCTCTACCAGGGGCCGTCCCTTCGACCCGCTGCTGATCGTGATGGCGGTCGGCTTTGTGGTCGCCGTCGGAGCCCTCGCCTATCCGGCGTTCCGCGCCGATCCGACCAGCGCGCCCGGCCTGGTGCTGATCTTCACCGTCGGGGCCGTGGCCCTGATCGGCCTGTTCGCCTTTGCCCGCGGCGAGTCCCGCAAACCCCTCGGCGATGCGACGGTCGAGCTTCTCGACGCCATGGCCGAGCCGGCGGCGCTGGTCTGGTCGACCGGACAGGTACTGGCCTTCAACGGGGCCTGGGCCGAGGCCAACGGCGCGACGGTCGCCCTGCCGAAGGGCAAGTCCGCCTCGGCGCTGTACATGGCCTTCGCCCAGGCGCGGGCCGGCGAACAGGGCCGCGCCATCGTCGTGATCGGCGACCGCGAGCAGGAAGTGCTGATCGGCCAGGCGGGGGAGGGGCGTTTCCTCGTCCGCGCGGCCCCCGAGGCCGTGCTGCCGGTCGGGACCGCTGTCTCGCCGCGCCACGCCGCGACCTCCAACGCCGCCGAGAGCCGGGCCATGGCCGCGGGGGCCCCCTTCGGTTCGGCGGTGATCGCCGCCGAGGACCTCTTCTCCGGCAAGGTGGACGAGCCCAACGCCGCCCTGTCCGTGCTGACCGGCCCCGCCGCGGCCCGTGACGCCGCCTTCGGTCATCTGTTCGATCCGGCGGGGGTCGCCGAGGCGCGGTTGAAGCTGGACGGCGGCTCGTCCGGCCCGATCGAGCTGGTCGCCCGCGCCTTCCCCGACCGGATGTTGCACCTTTACGTCGCCCCGGAAGGGGATCGCCGCCGCATCTGGCTGTTCGACGTCTCGGCCCAGAAGTCGATGGAGCTGCAGCTGTCGCAGGCCCAGAAGATGCAGGCGGTGGGCCAGCTGGCCGGTGGCGTGGCGCACGATTTCAACAATCTGCTGACCGCCATCCAGCTGCAGCTCTCGGGCCTGCTGGAACGCCATCCGGTGGGCGATCCCTCGTATGAGGGGCTCAACGAGATCCGCCAGACCGCCATCCGCGCCGCCGATCTGGTGCGCAAGCTGCTGGCCTTCTCGCGCAAGTCGACGGTGCGACGCGAGCGGCTGGACCTGGGTGAACTGGTCGGCGAGTTCGCCGTCCTGCTGCGGCGGCTGCTGCGCGAGGATGTGCGGCTCGAGACCGACTACGGCCGCGATCTGCCGGTGGTCCTGGCCGACAAGAGCCAGCTGGAGACGGCGGTGATGAACCTCGCCGTCAATGCGCGCGACGCCATGCGCGGCGTGGTCGAGCCCGGGGCCGGCGTGGTCACCATCCGCACCGCCCGTCTGACGGCCGACGAGGCGCGCCTGCTGGGCTGGAGCGCCGCTCCTGCTTCCGCCGTCGCGCTGATCGAAGTGTGCGATTCCGGCCCCGGCGTGCCGCCGGAACTGCTCGACAAGATCTTCGAGCCCTTCTTCACCACCAAGGCGGTGAACGAGGGCACCGGCATGGGGCTGGCCACGGTCTACGGCATCGTCGAACAGGCCGGCGGCCATATCAATGTGTCGAACGCGGCCGGGGGCGGCGCCGTCTTCCGCATCTTCCTGCCCGAGGCGGCCGAGGCCGAACTGGCCGAGACGCCGGTGATCGAAAAGGTGGCCAAGGCGCCGCGCGACCTGTCCGGCGCGGGCCGCATCCTGTTCGTCGAGGATGAGGCCGCCGTGCGCGGCATTGCCGCCCGCCTGCTGCGCCAGCGCGGCTATGAAGTCATCGAGGCCGAGGATGGCGAGCAGGCGCTGGAACTGGCAGAGCAGCACGCCGGGACCATCGATATGATGATCTCGGACGTCATCATGCCCGGACTCGACGGGCCGGCCCTGCTGAAGAAGGCGCGGCAATACCTCGGCGACGCCCCGGTCCTGTTCATCTCCGGCTATGCCGAGAGCGACTTCTCCGACCTGCTGCAGGACGAGGTCGGCGTGTCCTTCCTGCCCAAGCCGCTCGACATCAAGACCCTCGCCGAACGCGTGAAGCAGGAACTCCACGCCGGCTGAAGCATCCGTAACTTGCCATTCGTGGCCGCGCGGCGTCCTCTGCCGCCTCGTGCCAAGGGAGCCTGCCGCCATGATGATCGATCGTCGCCGCCTGATGTTCACC
>JAUYAG010000051.1 GCA_030693575.1 Brevundimonas sp. | reverse complement strand
GCACCAGCGCGACAACAGCCGCCTGCTGGAAAGCCTGCGCGGGCTGCGCGACCTCGGCAATTCCGTCCTCGTCGTCGAGCATGACGAGGAGGCGATCCTGACCGCCGACCATGTCATCGACATGGGCCCCGCCGCCGGCATCCACGGCGGCGAGGTCTGCGCCCAGGGCACACCGGCCGAGGTCATGGCCAACCCGAACTCCCTGACCGCCAAATACCTGACCGGCGAGCGCGAGATCGAACTGCCGCCCGAAGGCCGCCGCCCGATCGACCGCAACAAGATGCTGCGCATCTCGGGCGCCACCGGCAACAATCTCAAGAATGTCACCGGCGAGATTCCCGCCGGCCTGTTCACCTGCGTCACCGGCGTGTCCGGCGGCGGCAAGTCGACCTTTACCATCGAGACCCTCTACAAGGCCGCCGCCCGCCGGCTGCACAACGCCTCGGACGCCCCGGCTCCCTTCGATCGCATCGAGGGGCTGGAGATGTTCGACAAGGTCATCGACATCGACCAGTCGCCCATCGGCCGCACCCCGCGCTCAAACCCGGCCACCTACACCGGCGCCTTCGGCCCGATCCGCGACTGGTACGCCGGCCTGCCGGAGTCAAAGGCCCGCGGCTACGGCCCCGGCCGGTTCTCGATCAATGTGAAGGGCGGCCGCTGCGAGGCCTGCCAGGGCGATGGCCTGATCAAGATCGAGATGCATTTCCTGCCGGATGTCTACGTCACCTGCGACGTCTGCAAGGGCAAACGCTACAACCGCGAAACGCTCGAGATCGTCTTCAAGGGCAAGTCGATCAGCGACGTCCTCGACATGACGGTCGAGGAGGCCGCGTCCTTCTTCAAGGCCGTGCCCTCGATCCGCGACAAGATGCTGACCCTGAACCGCGTCGGCCTCGGCTATGTCCAGGTCGGCCAGTCCGCGACCACACTCTCCGGCGGCGAGGCGCAGCGGGTCAAACTGTCCAAGGAACTGTCGAAGCGAGCCACCGGCAAGACCCTCTACATCCTCGACGAGCCAACGACGGGCCTCCATTTCGAGGACACGAGGAAGCTGCTGGAAGTGCTCCAGGAGCTGGTCGACAACGGCAACACCATCGTGGTGATCGAGCACAATCTCGACGTGATCAAGGTCGCCGACTGGCTGCTCGACTTCGGCCCCGAAGGCGGCGACGGCGGCGGCGAGATCGTCGCGGTCGGCACCCCCGAACAGGTCGCCGCCAATCCAAAGAGCTGGACCGGCAAATACCTGAAGGAAATCCTCGACCGCCACGAAGTCCGTCGCAAGGCGCGGGTGGCGGCGCTCAAGAAGAGCGCCTGACGGCTCAGGCCGGCTCGGCGACCGGGTCCGGAGCCGCTTCGACGCCGTGACTGCGGGTGCGGCCGCGCAGGGCCAGCACGAGCGTACCAGTCAGCAGGACCGCCGTCGTCACCAGACTGGCCTCGGGTCCGAAGCTGGCGCCCGTCAGCCACCAGGCCGCGCCGGGGGCGCCGGTCAGGTCGGTGATCAGGGGCAGGCTGTCGATCTTCATCCCGGACACCTCCAGCCCGAAGCCGAGCCCCAGCAGCCAGTTCCACGCCGCATGCCAGCCGCAGACGCCCCACAGCGAACCCTCGCGCACGGCGTAGAGGCTGATGAACAGGCCGAACAGGACGATGTTGGCCAGACCCACATACAGTTCGTTGGACGGCTCGATATTGCCCGCATGCGCCAGGGCGAACAGGGCCGAGTTGGCGACGACGGCGATCCACAGACCGTGCCGCGAGGCGATCAGCTGCATCAGCCAGCCCCGGAACAGCAGCTCCTCTGACGAGCCCTGGATGACGAAGCCCAGCATCAGCACGCCGATGGGCAGCAGGGCCGCGCCGACGGCGGCCGAGCCGAACGCCCCCGTCCCTTCGACCACATAGCCGCCGGCCAGCCAGATGATCCCGACCACGCCGCCGAGGAAGGCAAGGCCGATCAGATAGCCGCGCACGAACCTCAGCGGCCCCCTCGCGTTCAGGCCCAGGGCCGCCGGCCCGCGGCGCTCGAACAACCAGGCCCAGAGGAGCACCAGCACCGAGCACAGGCCAAAGGCCGCGCCCAGCTGATAAGCCAGCTGCGGCCATCCGTCGTCACCGCCTCCGGGAGCGACAAAGCCCGTCGCAACAGCCGGGAAATACGCCGCCACCTCACCGCCGACCATGAAGACCACGCCGAGCACGATGGCCGCGAGGGTCCAGGTCCGGCGATGCCTCAGCTTCCGCCCGGCGTAGAGTTCAATGCCGGCCATGCGGCGCTCCTTGTGAAGGCTCTGCGGACATCGGTCCGTCCGGGCATGAGGCTCCGGGGCCGGCGAATGGATGCGCGGCGTCCGGAATTCTCGGGCCCGGGGCCTCCCTGACCCCCGCCGCCGACCCCTATTCGGAAGCCGCCGCACCCCGCGTCGTGCCGACGATGTCGCGATAGGCGGCGGAGAACGGCGCATAGAGGACGGCGACGGTCAGGGCGTAGACGAAGGCGTTCACGACCGAGGACGCGATGATCCACGGGTTCGTCGGATTGAAGTTCCGGAACATTTCCGTGGGGTCTTCGCCCATGTTTCCGAACATCGACATGCCGCCCATCATGCTGATCGGCATCGTCACGATCCCGGCGAGGAGCGAGACGATGATCACCATGATGAAGGCGATGACCGCCATGCCCAGCAGCGGCCAGAACCGGCCCTTGGTCACGGCGAAGGAGTCGAAGAACGCGAACTTCTTCTGATCGACCGTGATCGGCACGGCCAGGCTCCAGCGCACGCCGAGCCAGATCATGAAGGCGATGGCCGCCAGCACGGCCAGCACCATGACCAGGGCGCCCCCGCCTTCCATGGCGCCGATGGCGATCCCGCCGATGATGAAGGCCGCCGCGAAGGCGACCGCGGTCGCGCAGGCGTACAGGATCGCGATGACGAGGGTCACGACGAAGACCCGCACCTCGTCCATGCCGAGGCGCATATATCCGAAACCGCCGGTCGCCGGTGTCAGCACAGCCCGGGCGATCGCCGCCATCAGCACGGCGCCGATGACCAGCGACAGGGGAATGGCCCAGACCATGTGGCTCATCGCGGCCATATAGGATTCCATGATCGGGACCAGGGCCTCGGGCGAACTCGGCGCCGGTCCGGCCTCAAGGGCCTCCACCTGCTCCATCCACACCGCCATGGACCGCATCATGCCGCCGGCCGCGAACAGGGTGGCGAGGGTGTAGACCAGATAGAGCAGCGTCCACCCCACCAGGGCGACGGGGTTGCGGCGGACAAGGCGGAAGCCTTCAAACGCCGCGTCGGTCGCGGAAAAGCTCATGGTATCATCCCCTCGAAGTCTGTTGCGAGCCTAGTCGGCGCCGCGGCCCCTGTCAGTGGAATTCCTCAACGACCGCGGCCGGTTCCTCATCGGCCGCCAGCGCCTTCACCACATGGGCGAAGGGCGCCGTGAACAGCGCCTGCGAAAACCCCTGCAGCCAGGCAAAGGGGATCAGCAGAACCACGGCAATGACCGCAATCAAGGCGGGTTGCCGTCCGAGACCCTCGAACCAGGCTTCCACCGCTTCGGGGTCGGTCAGCTGAACCCCGCCGCCCACCGCGAACACGACGATCATGAACAGCATCATGAAGGCGATGCCGACCAGCATCGCGATCAGGAACAGCACCAGCCAGAGCCCGAACAGGCTCCAGGTCTTGCCCCGGCCCAGCTTCCAGCCTTCCTCGAAGGCGAAGGTCTTGTAGTGGATGCAGGCGGGCGCGAGCAGCGACAGCCGGCCCCAGAGCAGGATCAGGCCCGCGAACACCGCGATGCCGAGGCCGATACAGACCAGCCAGCGCCACGGATCGCCCAGTTGCCACACCGCGAAACCGATACCGACCGCGAGGAGGATCGCAATGAGCGTGATAAAGCAGACGCCGATAAAGATCGCCACGCCGACGACGGCCACCTGAAGTTCGGCCATCCCGATCCGCAAGAAGAAGGCCTTGTCGCCCTTGCGGCCGGCGAAGACCCCCCGGATGATCGCCGCCGTCACGACCAGAACGCTGAGCATCCCCAGCAATTGGGCCAGGTTGGACCAGATCTGGAACTGCATCATCGTCGCCATGTCGTTGCCGAACGGCATTTCGTCGGATTCAGCCGCTGCCATGGCCTCCGGGCTGAAGGCTCCGGACGCGGCCAGTTCGCTGAAAAACGGGACCATGGCTGCGAGCACGATCAGGCTCGGCGCCAGCATCACCAGCCCCCAGACGATGGTCGCCAACGGCCGCCGGCCTACCAGCCGAAACGGCTCCGCGGCCGCGCTCAGGATCGAAAATTTCTTCATACCGCCCTCCCCAGGTCGCCCGATCATAGCCGCGACGGGGTGCGGCGCCATAGCCGGAATGCTTTCGGTAGCTGACGGAACCGTCCGACGTGGCTAGAAGGCCGCAATGAACCCTCCCGAAATCAAGCCTGTCCACGTCATCGGCGGCGGCCTCGCCGGCTCCGAAGCCGCCTGGCAGATCGCCAGTGCGGGCGTGCCCGTGGTCCTGCACGAGATGCGTGGCGTGCCGGGCGTGAAGACCGACGCCCACCACACGGATGGCCTCGCCGAGCTGGTCTGCTCCAACTCCTTCCGCTCTGACGACTGGGAGCACAACGCCGTCGGCCTGCTGCACGCCGAGATGCGGGCGCTGGACTCCATCATCATGAGCTGCGGCGATGCCCACCAGGTCCCCGCCGGCGGTGCCCTCGCCGTCGACCGCGACGGCTTCTCACAAGCCGTCACGGCAAAGCTCGAAGCCCACCCGCTGGTCACCATCGTGCGGGAAGAAATCGCCGGCCTGCCCCCCGCAGACTGGGACAACGTCATCGTCGCCACCGGCCCCCTGACCTCCCCCGCCCTCGCCGCCGCGATTCTCGACCTGACCGGCGAGGACGCGCTCAGCTTCTTCGACGCCATCGCCCCCATCGTCCACGCTGACAGCATCGACTTCGACATCGCCTGGCGTCAGTCGCGCTATGACAAGGAAGGCCCGGGCGGAGACGCCGCCGCCTACGTCAACTGCCCGATGGACAAGGCCCAGTACGAGGCCTTCATCGACGCCCTCCTCAACGGGCCCAAGGCGGAGTTCAAGGACTGGGAGAACGTCCCCTATTTCGACGGCTGCCTGCCCATCGAGGTGATGGCCGAGCGCGGCCGCGAGACCCTGCGCCACGGCCCCATGAAGCCCGTCGGCCTGACCAATCCGCGCGACCCCCAGGTCAAGTCCTACGCCATCGTCCAGCTGCGTCAGGACAATGCGCTCGGCACCCTGTTCAACATGGTCGGCTTCCAGACCAAGCTGAAGCACGGAGCCCAGGCCGAGGTCTTCCGCATGATCCCCGGCCTGCACGAGGCCCAGTTCGCCCGCCTCGGCGGCCTGCACCGCAACACCTTCCTGAACTCGCCGAAACTGCTGGACCGCCAGCTTCGGCTGAAGGCCATGCCGCGCCTGCGCTTCGCCGGTCAGGTCACGGGCGTGGAGGGCTATGTCGAGAGCGCCGCCATGGGTCTGCTGACCGGCCGCCTCGCCGCCGCCGAACGGCTCGGCCGTCCCCTGGAGGCTCCGCCCGTCCACACCGCCATGGGGGCCCTGGTCGAACACATCACCGGCGGCCACCTCGACGGCCCCGGCGGCATCTCCAAATTCCAGCCGATGAACATCAACTACGGCCTCCTGCCGCCGCTGGAAGCGCCCAAGGTCGACGAGGCCGGGCTCAAGATTCCGATGAAGGAACGCGGCCGCGCCAAGAAGCGACTGATGAGCCTGCGCGCGCTGGAGGCGCTGAAGGCGTGGCGGGACGCCGGGTGATCCTCGAGCCCGCCAAGGTTGCCATCCGCCGCCGGATCACCGACCTGTTCAACGACGCGGCCAGGGGCGAGCGCCCCATCCTGCGACGCGCCGACGCCCTGTTCGCGACCGACTCCGTCGCCTGGCGGGTCAATGGCGACATCGTCACCATGATGATCGGCGGCGTCTCCGGTCTGTTGCTGCAGATGCTGCATCCGGCGGTGCTGGCCGGGGTCTGGGACCATTCCGACTTCCGCTCCGACATGCACGGACGACTGCGGCGCACGGCCAAATTCATCGCCGTCACCACCTATGACCACGCCGAATACGGGATCGCCGCCATCGACCGGGTGCGCGGCATCCACGACAGGATCGGCGGCGTTCTGCCGGACGGCACGCCCTACCGCGTCAGCGACCCCACGCTTCTGGCCTGGGTCCATGTCACCGAGGCGATCAGCTTCCTCAACGCCTGGATCCGCTACGCCGAGCCGGACATGCCCTTGGCCGACCAGGACCGCTATTTCGCGGAGATGGCGGTCGTCGCCGAGCGGCTGGGGGCCGACCCCGTCCCGCATGACCGTGCCACCGCCGAAGGGCTGATCCGGTCGATGCACCCGCCCCTGCGCGCCGATGCCCGGACCCGGGAGGTGGCGCAGCTGGTGCTGAACCAGTCGGTCGGTGCCGCCATGACCGACGCGGCCTCGGCCGTGATCATGCAGGCGGGGGTCGACCTCCTGCCCGACTGGGCGCGGCAGATGCACGGACTGAAGACGCCACCGGCACCGGTGGTCCGCGGAAGCGCCCGCCTGCTGGCTCGCAGCCTCGGCTGGGCCTACGAAGGCTCGCCGAACCATGAGGTCTGGCCCGACGAGGTGACCGTCTGGCCGCGCGACTGAAGGTCAGTCCGGCGTGACCAGATCCAGCGCTTTTCCGGTGTCAGTGTAATGCTCCAGACGGGTGATCTCGCCGTCCTGGAAAGTGAAGACATGGGCAAACGGAATTTCGACCGCACGCCCGGTCGACCGGTTGCTCCATAGAAAGCTGCCCAGAGCCACGACCCGATCGCCGCTGCTCAGATAGGATCCCGCATACCCCGAGAGGAACTCGAACCGCGGGTCGATGCGTCCGAAAACGCCGGCTAGCAACGCGGCGTCGGTATCATAGGGTCCGCCGTCGACGAACAACGCGCCGTCGCTTCCCCCGCCCCAGATCCGCGCGCCGGTCAGCAGTTCGGCGACGGCCGTCCCGTCGTTCGCACTCAAGGCACGATAGAACCGGTCGAGCACGGCCATGTTGGCAGCGTCGCGCGCGAGATCGGCGCTCGTCATGGATTGGGGCTCTTCCGCCGCGGCGGCCATCGGAACACCCAGGGCGCCCACGGCCGCGAGGGCCGCGATCAGAATGGTGCGAACAAACATGGTATCCCCCGGCGTGGCCGATCAACGATCGATCAAGCCTGCACGGTTTCCCGACGCAGGTCGATGACGTTGCGGCGTCAGATTCGCCCGCGCAACGACGCAACGACCAGCCTCAGGCGCTTCACGAACTCCGGCGCGTCCGGACGTTTCAGAACCGCGGCTGCCACCGCCGGAAAGCCCTGCACCGGCAGAGCCGCCAGCATGCGGTTGGCCTCGGCCCTCAGCGCCCTCGCCTGATCTGTCTGTCCGGTCTGCGTCAGACCCCGCACCCGCCCGGCCTCGACAACCGCGTCGTCAAATCCCGGCCCGGCCAGCACCCGCACGGCCGCCTGCATCGGCCCGACATAGAAGGCGTCAAGGTCGTGCGGCTCGCCATGCACCCGACCGATATGGGCCTCGATCAGGGCGTCGAACGGCGCGCGGTCCAGCCCGTGGCGCGCCACGATGTCGGTGAGCGCCTCCAGCACCGGATGACCCTTGCGCGCGATCCCGGCGAAGACGCCGTCCAGCTGCTCGCGCCACCAGACATAGCGCATCTCGGCCAGCATCGGCTGGGTGACCCGTGCCGGAATGGCCATCAGCTCCGCCTCGAAGGCATAGAGCGCGATCAAGTCCGCGCGCCGCTGTTCATCCGCCACGAAGCGGCTGGAGAGCCACCGGTCGATATCGGCGGCGCGGACCTGGGCGTCGAGGGTCGGGGCGGGATCAGCCAAACAGCGTCTGGTACATCGCCATCGAGGTCAGCATCGGCAGCGACAGCAGCAGATTGGTGCGGCTGGCCAGCATGGCGACCCGCGCCGCCTTCGCCTTCACATCATCCGCGGCCGGCACGATGCCGAGGGCGCGCTTCTGGTTCGGCCAGATGATGCCCCAGACGTTGAGGAACATGATGATCGCCAGCCAGATGCCGATGCCCATCAGGGTGAAGCCCTTCTGGTCCTCCGTCAGACCCTGGACCAGTCCGAAGGTCATGACCTCCGCGGAATAGGCGTGACCGCGCGCCAGCATGACGCCGACCCCGGCCAGCACCGTCACCAGCGCCGACCAGCGGAACCAGAACAGCGCCTCGGGGGCGATATGCTTGCCGACGGCGGGCTTCAGCTCGGCCGGGATGTTGGGCATGACCCGGATCTGGACGAAGTTGAAATAGTACAGCAGGCCGATCCACAGGATGCCGGCCACGACGTGCACCCAGCGCAGGGTCGCCTGCCAGAAGGCCTCTCCGAAGCCGCCGGACACCTGGCCGAAAGCGAGGATCATCACGCCTGCGAGCACAAGGCTCAGCAGGATGGTGGTGCGAAAGTTCGAAAGCAGCTTGCCCATGGTCCGCCCCTCCCCGGGCGATTCGATAAGCGTGGACTGTAGCCCGCGCGGCGAACGCGGCCAACGCCCCGGGGCGACCCCGGGTGATTAGTGGTTAGTGGTTAGTGATTGCAGCACCGCTGCCAGCGGAAGGGGGGCGCGAGCTGTGCCTTCGCACCAGCGTCAGCCGACCACTAACCACTAACCACTAATCACTCGCGACCTACGGCCGCGACGCCATCCCGAGCTTGATCGGCTTGGCTTCCTCGTCCTTGGCCCCGCGTTTCACGCCCCACAACAACAGGACCGGCGCAGCCACATAGACCGAGGAATAGGTGCCCACGACGATGCCGAAGATCAGGGCGATGGCGAACGGCTGCAGCGGCCCGCCGCCCAGCACCGCCAGCACGCCCAGGGCGAACAGGGCCGTGACCCCGGTCATGATCGTCCGTGACAGGGTCTCGTTGATCGACAGATCGATCAGTTCGCCCAGCGGCATCTTCTTGTATTTCCGCAAATTCTCGCGGATGCGGTCATAGACGACGACGGTGTCGTTCATCGAATAGCCGATCACGGTCAGGATCGACGCCACGGCCGTCAGGCTGAACTCCATGCCCGTGATCGCGAACAGGCCGAAGGTCAGGATCACGTCGTGGAACAGGCCGATCACCGCCCCGAGGCCAAACTGCCATTCGAAGCGGAACCAGATGTAGATCATCATCATGACGATGGCGACGACGAGGGCCATGACGCCATTGGTCAGAAGCTCGCCCGAAACGGCCGCCCCGACCGCCTCGGTCCGGGTGAACTCGACCTGGGACCCGAGGTCCGCCTTCAGTGTCGCCTTGGCCTGGTTGATCGTCTCGGTGGCGCTCATGCCCTCGATGTTTCCGAACTTGGCCATGGCGTGGAACCGCCCCGTGGGGTCTGTTCCCGGCACGGAATAGCTCTGCACCTGGGCGTCCGGGACCCCCAGGCCGTCCAGGCTGGCGCGGATCTCTGCAAGATCGACCGGCTCGGGCCGGGTCGACATCTCGATCAGATTGCCACCGAGGAAGTCGACGCCGCAGGTCAGGCCGCCGCATTTGTTGTCGGCCGGATAGACGGTGAAGAAGATCGAGCCGATCACCAGCAGGATCGAAAGGCTGCCGAACAGCCGGGCGTATCTGACGAACTGGAGATTCGTCTTGATCGGCAGCAGTTTGATAAGAGGCCAGAATTTCGACATGGGCGACCTCACGACGCGATCGGCAGTGTTTTGGGCTTCCGGACGCGGAGCCAGACGACGAGCAGGACCTGGGTGACCAGAACCGCGGTGAACACCGAGGTCACCACCCCGATCGACAGGGTCCAGGCAAAGCCGCGCACCGGCCCGGCCCCGAACCAGAACATGATCAGGGCCGCGAGGATGGTGGTCAGGTTGGCGTCGACGATGGTCACCATGGCGCGGTTGAAGCCCGCATCCATGGCTGCGATCGGGGAACGTCCGGCGTTGGCCTCGTCCCTCATACGTTCATAGATCAGCACGTTGGCGTCGACCGCCATGGCGAGCGTCAGGATCAGGCCGGCGATACCGGGCAGGGTCAGGGTGGCCCCGGTGATCGACATCGCCCCGATGATCAGCAGGCCGTTCAGCAGCAGGGCGACGACCGAGATGCCGCCAAACAGGCCACCGTAGGACAGGACCATGAAGACCAGAACGCCGGCGAAGGCGATCAAGGTCGCCAGCTGGCCGGCCCGCACGGCGTCGGCACCGAGCGAGGCCGTCACGCTGCGGCGCTCCTGCACGGTCAGCGGGGCCGGCAGCGAACCGCCGTTGAGCAGGTTCACCAGCTCGGAGGCCGAGGCGATGGTGAAGCTGCCCTCGATGATGCCGCTGCCACCGGTAATGGCGGTGTTGATCCGCGGGGCCGAGATCACCTTGCCGTCGAGGATGATGGCGAAGGGCCGGCCGATGTTGTTGGCAGTGGTCTCGCCGAAGCGGCGCGCGCCCTGGCCGTCGAAGCGGAAGCCGATGGCCGGCTGGTTGCTCTGGTCGGTGGTCACGCTGGCAGAGACCAGGTTCTCACCCGAGACGATGACCCGGCGCTTGACCAGATAGGGCGTCACGCCGTCTTCCCCGATCAGCAGTTCTGCGTCGGGCGGAACGGCACCGGCCAGGGCCTCCTGGACCGAGTTCTCGACATCGACCATCTGGAAGGTCAGCTGCGCCGTCTGCCCGATCACCCGCTCCAGCTGGGTCGGGTCGCTCTCGCCCGGGGCCTGGACCACGATCCGGTCGGCACCCTGGCGGGTGATGGAGGGTTCCCGCGTGCCGAGGCTGTCGATCCGGCGGCGCACCACCTCGATCGACTGGTCGACGGCCGTCGGGCCCATGGCCGTGACCGCCGCATCCGTGAAGGCGTACCGGATGGCATTGTCGCTCTGGCGGGCCACCGTCCGGTCCGAGGCTACCGCCATGCCGCCGCCCAGCAGACTACGCATGGCGGTGAGGGCAGGCTCCATCTGCACCGGATTGCTCAGGGTGATCATCACCCCGTTGCCGTCGCGGACAATCCCCGCCACCGCAATCTGCGCCTCCGACAGGGTCTGGCGGGCATCTTCGTTGAGGTTGTTGATCCGCTTTTCGCGCATCGCCTCAACATCGACCTCCAGCAGCAGATAGGATCCGCCCTGCAGGTCCAGGCCGAGGTTCAGGGTCGGCTTGGGCAGCCATCCCGGCAGGGCTTCACGCTGCGCCGGCGACAGGGCGTTGGCGTAGGAGAACAGCAGCCCGAACACGAGCGACAGGGCAAGAAGGATGACCTTCCAGCGTGACATCTGAACCATGGGGGCGTTCCCGGACCTTTCAGAACGGCGTCAGGACTTGGCGATGGTCTTGGTGTCGTTGGCGGCCACCGCGGTGCGGTCGCGCACCTGGGTGATCATCTGCTTGACCACCGCGACGTTCACGCCCTGGGCGATCTCGACCATGGCCTGGTCGGCCTCGACGCGGGTGACCTTGCCGATCATGCCGCTGGACAGGACCACCGTGTCGCCGCGCTTCAGGCCGGCGACCAGCGCCTGGTGGGCCTTCATCGCCTTCTGCTGCGGACGGATCAGCATGAAGTAGAACAGGATGATCACGGGGACGAAGAAGATCAGGGTGCCGAACGGCCCCGCCATAAGTTCCGCCACGATAGTCTCCGAAAACGTCTGGAGCCGCTGAACGCGACCCTTCAAAATGAGGCGCGGAAACTAGGGTGCGCCGTCACACATTGCAACGCGACGTGTGATCGCCGCGTCGCTTTGCGTTATCGCGGCAACACGGTCAGCGGATCGACGGCCACGGGCTGGTCCTCGCGCAGCCGCCAGATCTCGAAATGGATCGAGGGCCGGCCGTCGCCGGCTGTGTTTCCCACGGTGCCGATCTGCTGGCCCGCGCGGATGTCGTCGCCGTCCCGCACCACAGTGGAGCCCAGATGGCCGTAGACCGAACGCCAGCCGTCCCGGTGCACGATCAGAACGGTCAGTCCCTGCCCCGCCAGATCGTCGCCGACATAGCCGACCCGACCCGCAGCCGCCGCCCGGACCTCGGCTCCTGCCGGCGCGCCGATGTTGATGCCGTTATTGCGCTCGCCCAGCCCGACCGGCCCGAACCGCCGCAGGATGTCGCCCCGCACCGGCCAGTCCAGAGTTGTGGTTGAGGCGGGCGGCGGCGGGACAGCGGCCCCTGCCGGCGCGCGCGGCGGCGGCGGACTGGAGACATTGCCCGAAGGCGGCGGCGGCGGGGGCGGCGGGGGCGTCCCCTCCTCCGGCACATAGACGCCGCTCGGCGACGGCCCGGTGGCATAGGGATCGCCGCCGATATCGACGGCCGTGGACGGCAGGATAATCCGCTGGCCCGGGCTGATCGCCGCGCGCGGCCCCAGGCTGTTCAGGTCGATCAGCGTCTGCACCGGCGTCTGGAATCGCCGGCCGATGCCCGAGATCGTGTCTCCGGGCTGGATCTCATAGGCCGCGCCCGCCGCGACCGCTCCGCCGGAGCGCGCGGGCGGCGGCGGCACCGCGAAGCCGTCGGACGCCGGTCCGGCGGCCGGGGCCGGCGCGGGCGAAGACCGGGGACCGGCATCGACCGGCGAACCCAGAGCCCCGCCCTCGATCTCGGCCAGCGGGGCTGTGATGGGCGGCGGCGCCTCGCGGGCGGGATCGGTCGCACCCCGCACACCGTCACCGCTCGGTGCCGGCCGGTCCGGATAGGCGGGGACCCGCGACGGCGGCGGCGCGTCGGCAGCATGGATCGCATAGCGCGGCGCGTCCGGATAACTGGCGCAGGCCGCCAGCGTCGTCACGGTGCCCAGCACCGCCAGAGCCCTGATCGCAAATCGAATCGTCATGCCGTCTCCCACCGCCCTGTCGTCGTCCCGAAGCGCCTCGCCTGTGTGCCCCGACCGTCGCCCCCAGCCAACCCGTCAAAGGGCGCGAAAGTTGGGCGCGAAGGTTAACGGGAGGGAGGCAGTAGGCATCAGGCAGTAGGCAACAGGAAGCATGTTGTGGCTGAAATCGAGCCTCGCAGGCCGCCAGCGCCCGGCCTGTCCGCGACGCCATGCCCCACGCCCTAATGCCTACTGCCTACTGCCTACTGCCTAATGCCTACTGCCTAATGCCTACTGCCTAATGCCTCATCCCTCCTTCGCCGTCCCCTCGACCAGCGGCACGAACCGCACCTCGGCCAGGCTCTCGCGCTGGAAGCTGCCGTCCGGCTGGCCGACGTAGCGATGCAGCCGCTGCACCGAGGACCGCCCGACCGGACAGACCAGGATCCCGCCCGGCTTCAGCTGGTGCAGCAGCTCGGTCGGCTCGCCGGGCGAGGCCGCCGTGACCATGATCCGATCGAACGGCGCCTGTTCGGGCCAGCCCAGGCCGCCGTCGCCGTGCCGGGTGATCACATTGTCGATCTTCAGGTCCTTGAGCCGGCTCTCCGCCTCGTTCAGCAGGCTGCGGTACCGCTCGATCGAATAGACATAGCGCGCCAGCCGGCTCAGCACCGCGGCCTGGTAGCCGCTGCCGGTGCCGATCTCCAGCACCCGGTGGCGCGGCTGCACATCCAGCGCCTGGGTCATCAGGCCGACGATATAGGGCTGCGAGATCGTCTGGGCGCAGTCGATCGGCTGGGCCTGATCCTCCCACGCCTGGTCGAGGAATTTCTCATGCACGAAGACCGCGCGGTCGATCGACTCCATCGCCGCCAGCACGCGCGCGTCCATCACCCCCTGCTGCCTCAGCCCCAGGATAAGCCGCCCGGCCCTGTCGTCGTTCAGCTTCATACAGCCAGCACCGTCTTCGGCGGCGCCCCGCCCAGCACGCCCCTCAGATCATGCAGGCTCGGCGCATGGGTCAGGTCGATATGCAGCGGCGTGACCGAGATCTTCCCCTCGTCCATGGCCCGCAGGTCGGTCCCCGGCGGATGGTCGTGCTTGGTCCCGCGGAAGCTCATCCAGTAATAGTCGCGACCGCGCAGGTCGCTGCGTTTCACCGCATGCATCTCGCCGATGTCGCGGAAGCCCTGGCGGGTGACCTCCACCTCCTTGACCAGGGTCGGCGGCAGGGACGGGAAATTGAGGTTCATCACCACCCCGGCCTGCCAGGTCTGGGCCAGCAGGCGCGAGATGATCGCCGGCGCAAACGCCTCCGCCGTCTCCCAGTGCGCCCGCACCTCGTCGTGGAACCGCTCGAGGCTCTGGCTCAGGGCGATGGAGCGAATGCCGAACGCCATCCCCTGCAATGCTCCCGCGACCGTGCCCGAATAGGAGCAGTCCTCCCCGACATTGTGCCCGCGATTCACCCCCGACAGCACCAGATCAGGCCGCTCCGGCATCAGGTCATTGACCGCCAGCACGACGCAGTCGGTCGGCGTTCCGGTCACCGCGAACCGCTTCTCCGAAACCCGGTTGACCCGCAGCGGCTCCGTCAGGGTGATCCCCCGCCCCTTGCCCGACTGTTCGGTCTGGGGCGCGCAGACCCAGACGTCGTCCGACAGGGTGCGGGCGATTCGTTCGAGGCACTCGAGGCCCTCGGCCTCGATGCCGTCGTCATTGGTCAGAAGTATTCGCATGCCGTCCGCGCTCTTGCAGCGCGTCGGGGCGTCGCGCAACCGCCTTGTGTCAGTTGGCCG
>JAUYAG010000028.1 GCA_030693575.1 Brevundimonas sp. | reverse complement strand
TGTCGCTTTCGGACGTTTTTGCGGGGTCGATCTCACCGTCCCTCGCGCGAAGCCCCACCGCTCGCCCTTGAGCCCGTCGCCCCCCTCGGGCACGGTCCCGCGGATGCCTGATCCGTCCGTCTTCCCCCCGACCGCCCCGCCGCCGCGCCCCGTGGCGTCGGGCCTCTATCTGGTGGCGACGCCGATCGGGAACCTGCGGGACATGACGCTGCGCGCGCTCGATGTGCTCGCCGCCGCCGATCTGGTCCTGGCCGAGGACACCCGCGTCACCGCCAAACTTCTGTCGGTCTACGGGCTGAAGGCGAAGCTGGAGCGGTGCGACGACCATGCCTCGGCGCGGGCCGCCGAGGGCGCGATCGAGCGGCTGCGGGCGGGCGAGGTCGTCGCCCTCGTCTCGGACGCCGGCACGCCGATGGTCAATGACCCCGGCTTCGTCGTCGCCCGGGCGGTGATCGCCGCCGGCCTGCCGGTGCATCCGATCCCCGGCCCGTCCAGCCTGCTGGCGGCGCTCTGTATCGCCGGCCTGCCCGCCGACCGGGTCCTGTTCGCCGGCTTCCTGCCCGCGAAATCGGGCGCCCGCCGCGCGGCGCTGGAAGAGGTCCGCACGGCCCGCCAGACCCTCGTCTTCTTCGAGAGCGGCCCCCGCCTCGCCGACAGCCTCGCCGATATGGCCGCCGTGCTCGGCCCGCGCCCCGCCGCCGTCGCCCGCGAGCTGACCAAGATGTACGAGGAGTGCGTGCGCGGCTCGCTGGCCGAACTGGCCGTCGATCCCCGCTGCCAGTCGCCGAAGGGCGAGATCGTCATCGTCGTCGCGCCCGGCGAGACGGAGGTCGCCTCCGAGGCCGACGTCGACGCCGCCCTCGCCGAAGCCATGACCCGCCTGCCGCCCGGCGAGGCGGCGGCCGAGGTGTCCAGGGCGCTGAACCTGCCGCGCAAGCCGCTCTACAAGCGGGCGCTGGAGATGCAGGGCCGGTGAGCCCGGCACGGCCCCCGACGAAGGTCAGGGCCCCGAAGGTCGTGCGGACCAAGCGCGGCTGGCGCGTCGCCCTCGGGGCCGTCTCCCACCGGCTCGGCCACCGCTCGGAATGGCTGGCCGCCGCCCTGCTGATGGCCAAGGGCTATCAGGTGCTCGGCTTCCGCCTGAAGACCCGCGCCGGCGAGATCGACATCCTCGCCCGCCGCGGCAAGGTGCTGGCCGTGGTCGAGGTCAAGCGCCGCGCCACGCTGGAGGCCGCGCTCACCGCCCTCGGCCCCGACCAGTACGACCGCCTCCTCTCCGCCGGCCGGTCGGTGTTGCGCCAAAGACCCGGCCTGGCCGGGCATGTGCTGCGAATCGATATGGTGGCGCTGGCTCCCGGCCGGTTTCCGCGCCATCGTCGCGGGGTTGTCGCCTTCGGGAGGGGCGCCGCATGACCCGCGATGAGGCGATCGAGACGCTGACGGAGGCCGGACAGGCCGGGGACGAGGCGTTTCCCCTGCTGGAAGCCGCCATCGCCTGCGCCATCCACGACCAGCCGTTCCGCGACCCCCGGCCGGTCCGCACCCTGGCCGCCCATGCCGCCGAACGGCTGGCGGAACGGATTGCAGGCAAGGAAAGCCCCGACGAGGCCCTGACCGAGACCCTGGCCTCGGACCTGCGTCTCAATGGCGACCTGCTCAACCACGACAGCCCGGCCAACACCGACATCATCGACGTCGCCGAAACCCGCCGGGGCCTGTCCGGGGCGCTGTCCGTCTTCTACCTCGACGCCGCGCGGCGGGCGGGCGTGAAGGCCCAGGGCGTCGACTTCCCCGGCCATTTCCTGCTCCGGGTCGAGACGCCGGAAGGCCCGGTCGCGCTGGACCCCCTCAGCCAGGGCCGGCTGGTCCTGCCGTCGGAGCTGACCCGGCGGGCCTTGCGGGCCGGTCTGACGCCGCACGTCGCCGACCGGCTGGATGTGCTGATGGCCCCGGTCAGCGACCGCCAGGCCCTGATCCGGCTGCAGAATGTCCTGTTCAGCCGGGCCATCCGGTCGCAGGACTATGAGGGGGCCGAGCGCTCGGCCCTGCGCCGCGCCCTGCTGGACCCCGAGGACCACCGTCCCTGGCTGGACGTCGCCGCCGCGCGCGAGAAACAGGGCTCGCTGGCGGGCGCGCTCGAGGCCCTCGCCCGCGCCCGCACGGTCGACGATCCGATGGAGGTCACCCGCCAGATGTCGGTCGACCGGGTCCGGCTGCAGCTGAACTAGCGGCTGTGCCGCGTGATTGGTGGTTGGTGATTGGTGGGGGGCACCGCCAGTGCGACGACGCGGACCGCGCCGCCCTTCCGCTGACAGCGAGGCGGCATTCACCAACCACCAATCACCAACCACCCCTTTCGCACGGCCCCTGAGGCTTGCGCTCACCCCCGTCGCTGCCCATTAGCCAACCACCCCCCCCGACTGGAAGGACACCCCATGCTCAGAGTCGCCATCCAGATGGACCCCGTCGAGGCGGTCAACATCGAGTCCGACACCACCTGGCTGATGATGACCACGGCCCAGGACCGGGGCCACGCCCAGTGGGTCTATGATGTCCGCACCCTCGCCCTGGAGGACGGCCGCCTGTTCTGCCGCGCCCGGCCGGTGACCCTGCGCCAGATCCAGGGCGACCACGTCACGCTCGGCGACGAGGTGAAGCTGGATCTGGGTCAGGACGTCGACGTCATCCTGATGCGTCAGGATCCGCCCTTCGACATGGCCTATGTCACCTCGACCTATCTGCTCGAGACGGTGCATCCGAAGACTCTGGTGGTGAACGACCCGGCCGAGGTCCGCAGCGCGCCCGAGAAACTGCTGGTCACGCATTTCCCCGGCCTGACGCCCCCGACCCTGATCAGTTCCGACCCGGTCGCCCTCGTCGATTTCCATGAACGCCACGGCGATGTGGTGCTGAAGCCGCTGCACGGCGCGGCCGGCTCGGGCGTGGTCAAGCTGAAGGCCGGCGATCCCAATCTCGAGGCCCTGGTCGAAATCCACATGACCGGCAGCCGCGATCCGCTGGTGATCCAGAAATTCATCCCGGCGGTGTCGAAGGGCGACAAGCGGATCATCCTGATCGACGGCGAGCCGGTCGGGGCCATCAACCGCATCCCGGCCAAGGACCAGGTCCGCTCCAACCTGCGCGTCGGCGGCACCGCCGCCCCGGTCGAACTGACGGAGCGCGACCGCGAGATCTGCGCCGCCATCGGGCCGACGCTGAAGGCGCGCGGCCTGATTTTCGTCGGCATCGACGTGATCGGCGACTACCTGACCGAGATCAACGTCACCTCGCCCACCGGGGCCCAGCAGCTCAAGGCCTTCACCGGCGTCGATGCCTCGGCGCTGATGTGGGATGTGATCGAGAAGAAGCGGGCGGGCTGACACCGCTCTTGCCAAGCGCCGCTGTTCGTGGTTCGTTCCTTCTCGCATAGCGGGAGGGAGCGATGCTCGCCAGCGTGGTGACGGTGGCCTTCGAGGGGGTGGACGCCCGGCGGGTGGACGTGCAGGTCCATCAGCTGTCGTGCGGGGACAAGCCGTCCTTCACCATCGTCGGCCTCGCCGACAAGGCCGTGGCCGAGAGCCGCGAGCGGGTCCGGGGGGCCTTCGCCGGCATCGGCCTGTCGCTCCCGCCCATGCGGATCATCGTCAATATGGCACCGGCGGACCTGCCCAAGGAGGGCAGCCATTTCGATCTGCCGATCGCCCTGGCCCTGCTGGCCTCCATGGGCGTCATCCCGCCGGACATGCTGTCCGGCTGGGCGGCGGTGGGCGAGCTGGGACTGGACGGTCGGATCGCGCCGGTCGGCGGAACCCTGCCCGCAGCGGTGGCGGCCGACGCCATGGGCCTCGGCCTGATCTGTCCCGAAGCCAATGGGCCCGAGGCCGCCTGGGCCGGCGAGGTGGCCGTGCTGGCCCCGCGCTCCCTGATCGGCCTGGTCAACCATTTCAAGGGAACCCAGGTGCTGCGCCGGCCCGAGCCGGGGGCGATGCGGTCCGGCGACCGCGTCCCCGACCTGCGCGAGGTCAAGGGCCAGGAGAGCGCCAAGCGGGCGCTGGAGATCGCGGCGGCGGGCGGCCACAACCTGTTGTTCGTCGGCCCGCCGGGTTCGGGCAAGTCGATGATGGCGGCGCGGCTGCCGGGCCTGCTGCCGCCGCTGACGCCGAAAGAACTGCTGGAGACCTCCATGGTCTGGTCGGTGGCGGGCCTGATCGAGCGCGGGGCCCTGACCCGCGACCGGCCGTTCCGATCGCCGCACCACTCGGCCTCGATGGCCGCCCTGACCGGCGGCGGCCTGCGCGCCAAGCCCGGCGAGGCCTCGCTGGCGCACAATGGCGTGCTCTTTCTGGATGAACTGCCGGAGTATTCGGCGCAGGCCCTGGATTCCCTGCGCGCGCCGCTGGAGACGGGCGAGATCGTCGTGGCGCGGGCCAATGCCCATGTCCGCTATCCGGCCCGTTTCCAGCTGATCGCCGCCATGAACCCCTGCAAGTGCGGCCTCGCCGGAACCCCCGGCCACACCTGCAAGCGCGGCGACCGTTGCGCACTCGATTACCAGGGCCGGGTCTCCGGCCCATTCCTCGATCGCATCGACCTGCGCATCGACGTCCCCGCCGTCAACGCCGCCGACATGATCGGCCCCGCCACCGCCGAGCACTCCGCTGCCGTCGCCGTCCGAGTCGAGACGGCGCGCGAACGCCAGC
>JAUYAG010000011.1 GCA_030693575.1 Brevundimonas sp. | reverse complement strand
ATCGCTGTATCTGGCGGGCGAAGTGCTGGGCGCGTCCCGTGAGACCTGGCCGGACTGAGCCGGCCGGCCTGCCAACCTACTGAAGCGGACCGCCCGCGGGGCGCGGCGAGGTCCGGATGCCGTCCGACGGCACGTGCACCTGTTGCGTCGCACGCAGGAAATCCCGGGTCTGCTGGCTCTGGACGCCGGCGCGCGGGATGTCGCGGCAGACGCGCTGCTGAATGTTGGAGCCCGTGGCGCGCTCCAGTCGGCAGACGCGGCGGGTGTCGCCGTCCCGTCCTTCGGGCGCGTCGGTGGGGCGAGCCTCGGTCGGCGGTGCGACGCCGGCGATAACGGCGACCTGGCCTCCGGTGGAAAGCAGGATTGTGGCGAACAGTGTCGCGGTCAGCATGATGACTCTCCAGGGTGCATCAGGATGGCCAGGAGGAGAACACCGATCCACCCACGGGGCAAGTTGAGGTTGAGGCCGGCCCGGAGAGCCGGGCCGCCGGCCTCAGGCCGCGGCCTTGCCGACGCCGGCCTCGGCCAGCCATTCGACGATCTTGCCCTTGGGCATGGCGCCGACCTTCATCGAGGCCATCTGGCCGTCCTTGAACAGCATCAGGGTCGGAATGCCCTTCACGCCCAGTTTCGACGGGATCATCGGGCTGTCGTCGATATTGACCTTGGCGATCACGACCTGACCGGCCAGTTCGTCGGCGATCTGCTCCAGCGCGGGGCCGATCTGCTTGCAGGGGCCGCACCATTCGGCCCAGAAATCGACCAGAACCGGAACGGACGCCTTCAGGACGTCGGCGTCGAAACTGTCGTCGGTGACCTTGATGGTGGCCATGGGGAAATCTCTCCGGATCGGCCGGCCATCAGAAGGTGATTCCGGCGCTTCAACAGCCGATGTGGGGCGCGTTGCGGATCAAATCAACGGACGATCTGCTCAGACCGACAGGGCGGCATCCATCATCGCCGGCGGAACGGCCATCAGCCGCGGCCCGTCCGTCCAGACCAGGGCCGCCTCGACGGCGCGATCGGGATAGAGTTGGCGCAGGACCGCGGCATAGACCGCCAGCTGCAGCACATAGGCCGGGTCGGCATCCTCGATCCGGGCCGGGGCGGGACGGTTGGTCTTGTAATCGATGACCAGCACCCGGTCCGGCGTGACCACCAGCCGGTCCATCCGGCCCGAAACGGCCGTCGTTCCGACCGATCCCGTCAGGGCCACCTCGGGCCGGGAGCCTGTGCCGAACACCGGCGCGAACCGTGCGTCGTCCAGCACGGAGAAGGCCGCTGCGATCATCTCGGCCCGCTGCGCGTCGTCGATGTCCCGTTCACGGGACAGAATGCGGGCCGCGGCGTCCGGCCGATCGGCCGCGGCGATGTCGGGCAGCCTCTCCAGCAGACGGTGGATCAGATCGCCCCGCCGGAACCGACCCAGCGGCGCGCCCGGTCCGGCCGTCGTCGCCAGCGGCGAAGGGGCGGGCGTGCGCAGGGCCTCCTCCATCCGCGAAGGGGCGACGAAGCGGCTCGAGGCGTCGGGGGCGGGCGGCATTCGGGCCCAGGGCGGGACGACGACGGCGGCCGCCCGGTCCAGGGCCGCCGCGTCGACCGCGTCGGGGTCGACGCCGAAGCGCAGGACGCCGTCGCCGACATCGCGCACATTCAGGGGCTCGTCCTCATCCAGGCGCTGGAAGGTCCCGGCGATCACATCCCACCAACTGCCGGCCTCGAAGCCCGTATCGGGCCGCCTGAGGGCGCGGCCCATGATCACCAGACGATCGCGGGCGCGGGTCAGGGCGACGTAGAGCAGGCGCAGGGACTCGGCGTCGGTCCGGGCGACGCGAGCCTCGCGCGCGGCCTTCGAGGCGGCGCAGTCGTCCTTCGTTGAGCCGGGGCACATCAACCAGCCCTCGCCCTCGGATCCATCCTCGCCGGCGGCGGGCATCAGGGTCGGGCCCTGCGGTTTGGCCCGCGAGGTGGTGTCGGGAAGGATGACGACGGGCGCCTCAAGGCCCTTGGCCCCGTGGACGGTCATGACCCGGACCTCGTTGCGGGCCCCTTCCATCTCGCGCTTGACCTCGACGTCGGCGGCTTCCAGCAGGGCGACATTGGTCTCCAGATCGACGCCGCCGCGGTCCTCGGCGGCCAGGACCTGGGCGAGGGTCTCGTCGATGGCCTCCTCGGCCTCGCGACCCAGCCGGGACAGGATGCGGGCGCGGCCGGTGACCCCGGTGTCGTCGACCCGGTTCAGCAGGGTGGAAAAGAAGGCGAAGGGGTCGCGGTTCCGCGCGTCCAGCGCGGCCTGGATGAAGTCATGGGCGCGCCGCCATTGCGGCTGTTCGTCCGCCCGAAGCTGTAACTCGCGCCACAGGGTGCGGCCTTTCCGGCCTTCCTTGTCGGCCAGCGGATAGAGGCTGTGCGGGTCGCCGAAATCGGTGACGTCGCAGAAGGGGCTGCGCAGCACCTCGGCCAGGCTCAGGTCGTCCTCGGGATAGAGGGCGAAACGGGCCACGGCGATCAGGTCGTCGAAGACGATATGGCTGCTGAGTTTCAGCCGGTCGGCCCCCGCGACGGGCACGGCCTCGGCCTTGAGAGCGCGGATGATCTCCTCGAACAGGGCGTCGCGGCGGCGGACCAGAATCAGGAAATCGCCCCAGCGGGCGGGACGCCGGCCTTCGGGCGCCTTGTGATCATGCACGACGGAGCCGGCCTCGACCTGTCGGCGGATGTCGCGGGCGAGGGCGCGCGCCAGCTGCTTGCGGCCGCTGCGGGCGTCCTCCTTGTCGACCGGCGCGTTCCAGGCCTCGGCGTCGGGCGCGGCGGGGTCCTGGAAGAGGGGCCAGAGATCGACCGAGCCGTGCTCCCCGACGCGGGCGGGCTGGTGGGTCGGGATGTCGCCCGAGGCGCCGACGAGGGCGCGGGTCCGCTCGGGCCCCTCGAAGGCCGCGTCGACGAAGGCCAGCACCTCCTCGGTCGAGCGGAAGGAGGTGTCCAGCGGCACCGCCTCGAACGGCCGTCCGGCACCGCGGACAAGAGCGTCGTAAGCCTGGGCCTCCTGGCGGAGCCGTTCCGGACGGGCCCCCTGGAAGGAGTAGATCGACTGCTTCTCATCGCCGACCGCGAAGACGGTGCGCGGGATGCGCGGCCCGTCGGTGCGGCGCGGGGCGCCTTCACCCGAGAAGAACTCCTCGGTCAGGGCCTTGAAGATGGCCCACTGGTCGGGGGCGGTGTCCTGGGCCTCGTCGACGAGGACGTGCTCGATGCCGCCGTCCAGCTTGAACAGGACCCAGGCGGCGGTAGACCGTTCGGTCAGCAGATCCACCGTCCGGACGACGAGGTCGGAGAAGTCGAGCGCGCCCTGGCGGGCCTTGGCCGCCTCGTAGAGGGCGGCGTGGGTCCGGGCCAGGGTCAGGGCCTTGACCGTATCGTCGGCGACCTTCGCCGCCCGCATGCGGTCGAGGACGGCGCAGTATTTGAGCGAGACGGAGTCGAGATAGCTGGCCGCCGCGGGCGGTGCGCTCTTCGTGCCGAATTTGGTCCGCGCCTCGCCCTTCGAGTCGATGAAGAGGGCCTTCATGGCCGCGAGGCTGGTGTGCGGCGGGACCGTTTCGCGCATCAGGGCGGCGATCTTCTGGTCGTTGGCGGAGCCTGTGGCGAAGCCATCGGCGGTCGCGCGCCATTCGGCCGGGTCGAGCCAGGTGAGGAAGTCGCGCTCGATGACGGCGGGAGTCTCGCCTTCCGTGACGCCGGCGAGGATGTGCGGGCCGGGGGCGGTGCCGCTGTCGACGCGCTCGACATAGCCGACCAGCTTGCCCCGCTCGGCCTCGATCATGGCCAGCAGGGCGTGGAAGGCCTTCCAGTCCAGCTCGACCGCGAAATGGGCGTAGGCAGCGCCGAGCGTGCCGTCGGGATCGGCGAGGGCCGCACGGGCCAGGTCCTCGCGCGCCGCATGGGACAGGGCCACGGCGGCCTCGTTCTCCAGCACCTTGAAGGCGGGGGAGATGCCGGCCTCGATGGGGAAACGCCGCAGCAGCTTTTCGCAGAAGGCGTGGATGGTCTGGATCTTCAGCCCGCCGGGCGTCTCCAGCGCGCGGGCGAACAGGCGGCGGGCGTCGGACAGGTCGGCGGGCCTGAGGCCGGCCGGGTCGCGGCCGTCCAGCTGGGCCAGGTCGCCGGCCAGCGCCGCGTCGTCCATGCCGGCCCAGCGGCCCAGCTTCTCGAACAGCCGCGCCTGCATCTCGGCGGCGGCGGCCTTGGTGTAGGTGACGCACAGGATCTCGGCCGGGCGCGCCTTCTGCAGCAGCAGCCGGGCCACCCGGTCCACCAGGGTGGTGGTCTTGCCCGAGCCGGCGTTGGCGGTGACGAAGACCGAGCGGCCGGGATCGGCGGCGGTCCTCTGGTGGGCGCGGGCCTGTTCGAGGGGAGAGAGGGTCATTCGGGGGCCTCGTCCTCGCCGCCGACGACGTGCCACTCCCAGACCCGGGCCAGATGGTCGTAGTTGCCACCGAAATTGCCCATGAACTGGGGCGCGGCCCAGGAGACATAGGGCCGGGACTCGTCGTCGAAGGCGGCGACGCCATCGACCAGCCGGGCCAGTTCGCGCTCGGCCAGTTCGGCGGCGGTGAGGGGCTGGCTGCGGGTGACCTTGCCCACGTCGACCGACTCGCCGGGCGTCTTGCGGCCGGTGACCTTGACGTAGAGCAGCTCGGACGCGGGCGTCGGAGGGGCGTCGGCGAACCCGCCGGCGGCGAGAATGGCGGCGGTCAGGGTCAGCTGGGGCGCGAAGCCCTGGGCCACCTGTTTGGCGGAGGGGGTCGAGCCGGTCTTGAAATCGATCACGGCGGCGCCGGCGGCGTCGAGTTCGACGCGGTCCGCCTTGGCGGTCAGGGTGAACAGGCCGAACGGGGCGGCGAAGGTCATCTGGCCGGTCTGTTCGATCAGCAGGGTCGCCCCCCGCGCCCGGCGCTCGCGTTCCCAGCCGGCCAGCCAGACGGCGCAGTTGCGGGCCAGGGGGGTCTCGCGGGCCATGGCGTGGTCCTCGAAGCCGGCGGCGTCCAGCTCCTCGCGCAGGAAGCCCTCGATCTGGTCGGCGCAGTCCTCGGGCAGGGCGTCGGGCCAGCTTACGACGACGCGTTCGATGGCCCGGTGCACGGCGTTGCCGCGGGCCATGGCCTCGGCCGAGGCACCCGGACGGTCGAGCTTCTGCAGGCCGAGGACGCGCTGGGCATAGACGGCATAGGGGTCGCGGACCCAGCGCTCGACCCCGGTGACCGGCAACTGCCGTGGACGACGGTGGACGGGCGGCGTCGGGGCAGGACGGCGGGCGTAGCGCGGCGGTCCCGGCGGCGGGATATCCAGTGTCCGCGCCGTTTCCACGGCGTCTGACGGGCGTTCAAGGACGATGGGCGTGGCCTGAGCGTTCGCGCCGCGGGTCAGCATCTCCAGCCGCCACAGCCAGCGCGACTTGACCGCCGGCTGACCGCCGCGGCGTTCGGAATGGACCAGTATGGCCTCGTCGGCGCAGGCGGCCTGGACGAAATCCTGGGCGGTCTGGCCGAGGCGGCGCTCGGGTGGCGGCAGGCCGAGGGCCGTGCGCATGGGGCGCGACAGGAAGGGATCGGTCGGGGCGGCGTTGGGCCAGACGCCCTCTTCCAGCCCCGCCAGGATCATCCGGTCGGCCCGCACCAGCCGGGCCTCGATGGCGCCGAGGATGCGCAGGCGCGGCTGGTTGGCGCCGCCGGTGCGAACGGTCTCCTCGGACAGCAGGCCGCGGATCAGGTCGGCAAACTCGGCGCGCGAGACGAGGCCCAGCGACGCCCCGCCCTCGATCAGGCCGGACAGCAGCGTAGCGGCGGCCTCGCCGTCCGGACCGGCCCAGGCGTCCTGACCGGCGAGCGCCTCGATCAGAACGGTGAGGGCGCGGGCGGCGGCGTCGAGGGGGGCGTCCGGCGTGAAGGGGGCGAGCGCGGCGGCGGACAGGGTCTCCAGCCGGTCGACGAGGACCGTGGCCGCCGTCAGGCGGGCGCGGGTCCCCCCGGATGGAGCCTTGCCGTCGTCGCGGGGCTCGCCAGCCTTGAGCAGGGCGCGGCGCAGCCGGGCCCAGTCGCGATGACGCGGGCCGCGCAGGGCGTGGTGTTCGAGCGCGCGCAGGGCGACGGCGGCCTCGGTCTCGCCGAGGTCGAGCCGGGTCAGGGGGTGTTTCAGCAGGCCGAGCAGGGCGTGGGGATCGAGCGGGGTCGCCACGAAGCGGACGGCCAGATCGATCAGCCGGCCGGCATCCATGCGCGACAGGGGCTGGCCCGAGGAGACGTCGGCGACGACGCCCCAGCGCTCCAGCCGCGCGGCGACGCGTCGGCCCAGCGCCAGATCGGGGGTGACGAGGGCGCAGGTCTTGCCCGGGATCTCCAGCGTCTCGCGCATCATCAGGGCGAGGGCGGCGGCGGCGTCCTCCTCGGCGCGCACGGTGACGACAGACAGGCCTTCAAGGCCCTGGGCGATCGGGTCGGCGGACTGGTTGCGGAAGGCGTCCGTGCGCAGGGCGCCGATGACCGTGCGCCAGTCGTCGGTGGCGTCGGCGGGTCGCAGGGCCTCGTTGATCAGCCGCTGACGGGCGCGGCCGCGCGCCTCTGCGACAGGGTGCTCGGGCGGTTTGAACCAGGGCTGGACGTCGTCCCGTTCGGCACGGCCGTCCAGCAGACGCCAGAGGGCGTTCTGGGGATGCTGTTCATTGTCGCCCAGCGTGGCCCAGACCGCCGGGTCCAGATCGCGATCCAGCCCGGGCAGGACGACGCAGCCGCGCGGGGCGGCGGCGACGGCGGCCAGCACATC
>JAUYAG010000207.1 GCA_030693575.1 Brevundimonas sp. | reverse complement strand
GCGACCATCTCCATCAGCGAGCGGTCGTGGGTGATCAGGATGACGGCGCCGGAATAGTCGTTCAGGGCGTCGAGCAGGGCCCGGCGGCTGTCGATGTCGAGGTGGTTGGTCGGTTCGTCGAGGATCAGGATGTGCGGCGCGTCCATCGCCACCTGATTGAGCAGCAGGCGGGCGCGCTCGCCGCCGGACAGGCTGGCGACGGTGGTTTCCTGCTTCTCATAGCCCAGACCCCATTGGGCCAGTTTCGAGCGGCGGCTGCTCTCGGAGGCCTCGGGCATCGCGCGGCGGATGATCTCCAGCGGCGTGTCCGTCGGGTCCATGGCCTCGATCTGGTGCTGGTGGAACCAGCCGACCCGCATCTTGCGGTCGCGGTGCAGTTCGCCGTCGGAGACCTTCAGGGCCCCGGCGATCATCTTGGCGAAGGTCGACTTGCCGGCGCCATTGACGCCGAGCAGGCCGATGCGGTCGTCGAGGTCCATGCGCAGGTTG
Source organism: Brevundimonas sp. (assembly GCA_030693575.1). Taxonomy (GTDB): domain Bacteria; phylum Pseudomonadota; class Alphaproteobacteria; order Caulobacterales; family Caulobacteraceae; genus Brevundimonas. The sequence goes on along the minus strand of JAUYAG010000207.1, from coordinate 19,538 downwards.
AGATTGCGCAGGATCGGCTTGCCGGTCTCATAGCCGACATTGGCCCGCTCCAGCCGGATCAGGGGCGGGGCGAGGGGGCGCGGCGGCGACGGCAGGATGAAGGGGGCGACGCGCTCCTCGATGGTCGTGGCCACGGGCTGCATCTTGGCCAGACGCTTCATGCGCGACTGGGCCTGGGCGGCCTTGGAGGCCTTGGCCTTGAAGCGGTCGACGAAGGCCTGGAGGTGGGCGCGCTCGGCGTCCTGCTTGGCCTTGGCCGACAACTGCAGCCGGGCCTTTTCGGCGCGGGCCTGTTCGAACTGGTCGTAGTTGCCCGTGTAGAGCGTCAGATTGCGGTTCGCGAGGTGCAGGATGTGGGTGCAGACCTCGTTCAGCATCTCGCGGTCGTGGGAGATGATCAGGGCCGTGTGCGGGTATTTCTTCAGCCGCGCCTCAAGCCAGAGGGCACCTTCCAGATCGAGATAGTTGGTCGGCTCGTCGAGCAACAGCATGTCCGGCTCGGCGAACAGGGCGGCCGCCAGGGCTACGCGCATCCGCCAGCCGCCGGAGAATTCCGACATCGGCCGCTGCTGGTTCTCGTGGTCGAAGCCGAGGCCGACGAGGATTTCGGCGGCGCGGGCGGGGGCGGCGTCGGCGTCGATCTCGATCAGACGGGTCCAGATCTCGCCCATCTCCTCGGGCTCGGCGGTCTCGAGCCGGCCCAGCAGGCTGTGGCGTTCCTCATCGGCCTCGAGAATGGTTTCGAGGACGCTGACCGAGGTGGCCGGGTGTTCCTGGTCGACCGAGCCGATACGGGCCGTCTTGGGCAGGCTGATCTCGTCGCCGCCGGCGGCCAGTTCGCCGAGGATCAGCTTGAACAGGGTCGATTTGCCGATGCCGTTGCGGCCCACCAGCCCGACCTTGGCGCCGGGCGGCAGGGAGACGGAAGCGTCCTCGAGGAATTTGCGGCCCCAGGCGTTGAAGGTCAGGTCGGTGATCTGGAGCATGGTCGGTCGTGATCTCGGGCGGCCGCTGACGCATCGAACCGCCTTGCGGCGCGCGAAAGAGGCAAAATTGTGTGGCGGTTGGAAACCGGGGAGGGCGCCGCTATAAGCCCGCGACCTTCAATCTCCCAACAAGAAGTCACTCCCATGACCGAACGCACCTTCTCGATCATCAAGCCCGACGCCACGCGCCGCAACCTGACCGGCGCGATCAACGCCGTGATCGAGGGCGCCGGCCTGCGCATCGTGGCCCAGCGCCGCGTCAAACTGACCGACGCGCAAGCCAAGAAATTCTACGAAGTCCACGCCGAGCGCCCGTTCTACGGCGAGCTGGTCGGCCAGATGACCGCAGAGCCGGTCGTCGTTCAGGTGCTGGAAGGCCCGAACGCCGTCGCCGCCTATCGCGAAGTCATGGGCGCCACCAACCCCAAGGACGCCGCTGACGGCACGATCCGCAAGTTGTTCGCCCTGTCGATCGGCGAGAACTCGGTCCACGGTTCGGACAGCCTCGAGAACGCCGGCATCGAAATCGCCCAGTTCTTCACGGACGACCAGATCGTCGGCTAAGGGCTCACCCCCATTCGACTGAGAGCGGCCGGATCGGTGACGATCCGGCCGTTTTCGTGTCAGGCTGGGGCTTCATCGGGGAATCGCCGTGAAGGACTACAGCCGCAAGGGCGTGATGCTGGCCGCGACCCTGTCAGCCCTGGCCGGCTATGTCGACGCCGTCGGCTTCATGACCCTGGGCGGTTTCTTCGTGTCCTTCATGAGCGGCAACTCCACCCGGCTGGGCGTCGGCCTGGCGCTGGGGGAGTGGGATCAGGCGGCGATTGCCTTCGGGCTGATCGCCCTGTTCGTGGTCGGGGTGGTCGGGGGCGCGACCGTGGCGCGGCGCTTCGGCGAGGAACGGCGGTCGACCGTGCTCGCGGTCGAGGCGGTCCTCCTGCTGATCGGCGCCGGCCTGTGCACCGCCGGCTGGCGTGAGCTGGGCATGGTGGCCGTGGTCATGGCCATGGGTGTCGAGAACGCCGTGTTCCAGCGTCAGGGTGATGTCGGGGTCGGCCTGACCTATATGACCGGCACCCTCGTCCGGATGGGCCAGCGGATCGCCACGGCCCTGCACGGCGGCGCGCGCTGGGACTGGGTCCCGTTCCTGATGCTGTGGCTGGGGCTGGCCACCGGCGGGGCGATCGGGGCGGTCAGCTTCCTGCGTTTCGATGTGCTGGCGCTGTGGCCGGCTTTCGGGGTGGTGGCGATCCTGGCCCTGCTGGTGGCGGGGGCCGAAGCCCGGGCGGCGCGGGCCTGAACGAAAGTGGCCCCGGCGATTGCTCGCCGGGGCCGTCGTCGTTCTTACGGGGCTTCGTCTACCAGATGCGGGCGCGCGCCTCGGGGGCGAGGTATTGTTCGTCGCCCGGCTGGACGCCGAAGGCGGCGTACCAGGCGTCGATATTGCGCGGCGGCACGGCCGCCCGGTACTGGGCCGGCGCGTGCGGATCGACGGTCACCTGCTGGCGCAGGGCCTGCTCGCGCGAGTTCTCGCGCCAGACCTGGGCCCAGCCGAGGAAGACGCGCTGATCGCCGGTCAGACCGTTGATCACCGGGGCCTCGGCCCCGTTCAGCGACAGGTGATAGGCGTCCAGCGCCAGAAGCAGCCCGCCCAGGTCGGCGATGTTCTCGCCCATGGTCAGGTCGCCGTTGACGTTGGTCCCTTCGAACGGGCTGAGGGCCGAGTACTGGGCACCCAGCACGCGGGCGCGTTCCTCGAACTTGGCCGCGTCCTCGGCCGTCCACCAGTCGCGCAGCACGCCGTCGCCGTCGACCTTGCGGCCCTGGTCGTCGAAGCCGTGGGTGATCTCGTGGCCAATGACCGCGCCGATGCCGCCGTAGTTGATGGCCGGATCGGCGTTGGGATCGAAGAAGGGCGCCTGCAGGATGGCGGCCGGGAAGACGATCTCGTTGCGCGGCGGGTTGTAATAGGCGTTCACGGTCTGGGGCGTCATGGCCCACTCCAGCGGATCGACTGGCTGGTTGACCTTGGCGACGCTGTAAGCCCATTCGAACGCCGACGAGCGCTCGACATTGCCGTAGAGGTCGCCTTCGACCAGCTGCAGGCCGTCGTAGCTGCGCCACTGATCGGGATAGCCGATCTTCACCCCGAAGCGGCTCATCTTGTAGAGTGCCTGCCGTCGGGTTTCCGGGCTCATCCAGTCGAGCGCCTCAATGCGCGCGGTCATGGCGCGGCGCAGGTTGCCGACGAGCGCCTCCATCTGGGCCTTGGACTCGGCGGGGAAGTGGCGCGCGACGTATTCACGGCCGAGCACCTCGCCCAGCGAGCCGTCGACCAGCGAGACACCGCGTTTCCAGCGGGGGCGGTTTTCCGGCTGACCGTTCAGCGCCTTGCCGTAGAAGTCGAAGCGCGCATCGACGAAGGCTTGCGACAGATAGGGCGAGGCCTGGTCGATGATGTGGAAGGCCTGCCAGGATTGCAGCGTCCCGACCGGCGTCTCGGAGAAGACCCGCGCCATGCCCGGGAAGGCGGTGTCGTTGGAGCTGACGAGCCGGTTCGCGCCTGCGATGCCGGCCGCGCCGGCCCAGGCCGCCCAGTCGAAACCGGGGGCCTGGTTGGTCAGGTCGGCGATGGTGGTCGGCTTGTAGCCGGCCTCGATGTCGCGGCTCTGGACCTGGGTCCAGTGCTGTTCGGCGATCCGCGTCTCGAAGGCGATGATGTCCGTGGCGGCCTGTTCAGGCGCGGGCCATCCGGCCAGTTGCAGCGCCTTGACGACATAGGTTCGGTAGGCCTCGCGCTGCGGCGCGAAGGACTCTTCCAGATAGTAGTCGCGGTCCGGCAGGCCGAGGCCGCCCTGGACGATATAGGCGCTGTGCAGATCCGGCTGCTTCAGGTCCTCGGCGATATAGAGGCCGAACAGGCTGGAGCCGAAGCCGCCCTGGGTTCGGCCCATCAGGGCGGCCATTTCTTCGCGCGTGTCGGCGGCGCGGACCTCGGCCAGATCGGCCTGCAGCGGGCTGGCGCCGAGCCGCTCGACCGTCGCCTCGTCCATGAAGCTGCCGTAGAAGGCGCCGATCCGGGCCGCGTCGGGGCTGGCGCCCGGATTGGCGGCGCTCTCCTCGATCAGGGCCTTCAGATTGTCCTGCGACCCCTCATAGAGCACGTCAAACACGCCGAATGAGGCCTTGTCGTCGGGGATCGGGGTGTTGGCCAGGTAGGTCCCGCTGGCGTAGCGGTTGAAGTCGGCTCCCGGGCGGATCGAGGTGTCCATGCCGGCGGTGTCGAGGCCGAAGGCGCCGATCCGGGCCTGGTCAGTCGCCGGAATCTCCACGATCGGGGGCGTGGTCTGGGCCGCGACCGCGCCGGCGGCGAACAGAAGGGCCACGCCGGCGGCGCAGGCCATGAGTCTGGATTTGAGCATGAAAGCCCCCCTTTGAATTTCGGCGGCACGCTGCGCCAGCCTTGAGCGGCTGTCGCCGGAAAAGGCGTGAGATTACGAACTTCTAATCTGGCGTCCGGCAGAAGTCGGCGAGGGCCTGAGGATAGAGCGTGTGCTCGGCCGCCAGCACGCGCTGGGCGAGCGATGCCGGGGTGTCGTCGGCAAGCACAGGCACGCGAGCCTGACCCAGCGTCGGACCCTCGTCCACGCCTTCGGTGACCAGATGCACGGTGCAGCCGGCCTCGGCGTCTCCGGCGGCGATGGCGCGGGCATGGGTGTCCAGCCCCGGGTATTTCGGCAGCAGGCTGGGGTGGATGTTCAGCATCCGACCGGCCCAGCGCCCGACGAGGAAGGGTGTCAGCAGCCGCATATAGCCGGCGAGCGCCACGACCTCGGCGTCGTGGGCTTCCAGCACCGTCTGGATCGCCTGCTCGTGTGCTGCGCGGTCCTTGCCGAAGGGGGCGTGGTCGACGACGGCCGTCGGGACGCCCTTGGCCTCGGCCACGGCAAGGCCGCCGGCCTCCGCCTTGTTCGACAGGACGAGGACCACCTCGAACGGCACCGCATCCTGACCTGCGGCGTCGATCAGGGCGGCCATGTTCGAGCCGGCACCGGAGATCAGGACGGCGACCCGCCGGCGAGCGCTCATTGCGTCGGGCGAGGGGCCGGGTCGCCGACCGAGACGAAGGATCCGGCCGGACCGGGGAAGACGACCGGGCTCTCGTAGCCGTCGTCCGACACGGCCGAGACGCCGAAGAAGTAGTCGTCGATGACGATGCCGGGCAGAACCAGTTCGGTCGCCGATCCCGCCCAGCGGCTGTGGGTCCACTGCGGCGCGGTGGTCGAGCGCCACCAGACGCGATAGCCCGCCGCGCCGGGCACGGCCCGCCATTTGAGCGTAGTGTCCGGCTTGACCGCGCCCTCGATGGTCACGCCCAGCGGGCTGGCCGGGGCATTGGCGAGGGCCGCCATGGCGACGATGTTCAGCCGCGCGACCTGACCCAGATAGTCGAAGTCCACGCCCTCGATGGTGTCGCCGTATTCCACGCCGTCTTCGGTCCGCAGATCCTGATGCTGGCGGTCATAGTTCTCGGCGCCCTCGGAGATGCGGACGGCGGGGAAGCCGTGGCGCAGCATCTCGACCTGGTCTCCGCCGCGGCCGTAGCGGTCGGTGCGGTAGATCATCTCGACGTCGAAATTGGCCAGATAGCGGTCGGCGAGTCCGTCCACGAACCGGGCCAGATTGCGGGACGAGGAATCGACCTCGCCGCCGTTGTAGCGCCGGCGCTCTTCCTGGGCTTCGGTCTCGACCGTCTTGGTGCCTTCCGAGAAGACGCGGACGCGGGTGGTGTCCCGCACGCCCGACTGGCCTTCGGAGTTGCCGACGATGTCGTTGTTCAGATTGGCCTCGACCCGCCAGCCCTGGGCCTGGGCGTAGTCGGCGACGATCTTGCCGCCCAGCAGGCCCTGTTCCTCGCCGGACAGGACGGCGAACACCAGCGTGGCCTCGAAACGGTGCTTCGAAAGGACGCGCGCCGCTTCCAGCACGGCGGCCACGCCCGAGGCGTCGTCATTGGCGCCGGGAGCGTCGGACGTGAAGTTCATCACGTCGGTGACGCGGCTGTCGATGTGGCCCGAGATGATGATGACCCGGTTGGGATCGCCCGTGCCGCGCTGAATGGCGACGATGTTCACCACCTCGGTCGGCGTCGGCACGCGGGCGGCGGTGACAGTGTCCGAGGGTGTCACGACCGTCAGGCAGCCGCCGCAGTCTCGGCTGATCGCCTCGAATTCGCGCTGGGCCCAACGCCGCGCGGCCCCGATGCCGCGGGTGTCGGAGATGGTGTCGGACATCGTGTGACGTGTGCCGAAACCGACAAGGGCCTCGATGTCGGCGCGCATCCGCTCGGGTCTGACCTCTCCCGTCAGTTGGTGCAGCAGGGCCTGTTCTTCGACGGTCTGGGCTGCGGCGGGTGTCGAGGCCAGCAAGGCTCCGGCCAGGGCGATAGACAGCGCACGCATCGGCGACCTCACGAACTACGGAAGGCGCGGACCTTGCCGGGCCGGTCGGGCCGGGTCAACGCTCCGCCGGAGCGGGTGATGCTTGCGCTTGGCGACGGCCTCGGAAACAGTGCGGCCGTCGCTCCGGAGTTCGCCCATGCTTGCCCTTGCTCTCGCCGCCGCGCTGTTCACGACCGTCGCGCCGCCCACCGACATGACACGCAGCATCCTGACGGACGTCTGCCTGCCCTATGTGACCGGTGAGACCAGCGACACGGCCGCGCTGGAGTTTCTCGGCTTCGTCGAGACGCCGGCGCCGGAGGCAGACACCCGCACCTTCCAGAGCGACGATCAGGCCTATCTGATGCGTCTGACCACAGAGGGCAGCGTCGCCGACGGCAATCTCAACCGGGTCTGTGTGATCCAGGCGCGTCGCGGCGGGTTCGACGGCGCGAAGGCGTCCATACTGCCTGTGATGCGCGACCAGGGCTTCACGGCCGAGGCGGGCCTGCCAGCCACCCGACCTATCTGGACGAAGGACGGGGTCACGGTCTCACTGCGGCAGAATCCCGGGGCGGCCGCCCTTGTCCGGGTGACGTTCAGCAGTCTCGAGGCCGAAGGCTACTAGGCGGCTTCCAGCTGCCCGCAGACGAAGGCGACCTCGCCCGCGTTCAGCAGGCCTTCCAGCACCGGCTCGGCGTTTTCGGGCGAGACGATCAGGATGAAACCGATGCCGCAGTTGAAGGTGCGGCGCAGTTCGTGATCCGAGATGCCGCCGGTCTCGCCCAGCCACTGGAACACATGCGGCATCGGCCAGGCGTTCCAGTCGAATGACGCCTGAAGACCCTCGGCGATGCAGCGCGGCGGGTTTTCGATCAGGCCGCCGCCGGTGATGTGGGCCGCGCCCTTGATCAGGCCGGCCTTCATCAGGGGCAGGACCGGCTTCACATAGATGCGGGTCGGCTCCATCAGCGCCTGGGCCAGGGTCCGGTCGCGGGCGAAGGGGGCGTCGTCGCCCCAGGCCAGTCCCGACTTCTCGACGACCTTGCGGATCAGCGAATAGCCGTTGGAGTGCGGGCCCGAGGAGCCGAGGCCGATGATGATGTCGCCGGCGGCCTGCCGGTCGAGGTAGGGCAGGGCGTGGCCGCGCTCAACCGCCCCGAGCGAGAAGCCGGCCAGGTCGTAGTCGCCGCCCTGGTACATGCCGGGCATTTCGGCTGTCTCGCCCCCAACGAGGGCGCAGCCGGCCTGACGGCAGCCCTCGGCGATTCCGGCCACGACGCGCTTGGCGGCGTCGATCTCGAGCTTGCCGGTGGCGTAGTAGTCGAGGAACAGCAGCGGCTCGGCGCCCTGGGCCAGCAGGTCGTTGACGCACATGGCGACCAGATCGATGCCGACGCCGTCATGCCGACCGGTCTCGATGGCGATCTTCAGCTTGGTGCCGACGCCGTCCGTGGTGGCGACGATCAGCGGGTCCTCAAACCCGGCCGCCTTGAGGTCGAACAGCGCTCCGAATCCCCCCAGCGAGGCCTCCGCGCCGGGGCGGCGGGTCGACTTCGCCAACGGCTTGATCGCGTCCACCAGCATCTCGCCGGCGTCTATATCCACGCCGGCATCGGCATAGGTCAGGCCGTTACGCAGCGGGTCGGGGGTGTCGCTCATCGGTCACGGGCCTGAATCAGTGGGCGGATTTCTGCGGCGGCTCTTGCCACAACCGCATCGCGCGGGGCTATAGCATCCGAATGACGCCGATCACCACCACCGAGGCGCTTCGCACATTCTGCGAACGTCTCGCCGACCAGCCCTTCATCACCGTCGACACCGAGTTCATGCGGGAGACGACCTATTGGCCGCGCCTCTGCCTGATCCAGGCGGCGTCGGCCACGGACGCCGCCATCATCGACCCGATGGCCGAGGGGCTGGACCTCGAGCCCTTCCTCGACCTGCTGCGCGACCCGAAGATCATCAAGGTCTTCCACGCGGCGCGTCAGGACACGGAAATCTTCGTCAAACTGGGTGCCATGCCCAAGCCGATGTTCGACACCCAGGTGGCGGCCATGGCCGCCGGCTTCGGCGATCAGGTCTCCTATGAGGCCCTGGTCCGCCAGATGCTGAAACAGGAGGTCGACAAAGGCAGCCGGTTTACGGACTGGGCCCGCCGCCCGCTGTCCGATGCGCAACTGGTCTATGCGCTGGGCGACGTGACCCATCTGGCCGCCCTGTATCCCAAGCTGCGCGACCGGTTGCAGAAGGAAGGCCGTCTCGACTGGGTCATGGCCGAGATGGAGGATCTGACCGATCCGGCCCTCTATGACACCGATCCGGAAAAGGCCTGGAAGCGGCTGAAGCCGAAGAAATGGTCGGCCAAATACCTCGCCGCCTTCGTCGCCACCGCCGTCTGGCGCGAGCGGACGGCGCAGGATCGCGACCAGCCGCGCGGGCGAATCCTCAAGGACGAGGCGATCGACGAGATCGCGGCCCAGGCACCGACCGACCCGGACGCCTTCAACCGCCTGCGCTCGGTGCCCAAGGGCTTCGGCGCCTCGCGTCTCGGGCTGGAGCTGTCGGCCGAGCTGAAGCGGGTGCTGGCGGATCCGGAGGCCCATGCGCCCAAGCTGGACCGCCCGGCCCACAACCAGCCGGCGCCGCCGTCGGTGGTGGAGCTGCTGAAAGTGCTGCTCAAGGCCAAGAGCGACAACGCCGGGGTGGCGACCAAGCTGATCGCCAACGTCGCCGATCTGGAGAAGATCGCCCTCGACGACGAGGCCGACATCGACGCCCTCAAGGGCTGGCGGCGTCAGCTGTTTGGCGAGGATGCGCTGAAGCTCAAGCGCGGCGAGATCGCCCTGGTGCTGAACGGTGCCCGGGTCGAGGTCGTCGAGATCGAGTAGCCGCTCAGGCTGTGAGGGCGGCGATTTCCCGGGTCAAATTCGCACGGGCCTGCGTCTCGTAGCGCCCCGCCCAGACCGGATCGGCGAACAGCGCCTCGCTTTCCAGAAAGCGACTGAGGATCGCAGCCCGTCCCGCCCGGTAGAGGGGCTCGGGAACATGGGCGTATTCCTCGCAGATCGCGGCGGCATAGGCGTCATATCGATCCGGCTCCGCGCCGAGAATCGACAGATCGATCGAAACAAGCCGCGCGCCGAGGACGTCGCCAGCCTGCACAGAATGGCCGGCGGTCAGCAGAATCAGGCGGACGACCTCGTCGATGAACGACTGTGGCGCACCCTCGGCGCCGAGCCGGTCCGCTGCCAGCTGCGCGCTTGCGGCTTCGTTGTCGTTTCGGGTCGCGTCGTAGATCGCGTCGTGAAACCAGATGGCGGCGTCCATCAGCGCCCGCTGGTCTTCATCCATGTCCGTCGAGGCGGCGACCTGCGCCAGACAGTCCTCGATATGGACCATGGTGTGATAGCGCCGGTGCGGCTCGCTGTAGCGCGCGATCAACTCATCGCGAACCGCACCGGAGATCATGGCCTCAGTTCACCGTCGCCTTGACGATCTTGCCCGGCGAGCGCGGCGGCTCGCCCTTGGGCAGGGCGTCGACGTGGTCCATGCCTTCGATGACCTCGCCCCAGACGGTGTACTGGCCGTCGAGGAAGGAGGCGTCGTCCAGGCAGATGAAGAACTGGCTATTGGCGCTGTTGGGGTCGGACGTGCGGGCCATGGAGCAGACGCCGCGGGCGTGGCGCTCTTTCGAGAACTCGGCCTTCAGGTTCGGCTTCTTCGAGCCCGAGGTGCCGGTGCCGGTCGGATCGCCGCCCTGGGCCATGAAGCCGGCGATGACGCGGTGGAAGACCACGCCGTCATAGAAGCCTTCGCTCGCCAGCTCGGTGATGCGGGCCACGTGGCCGGGGGCCAGGTCGGGGCGAAGCTTGATCACGACGTCGCCGGTGTCGAGGGTGAAGGTCAGGGTCTGGTCGGCCATCGGCGCGCTCCTTGTGAATTGTCGCGGGTCCATAGCCCGCAAACCCGCTGACGGCTATGTGGATGCGATGACTGACGAAGAAAAGCCCGCAGAGCGCAGACGGATGGTGCGCCCGCCCTCGGGCGGCACCGCCGCCGGCCGCGGCATGGGCACCAAGATGAAGACGGCGGACACCAAGTCGATGTCCAGCCAGCAGTGGATCAAGCGGCAGTTGTCCGACAAATGGTCCGAGCGCGCCCGCGCCGAGGGCTGGCGCAGCCGCGCCGCCTTCAAACTGCTGGAGATCGACGACCGTTTTCACCTGATCAAGAACGGCAGTCGGGTCATCGACCTGGGCGCGGCGCCGGGCGGCTGGGCCCAGGTGGCGGTCAAGCGGGGGGCGATCGCCGTGGTGGGCGTCGACCTGTTGCCGGTCGAGCCGGTGCCGGGCGCGATCATGATCCAGGCTGACTTCACCCATCCGGGGGTCGATCAGCAGATGATGGACCTGCTGGGCGGCGCGCCCGACCTGGTTCTGTCCGACATGGCCCACAACACCGTCGGTCACCGCCAGACCGACCACCTGAAGATCATCGCCCTGATCGAGATCGCCGCCGATTTCGCCATCCGGACGCTGAAGCCCGGCGGGCATTTCGTGTCGAAGAATTTCCAGGGCGGCGACGCGGGCGGGGTTCTGGCCCGCTTGCGCGCGGAGTTCGAGACGGTCAAATACGTCAAGCCGGAGTCGAGCCGGAAGGACAGCGCCGAGGTGTTTCTCGTGGCGATGAACCGCAGATGAGCCTGACGGCGCTGGCCCTTGCCGTCGCCTTGCAGACGCCCGGCGTCGTGACAACGACGCCGGTTGGCGATCTGATCGGCCTGACGCCGTCCGGGGTGGCCGCGCGTCTGGGAGCCGCGCCCGACCCCGCTCCCGATGAGGCCCTGCGCATCATCGACGGGGACCGGGTGCTGGAAATCCACCCGATCCAGCGGTTCTGGCGGGAACCGGCCATGCATGGCGATCTCGGCGTTCGACCCGGGAGCGTGATCTGCCTGTCCGGCGTCGTACCATCGGGCGGCGAACCTGCGGAGGGGGCCGCTCCCTGGCCCCTCGCCGGGAGCCGGGGGCAGTTCGTGTTCGTCGACGGTCGACTCCGCTCCGTGCACGTCACGCCGCCCCGTAGCGACAGCCGACCCACGCCGCGCAACGCGAGGGAGGGGCGGGCGTTCAGCCGGGGTCGGGCCCAGGGCTCGCCCTGGCCGGTCTCGCCGGGCAGGCTGCCGGTCAGCGATGAGGCCGGCGCAGTCTCGCGCCTCGGCCCGACGGTCAGTGCGGAGGCCGTCATGCGGAGTGATTGCAGGCCGGTGTCAGAGCCCTCTGCGACGTCGTCGAACAGCGGGGACTGGGCCCTCGCCCTGGCTGGAGCGATCACCCTGTGGCCGATCTACGTCGCAACCCGGCCCGCCGAGGTGGCCGAGGACGCGCGGGCCGAACGCGAGGGCGGGGCGCTGCTGTCCCGGTTCGCGGTCGGCGTGGACCTGGCGCAAACGCCGGAGGCGCTGGCCCGCGGGCAGCGCGGCGTACGGGTGTTCCGGGATCGAACCGATCCGGCATTCGCGATCGTCGCCATCAAGGTCGGGCGGCGCGGGAGCACGCCGGGTCTGGCCCTGGTCGGCGTCCGGGACCGGCGCGTGACCTGGATCGCGGGTCCCGGCGCGACGGGCCGGCTCGGCCTTTCCGACGCCCTGTGTCTGAACGCCGGGGGACTGCTGGACGATGCGCGGCCCGGCTGTTCGGACTACGGCTACCGCCCCTGAGTCTCAGGCCGAGGCCATCTCCGCCGCCCGGGCCGCCTTGCGGGCCTCGATCCGGGTCCAGATGCGGTCGTGGACGGTGAAGAAGACCGTCTGCACCAACGGCTCGATGATGCCGATGGCCAGCGAGACCTTCCAGTCGCGGGTCAATGCGAAGGCGACGGTCACGGCGACCACGAAATGCATCACGCCATAGGTGACCGACTTGGCGGCGATCTGTTTGAACGAGCGGGGCAGGGCGTGGCTGTGGCCGTCGTGGCCATGCGCGCGGGTCTGTTCCTCGGGGGCCATGATCTGAAGGCGGGCGGTGAAGGCTTCGGACGCTTCCTCGAGGCTTGAGAGCATCCGACGCCGTTCGATCCGGTGCCAGACGCGGTCGTGGATGGAATAGGCGATGGTCTGGAAGAAGGGCTCGACCACGCCGACCGCCAGGGCCACCCGCCAGTCGCGCGTGATGGCGAAGGCCACCAGGATGGCGACCACGAGGTGCATCACGCCATAGCTCGCGATCTTGAGCGCGAGGCGGCGGGCGGTGCTGATGAGCATATGGACCATGGGTGTCCCAGATGTGGGCCCGCCGCCGCATCCGGCAAGCCAATTGATCTTATCGTGACGATAAGCCCGGGCAGGCCTTGCCGTTCCGCGCTGCAACACGTTATACGCGGCCCGCAAAACGGAGACTCCTCATGGAGATACGCGAAGGGCTCACCTTCGACGATGTTTTGCTGGAACCCGGCCCGTCAGAGATCATGCCCGCGGAAGCGGACGTCTCGACGAAGCTCACCCGCGACATCAGGCTGAACATCCCGCTGACCTCGTCCGCCATGGACACGGTCACGGAAAGCCGGCTGGCCATCGCCATGGCCCAGGCCGGTGGTCTGGGCATCCTCCACCGCAATATGACGGTCGAGGAACAGGCGGACATGGTCCGCGAGGTCAAACGCTATGAAAGCGGCATGGTCATCAATCCGGTGACCATCACGCCGCAGACGACTCTGGGTGAAATCCGCGCCATCGTGGCCAAGCGCAAGATCTCGGGCTTCCCGGTCGTGGATCCGGTGACCGGCAAGCTGGTCGGCATCCTGACCAACCGCGACATGCGGTTCGACACCGACCCGAATCGCAAGGCCATCGAACTGATGACCACGGGCGACCTGGTCACCGTGCGCGAGGGTGCCGGGCGCGACGAGGCGCGGGCCCTGCTGCGGGATCGCAAGATCGAACGGGTCATCGTCGTCGACGAGGACTATCGCGCCACCGGCCTGATCACGATGAAGGACATCGAGAAGGCCCAGGCGCATCCCCACGCCGCCAAGGACGATCAGGGCCGGCTGCTGGTCGGCGCCGCCTCGACCGTCGGCGACGCGGGCTATGAGCGGGCCATGGCCTTGGCGGAAGCGGGCGTGGACGTGGTCGTCATCGACACCGCCCACGGCCATTCGATCCAGGTCTCGCGCGTGGTCGAGCGCATCAAGCGCGAATCCAACCGCATCCAGATCATCGCCGGCAATGTCGCGACCTATGACGCGGCGCGCGCCCTGATCGACGCCGGTGCCGACGCGGTGAAGGTCGGGATCGGCCCGGGCAGCATCTGCACCACCCGCATCGTCGCGGGCGTGGGCGTGCCCCAACTGACCGCCATCATGGAGGCCGCCCGCGCGGCGGAGGCGTCGGGCGCGCCGGTCATCGCCGACGGCGGCATCAAATATTCGGGCGATCTGGCCAAGGCCATCGCGGCCGGGGCGTCCTGCGCCATGATGGGTTCGATGTTCGCGGGCACGGACGAAAGCCCCGGCGAGGTCTTCCTGTACCAGGGCCGGTCCTACAAGTCGTACCGCGGCATGGGCTCGGTCGGGGCCATGGGCGCCGGTTCAGCGGATCGCTATTTCCAGAAGGAAGTCGAGGACACCCAGAAGCTGGTGCCCGAGGGCATCGAGGGCCAGACGCCGTACAAGGGGCCGATCGCCCCGGTGCTGCACCAGATGGTCGGCGGCCTGCGCGCCGCCATGGGCTATGTCGGCGCCGCCACCATCGCCGATCTTCAGGAACGCGCGCGCTTCGTGCGCATCACCGGCGCCGGCCTGCGTGAGAGCCACGTCCACGACGTGATGATCACGCGCGAGGCGCCCAACTATCGACAGGGTTGAGCGGGGAGGCTCACGCCATGGATATGACGCCTGAATTCATCGTGCTGGCCTTCGTGCTGATCCTGGCCATCGTCCAGATTCTCTGGGCCGCCAGCGCCCGGACCGCCGAGCTCGGCGTCAAATGGAACGCCGGAGCTCGCGACGGCGAGACGCCGCCGCCCGGGAAACTGGCCGGCCGGCTGCTCCGCGCCCAGGCCAATCTGTTCGAAACCCTGCCGATCTTCGCCGCCGCCGTGATTATGGCGCATGTGGCTGGCAAGGACGGCGGCCCCCTGACCCTCTGGGGGACGCACCTCTATCTTTTCGGGCGGCTGATCTATCTGCCGCTCTACGCCCTCGGCCTTCCCTTCATCCGTTCGCTGGTCTGGCTTGTCGCCCTGGCCGGTCTGCTGATGGTGCTGGCCGCCCTTTTCGTCTGAAAGCCCGCATTGACCCCAGCCGCCCGTCTCGCCGCCGCCGCCTCCGTTCTGGACAGCATCGCCCAGGGCCGCGCCCCCGCCGAGGTGGTGATCAAGGCCTGGGGCGCCGCCAACCGCTATGCGGGGTCCGGCGACCGCCGTGCCGTCGCCGAGCGCGTCTATCAGGTACTGCGCGCGCGCGGCCGGCTGGTCGCCGCCATGGGCGGGCGTGAGGACGGCCGGGCGCTGGTCGTCGGCGCTTTGGCCTTCCTCGACAATCTGTCGCTGGAAGAGATCGAGGCGCTGCACTCGGGCGAGGGTTACGGCCCGCGGCCGCTTTCGAAGCAGGAACGCGCCCGGATCGCGGCGGGGGAGAGCGATCTGCCCAAAGCTGCGGCGGACCTGCCGGCCTTCGTGGTCGAGGACCTGAAGGCGACGTTCGGCGACCGCTGGAGCGAGGAGGCCGCGGGCCTGATGGCGCGCGCGCCGGTCGATCTGCGCGTCAACACCGCCAAGACGACCGTCGAGGCCGCCCGGGCCGAGCTGAAGGCCACGGGTCTGACACCGGAGCCGACGCCGTGGTCCGCGGTCGGCCTGCGCCTGCCGTCGGAGCCCGCCCCGAACGTCCAGGCGCTGGACGCCTTCAACGCCGGCCGTATCGAAATCCAGGACGAGGGTAGCCAGCTGACCGCGTGGGTGGCCGGTGCCGGCCTGACGTTCGCGCCCGACAGCATCGTCGTCGACTATTGCGCGGGCGGCGGCGGCAAGACGCTGGCGCTGGCGGTGCAGGGCCTGCCCGCCGCCGATCCGACGCGGGTCGCGGCGCCAAGCCCGGCCGGCTGGTCGCCGACCGGCGCTGACGAACTGGCGGCGGCCAAATCCGCGCCGGCGGCGGCCCCCATGCGGCTGATCGCCTGCGATGTGGTGCAGAAGCGGCTCGACAACATCCGCCCGCGCCTCGCCCGCGCCGGCGTCGCCGCGGACCTGCGGCTGATCGGCCAGAACGGCGGCGGGGTCGAGGAATTCAACGGCAAGGCCGATCTGGTCTTCGTCGATGCGCCCTGCAGCGGCTCCGGCGCCTGGCGCCGTCGGCCCGAGGACGCCTGGCGTCTGAAGGCCGACGAGATCGAGCGGCTGCACGCCCTGCAACTGCGCATCCTCGGTCAGGCCGCCGCGCTGGTGAAGCCGGGCGGGCGACTGGTCTATGTCACCTGTTCGGTGCTGGCGCGCGAGAATGAGGCCGTCGCCGACGCCTTCGAGGCGGGCCACAAGGGCTTCCAGCCACTGCCGGTCGCCGACGTTCTGGCGGCCCCGACGCTCACCGACGCCGCGCGCACGTGTCTGGCGGAGGCCGCGACCGGCGGTCGCCTGCGTCTGTCGCCCGCCTCGACCGGCACCGACGGCTTCTTCGTGGCCCTCTACGAGCGGCGGGCGTGAGCCGGGACTGGACCCTTTCCCGTTTCGGTCCGAAGACCGCCCTCTGCGTCATGGCCGCCGAGCCCGAATACGGCGCGGCGTTGCGCAGCCGCATCCAGCCGCTGATCACCGGCGTCGGCCCCGTCGAGGCCGCGGCCGCGGTCGCCCAGGCTCTGGCGACGTTGCAGGCCGAGAACGCCTTGCCGGACGTGGTCGTTTCCCTCGGCTCGGCGGGCTCGCGCACCCTCGAGCACGCGCGGGTCTACCGGGTGACCGAGGTCAGCTACCGCGACATGGACGCCAGCGTGCTCGGTTTTCCGAAGGGCGAGACGCCGTATCCGCGTGTGCCCGCCGTCCTGCCGCTGTCGGATGGCCCAGCAGCCCTGCCGATCGCGCGACTGGCCACCGGCGGGAGCGTCGTCTCCGGCGCCGGCTATGACGCCGTCGACGCCGACATGGTCGATATGGAGACCTTCGCCGTCGTCCGCGCGGCCGCCCGCTTCGGCGTGCCGGTGATCGGCCTGCGTGGCGTCTCGGACGGCCGCACCGACCTGTCCCGCCTCGAACACTGGACCGACGCCCTCGCCGAGATCGATCTCCGGCTGGCCGAGGCCCTCGACCTGCTGCATGACCTTTTCACGCCTGTTCTCACGGAGCCCGCATGACCGCCCCCGCTGATCACCAGAAGGTCCTGATCGTCGACTTCGGCAGCCAGGTCACCCAGTTGATCGCCCGGCGCCTGCGCGAGGCGCGCGTCTATTGCGAGATCCATCCCTACGCGAAGGCCGAGGCCGCCCTGGCCGCGATGAAGCCGCAGGCCATCATCCTGTCGGGCGGACCCGAGAGCGTCCACGAGGAAGGCAGCCCGCGCGCGCCGCAGGGCGTGTTCGAGGCCGGCGTTCCCGTGCTGGGCATCTGCTACGGCGAGATGACCATGTGCGAGCAGCTCGGCGGCAAGGTCGAGGGTGGCCACCACCGCGAGTTCGGCCGGGCGGAAATCACCGTCGAAAAGACCTCGCCCCTGCTGGCCGGTCTGGCCGCGGTCGGCGAGGACGAGACGGTCTGGATGAGCCACGGAGACAAGATCGTCGCCATCCCTGAAGGCTTCGATGTCGTCGCGACCTCGGCCGGCTCGCCCTATGCGGTCATCGCCGATGAGACCCGCCGCTTCTACGGCGTCCAGTTCCACCCGGAGGTGATGCACACCCCGCGCGGCGCGACGATGCTGAAGAATTTCACCCATGGGATCGCCGGTCTGAAGGGCGACTGGACCATGGCCGCCTATCGCGACGAGCAGATCGCGAAGATCCGCGAACAGGTCGGCTCGGCAAGGGTCGTTTGCGGCCTTTCGGGCGGCGTCGACAGCTCGGTGGCCGCGGTGCTGATCCATGAGGCGATCGGCGACCAGCTGACCTGCGTCTTCGTGGACACCGGCCTGCTGCGCAAAGATGAGGCGACACAGGTCACAACGCTCTTCCGCGAGCACTACAACATCCCGCTGATCCACGTTGATGCATCGAAGGAATTCCTCGGCGCACTGGCCGGTCAGTCGGACCCGGAGACCAAGCGCAAGACCATCGGCCGGGTCTTCATCGAGATCTTCGACCGCGAGGCCGGCAAGATCGAGGGTGCCGAATACCTCGCCCAGGGCACCCTCTATCCCGACGTCATCGAGAGCGTCTCATCCTCGAGCGGCAAGGCCCACGTCATCAAGAGCCACCACAATGTCGGCGGCCTGCCGGACTTCATGAAGCTGAAGCTGGTCGAGCCGCTGCGCGAGCTGTTCAAGGACGAGGTCCGCGCCCTCGGCCGCGAGCTGGGCCTGACCGACGCCTTCGTCGGCCGCCATCCCTTCCCCGGGCCGGGCCTGGCCATCCGTATTCCCGGCGAGATCACGCCGGAGGCCGTCGAGACCCTGCAGCAGGCCGACGCCATCTACCTCGACGAAATCCGCAAGGCCGGCCTCTACGACAGCATCTGGCAGGCTTTTGCCGTCCTGCTGCCGGTCAAGACCGTCGGCGTCATGGGCGACGCCCGCACCTATGAGAAGGTGCTGGCCCTGCGCGCGGTGACCTCGACCGACGGCATGACGGCCGACTTCTTCGAGTTTCCGTGGGACGTCCTGGGCCGCTGCGCCACGCGCATCGTCAACGAGGTCCGGGGCGTGAACCGCGTCGTCTATGACGTGACATCCAAGCCGCCCGGGACGATCGAGTGGGAGTGAGGGAAGGAAGCCGCAGGGCGGCCGCTCAGCGGACGACGGCGAAGGTCGTCGCCGCATCCCGATAACGGGCGTGCTCCCGCTCCGTCATGCAACGGGGCGCGGTCCAGGCAGGATCTGACGCCCTGACCGACAGGGCCTCACGGGCCGTGACGAAGACCGGTGCGGCGCCATGCTCGCGCGTGAAGGCGCGGCGGGTCGCGGCGTCCGTGCGGCAGACCAGAACCGCGCGGGTGTTGGTCCGCGCTGAAGGCTGGCCAGTGTCGCCGGCGCTCGCCAAACCAGCCGGAAGAACCGCGGCTGCAGCGAGAGCGGCAACGCCGATGAAGGGGGTGAAAGCGCGCATCAGTCTCTCCCGAACGCCTGAAACAGTCAGGACCCGGAGGAATAATGCGCGCTTTTCCGCTATTGTAAAGATTATGCGACAACGGGAAGTCTGAAATTTGACATTTATCCCGTCACCGGACGGTTGGAGGTCGTCCTTCAGGCACCGCAGGCGCCGGACGCCAGTCCGCCCTCCACGTTCAGCGTGGCGTCGGCGTTCTCGGTGACGCCCAGGCTGCAGATCGTCAGCCGGTGATCGGTTTCAAGCGGCCCGAGCCAGCCGAAAAGCGGTCCGGAGCTGACGCTGGAGAGCTGGAAGCCGAGCTGACCCGAGGGGCTCATCACGGTGACCACCTCCAGCCCCGCGGCCTCGGCGGTGCGTCGGATCAGGGGTTCGAGCCCCTCCGGTGGCGGGCTCGCCGGGGGTCGCGGAGGGGCGATCGAGGCGGCGGCGGCGCGCACCTCCGCCAGGGTGGCGGCGGCTGCTTCGGCCCGGTCCGCCGCGGCGGCTCTCCAGCCCAGAACCGGCTGCACCAGAGCCATCCAGACGAAGAATGACGTCAGAAGGCCGGCCATCACCAGCAGCATCCGCCGCTCGCGCAGGGTGCGGCCGCCCCACCAGGCCTCGGCCTGTCCGATCAACCGGTTCATCGGGCGCTCCCGATGGTGATGTCGCTCACGATGCGGCCGCGGTCGTCGAGGGCCGCCGTTTCCGTGACCTCGAAGCCGTTGGCCCGCATCGCGCGGGCGATGGTCCGGGTGTCCTGGTAGCCGGCATGGGTCACGCTGGCCTTCATCCCGTCGGCCGGGTCGACGATCAACAGATCCAGCTCCGCGCCTTCGACCTGTTCCACGGCGGCGAACAGGGCGGCGGTCGCGCCGA
>JAUYAG010000198.1 GCA_030693575.1 Brevundimonas sp. | reverse complement strand
GGAAGACGGCATCGTCCTCATCGACCAGGACAAGTGCCGGGGCTGGCGGATGTGCGTCTCGGCCTGCCCGTACAAGAAGATCTATTACAACTGGGACTCCGGCAAATCCGAGAAGTGCACCTTCTGCTTCCCGCGGATCGAGGGCGGTCAGCCGACCGTCTGTTCCGAGACCTGCGTCGGCCGCATCCGCTATCTGGGCGTGCTGCTCTACGACGCTGACCGGATCGAGGCGGCCGCCTCGACCCCCGACGTGAAGGACCTCTACCAGGCCCAGCTCGACATCTTCCTTGACCCCCACGACCCCGCCGTCATCGCCCAAGCCCGTGCCGACGGCGTGCCGGAAGCCTGGCTCGAAGGCGCCCGGCGCAGCCCGGTCTACAAGATGGCGATCGACTGGAAGGTCGCCTTCCCGCTGCACCCCGAATACCGGACCCTCCCGATGGTCTGGTACGTCCCGCCGCTGTCCCCGATCCAGAACGCCGCCGCCGTCGGAGCCCTGGAGATGGACGGCGAGATGCCGGATGTGAACTCGCTCCGCATTCCAGTGAAATACCTCGCCAACCTGCTGACCGCCGGCGTCGAGGAGCCGGTGACCCTGGCACTGCGACGGATGCTGGCCATGCGGGCCTACATGCGGGCCCGGACTGTTGACGGACGGATCGACCACGGCCTCGCCGAAACGGTCGGCCTGACCGCGGCCCAGATCGACGACATGTACAAGATCATGGCCATCGCCGATTACGAGGATCGGTTCGTCATCCCTTCGACCCATCGCGAGACGGTCGAGGACGCCTACGACCTGCGGGGAAACTGCGGCTTCACCTTCGGCAACGGCTGTTCGGGCGGCCGCACCGAACTGGGCCTGTTCGGCCCCGACAAACGCTCACGCGCCAAACCGACAGCAGAGGTGGCCTGATCATGGCATTGACCTATCGCGCCCTGGCGCTCCTCCTCAGCTATCCGACCGCTGAAGTCCAGGCCGCCGCGCCGGCGATCATGGATACCATCCGCTCGGAAGGCATGGTCCCCGCTCCGATCGTGGGGGCGCTGGAAAAGCTGGTCCGCAAGCTGGAACGGGAGGACCTCTTCGACCTCCAGGAAGGCTTCGTCCACCTGTTCGACCGGACCCGGTCTCTATCGCTCAACCTCTATGAGCATATTCACGGCGAGAGCCGCGACCGCGGACAGGCGATGGCGGCCCTGGTCGAACTGTACCGGTCCTACGGGCTGGAGCTGACGGCCAACGAACTGCCCGATCACCTGCCGGTGTTCCTCGACTTCCTGTCGACCCTGCCGGAGGAGGAAGCCGCCTCACTGCTCGGTGAAGGGGCCCACGTCCTCGCCGCCCTGACCGAGCGGCTGCACAAGCGCGAGAGCCCCTATCGTGCCGTCTTCGGGGCGCTCACAGCCATGACCGGAGCCGTGCCGGATTCCGACGCCGTCGCCGCCCTGATGCAGGAGCCCGACGACAACCCGGACGACCTGGAGGCGCTGGACAAGGCCTGGGAGGAGACCGCGGTCACCTTCGGCCCGTCCGACGCCGGCTGCCCGAAAGCCGACTCCATGCTCTCCGCCATGAACGCCGCCCCGCCCCCCGACAAGAGCCGCCGCGCCGGCGCGGCCGCCTGAGGATCGTCACATGGACCTGAATTTCATTGTCTTCGGGGTCTATCCCTATATCGCCATGGCGGTCCTGGTGATCGGCTCGGTGCTGCGCTTCGACCGCGAGCAGTTCACCTGGCGCACCGGCTCGTCCCAGCTTCTGCGGCGCAAGCAGTTGATGCTGGGCTCGGTGCTGTTCCACCTCGGAATCCTCGCCATCTTCGCCGGCCATTTCGTCGGACTTCTCACGCCGATCGCGGTTTGGGACTTCCTTGGCGTCAGCCATGGTTTCAAACAGATGCTGGCCATCGTCGCCGGCGGCGTCGCCGGGGCCGCCTGCCTCGTTGGGGGTCTCCTGCTCCTGCACAGGCGCGTGTTTGATCCACGGATCCGCCAGAACTCCAGTTTCGGCGACACCGCCATCCTGGCCATCCTGCTGGCCCAGCTGTGTCTCGGCCTCGCCACCATTCCTCTGTCGCTGGGCCATCTCGACGGCCACGAGATGATCAAGTTCATGACCTGGGCCCAGGGAATCTTCACCCTGAACCCGGCCAGCGCGGGCTTCGTCGCCGACGTCCACTGGATCTTCAAGGCGCACCTGACCCTCGGCCTGACCATCATCCTGATCTTCCCCTTCACCCGGCTGGTTCACATGCTTTCGGCCCCGGTCTGGTATCTGAATCGCCGGGGCTGGCAGCTGGTCCGAAGCAAGCGCCGGATGCCGGTCGCTCGCCGCGCCGGAGACCTGGGCCAATGAGCGGGGTCATCGTCATCGACGGGGTGGCCCTGCCCGAGCGCCTCGTCGCCGAGGAGGCCCAGAACCACCCCGCCGCGACCCCCGAAGAGGCGCGGACCGCGGCCGCCCATGCGCTCGCCATCAAGGCCCTGTTGCTGGACCGGGCGCACCAGCTTGGCCTGACACCCCAGGCGGAGCAGGACGAGGACGGCCGCGAGGAGACGCCGGAGGAGGCCCTGGTCCGGGCCGTGCTGGACATCGAGATCGAGGTCGAGCGGCCCGATGAGGCTGAATGCCAGCGGGTCTATGACAGCGCGCCGGAACGGTTTCGCACCCCGCCGCTGACACAGGCCTCCCATATTCTGTTTGCCCCCAAGGGCGACGACGAGGCCGCCTGGCGGGCGGCGCGCGACGCGGCCAGCGCGGCAATCGCCGAATTGGCGTGGCATCCCCATCGGTTTGCGGACCTCGCCGAGACGCTCTCGGACTGCCCCTCCAAAGGCGTCGGCGGCTCCCTGGGGCAGCTATCACCCGGCGATCTCGCGACCGAGGTCGAGGCTGGACTGGACCTGCTGCAGGACGGCGAGACCGCGTCCGAACCTGTGCGATCGCGTTTCGGCTGGCATGTCCTGCGCCTGGACCGCCGCATCGAGGGCCGCCGATTGCCTTTCGAGCATGTCCTTCCCCGTATCGCCCTGCATCTGGAAAGCCGGGCCTGGACGGCGGCCGCAGCCCGCTATGTCTCCGGCCTTGCGGCTGAGGCCCGGGAATGCGGCGTGGCGCTCAGCGTGACGGAAGACGGCGGTCTCGCCCCCGGTGCTCTGTCTCTGGGTGACTTGCTGAACGACCAGGCCGCGGTCACCGCGCGTCTTGAGGTCTGGTTGGACGAAGCCGACCCGGCGCTGGCCGTCCAGGCCCGTCAGGCGGCCGCGACGAACGGAGTCAGTCTAGCCGAATTCGTCCAGGGCGAAATTGCGGGCTTCATACAGGGCGCCGACGACCAGGGCTGGACCCGCCTGATCTCTGCCGCCCAGGGCTCGGACGATCCGGCGCTGGCCTGCGTGCGGGCGATCCTGAAATCGAAACTGAAAGCGCCGGGCCGATCCTACGCCATCGTGCGGAGACACTGAGATGCCGACCGTTGGTCAAACGACCCTTCTGGCGCTCGCTGCGATCGCGGCACCAGCTATGGCAAGCGCACAGACTCCGGCCCCGCCCACTGCTCCGCCGGCGCCCGCCGCCTCGACGCGATCGGGCGATGTCCTGTTCGAGAGCCGCCTGCGCTATGAAGGCGTCAGCCAGGACGGGCTCGATGACGCAACCGCCCTGACCCTGCGCGCGCGCTTCGGTTGGCAGAGTCCGGAGCGGTCCGGCTTCCGTGTCCTGGTCGAGGGCGAGGGGGTCGTCGCTTTCGTCGATGACTACAACGACACCATCCACGGCTTCCCGACCTATCCCGTGGTGGCCGATCCCGAGGCGTTCGAACTGAACCGGCTGCAGGTCGCCTGGACCGGCCTGCCGGGCACAGAGGTGGTCCTGGGTCGGCAACGCATCGTGCTCGGCACAGCCCGGTTCGTCGGCAACGTCGGCTTCCGCCAGAACGAGCAGACCTTCGATGCGGTCAAGGTGACGACCCGTGCGTTCGAGCCGCTCGCCGTCACCTATGCCTGGATCGACCGGGTCCACAGGGTGTTCGGCGACGACAGTCCCGTCGGCGAGTGGCGCTCGGACAGTCATCTCATCAACGTCGAGTCCCCGACCCCGGTGGGGAAGGTGACGGCCTATGGCTATCTGCTGGATTTCAGCAACGCCACCGCCCAGTCCTCAGCGACCTGGGGCGCGCGACTCGAGGGAAGCCGCGACCTGTCACCGGATTGGTCGGCCCTCTACACCGTCGAATACGCCCGCCAGTCTGAGTACGGAGCCAATCCGGCCCGGTTCGACCTCGACTATGGGCTGGTCTCGGCGGGCCTGAAGCGTGGTCCGTTCACCGCGACCCTGGCGCTTGAGCGTCTCGACGGAAATGGCGTCCAGGCGTTTCAGACCCCCCTAGCGACCCTGCACGCCTTCCAGGGCTGGGCCGATGTCTTTCTGACCACACCCAGGGACGGACTGCGCGACGTCTCCGCCACGGCGAGCTATGCGGTGACTCATCCGCCCGTGGGCCGAAGCGGCGTTCTGAGCGCTTCCTGGCGCGACATTCATGACGCTGACGGCTCAGCCCGCTACGGCAGGGAACTCGACGTGTCGGCGCGACTGGTGCTCGACGCCCGCTGGGCCCTCGAGCTGAAGGGCGCCCATTTCGACGGCGCCGTGGCTGCATTCCCGGACCGCGACAAGGTCTGGGCCGCCCTCGACTATCGGTTCTAGGCCGATGACCGGGCAGAGAGCGAATGACCGATGAGCCAGAGCCCCGGGATAGAACCGCTGCCGCCAGAACTGATCCATGAACCGCTCAACTGGCTGTTCGCGGAACACTATCGTCATCGCCAGCTGTGCCAACTGATTGAACGGGTCGGCAACGCGACGGTCCTCCTGAGCGACGAGGCCCACGAGATACTGGCCTTCCTGCGCCATGACATGCCGCTGCACGTCATCGATGAGGAGGATGATCTGTTTCCACTGCTGCGGCGGCGCTGCCAGCCCGCCGACGAACTGGACTCGGTTCTGGGGGCGCTGTCGGCCGAGCACCACGATGACCTACACCGGGCCCGCACCCTCATCGCCGCGCTGGAACGGGCCCTCGCCGACGGCCGGGCGCCAGGGCAGGATCGGGAGAGCCGACTCCTTTTTACGGACTTCGCCCAGCATGAGCGCCGCCACATCGCTCTGGAGAACGCCGTGGTTCTGCCGATTGCCCGCCTTCGTCTGACCGCTGCGGACCTCAGATCTCTGAGCATCCGGCTGGCGGCCCGCCGTGGCGTCCTGCTGGAGCCCGAAGGCGATGAGGCGGCGTCATGATCGAGGCTCTGCTACGCAATAACCTGGACTGGGCAGCCACCCGGACCCGGCTTGATCCCGGGTATTTCCGCCGGCTTTCGGAACAGCAGGCGCCGGACTATCTGTGGATCGGCTGTTCCGATAGCCGGGTTCCGGCCAACGAGATCGTCGGGCTTCAACCCGGCGAACTGTTCGTCCATCGCAACGTCGCCAATCTAGCCCCGGCCCAGGACATGAACCTGCTGGCGGTGCTCCAGTTCGCCCTGGAGACGCTGAAGGTGCGCCACATCATCGTCTGCGGCCACTATGGGTGCGGCGGCGTGCGCGCCGTGCTGGATGGCCAGCGCCACGGCATCCTCGATCACTGGATGCAGCGCGTCCAGCGCCTCTGCGAAGACCACCACACCGATCTTGACGCCATCCAGGATCCCGAAACCCGGGTCAACTTCATCTGCGAAAAGAACGTCCTGGCCCAGGTGCGGGCCCTGTCCCGCAATCCCTTTGTCACCGACGCCTGGCGCCGGAGTCAGCCGCTGTCGATCCATGGCTGGATCTATTCCATCCGGGACGGTCTGGTCCGGGATCTCGAGACGACCGTCAGCGACGTCGGCGCAGCCGGGCGTCTGGTTGCGCCGCCCCCGCTTCCCGCGCGGGGCACCGGTCCCCGCACGGCCTCGCGCCCGCCGGTTCCGCGACGCCCCGGGGCGCGCTGAATGGGCCTGGTGGTGGCCATCCTCGCCGGCGGGGCCGGCCGGCGGATCGGCGGCGACAAGCCGCGCCGCCTGCTGGGTGGAGCCCGCCTGCTGGATCACGCCCTGAACCACGCGCGGGCCGTCGCGGCACCCTGCATCCTGGTCGCGCGCAGCCCCGAACAGGTCGCCGGCTTCGACGGGACCGTGGTGCTGGACGCGCCGGGTATCGAAGGGCCGCTGGCAGGCCTGCTCTCGGCCTTGTCCTGGGCCGCGGCGGCCGGCGCCAACCGGGTCCTGACCATGGCCTGCGACATGCCCTTCCTGCCGGACGACCTGAACCATCGGCTGGCGCAGGCGCTGATCTCTGAGGTCGGGGTCGCGGTCGCCGCCAGCGACGGACGGCTGCATCCGGTCTGCGCCCTGTGGCGCACTGCCGTCGTGCCCACCCTGGTCCGACGGGCGGAGGAGGGACGGTTGTCCCTGCGCGGCCTGAGCGAGGCTGTCGGCTGCGCCGTCGTGGAGTGGCCCGTCGAGGGAGGCGACCCTTTTATCAACATCAACACCGCCGAGGACCTGGCCGCGTCGGAGGCGGCCCTGGGATGACGACGCTGACGGAATCGCTGCTGGTCCATGCTTCCCGGAACCTGCCGCGCTATACGAGCTATCCCACCGCACTCGCCTTCCAGTCGGCGCCCGATGACGCTCTGACAAGAGGCTGGCTGGACGCGATCCAGCCGACAGACGCCGTCTCGATCTACGTTCACGTGCCCTTCTGCGAACGTCTGTGCTGGTACTGCGGCTGCCACACCAGCGTGCCGAACGGCTACGACCGGATTGCTGACTTTCTCGGCCACCTCAGGAGCGAGCTGGACCTGTGGTCCGACGCCATGCCGCCGCACGCCGGCGCCGCCCATGTTCATTTCGGCGGCGGCAGTCCCAACTCGCTTTCCGGCGAAGACTTTTCCAGCCTGCTGGCCTCGATCTCCCGAAGGTTCAGCCTGCGCCCCGGCGCCGAGGTGGCCGTCGAACTCGACCCCGGAAATCTGGACGGGGATTTCGCTCGCGGACTGGGCGCCGCCGGCGTCACCCGAGCCAGTCTCGGCGTCCAGACCTTCGATCCCGACGTCCAACGGCTGGTCAACCGCATCCAGCCCTTCGAGCGCGTCGAGGCGGCGGTCGCCGACATCCGCTGCGGCGGCGTAAAGGCGATCAATTTCGACATGATGTATGGCCTCCCGGGCCAGAACCCCGACAATGTCGCGGACAGCCTGAGGACCGCACTCTCGCTGGCGCCGGACCGGGTCGCCCTGTTTGGCTACGCCCATGTCCCATGGATGAAAAAGCACCAGGCGATGATCCGCCCCGAGGATCTGGCCGATGTCGCCGGGCGATGGGGCCAGGCTGAGGCAGCCGAGGCTGTTCTCCTCGACCACGGCTACATCCGGATCGGTATGGACCATTTCGCCCACCCCGGCGACCCGATGGCCGCGCGGCTCGCGAACGGCGGCCTGCGCCGCAATTTCCAAGGCTATACCGACGACCCGGCCGCGGTGCTGATCGGCCTTGGACCCTCGGCGATCAGCGCGTTTCCTCAAGGCTTTAGCCAGAACGCATCGCGCGTGGACCATTGGGCGGCTGCCGTGAAGCGCCATCAGCTGCCTGTTTCGCGTCAACTGGCGACAACTAGAGACGATCGCCTGCGCGGGGCCGTCATTGAGCGACTGATGTGCAGTCTGGAAGTGGACGTGGCGTCCGTGTGCGCGGAGCATGGCTACGCGCCGAGTACCCTCGATGATGAACTGCAGTCTGCTCGAACGTTGAGGGTGGATGGTCTCTGTGCGGTGTCTGGACGACGGATCAGCGTTTCACCGGAGCTCTCGCGGCTAGTGCGAGTCGTCGCTGCCTGCTTCGATCCCCAAGCTTCGCGGCCATCAGCGAGGCACAGCCTGGCGATCTGAGGTTCTGTGCCGGAGATCTGCATCGGCCTGAAACGCCATCCGGACAGCTTCGCGAAAGGCGCGGAGGTTGGCGATCGGTTGGAAGCAGACATTTGCGTCGGCCGCTCGACGATGTTGACCTTGGGCCCGCAGCCCTTCGTTGCCGAATTTTCGATATGCCCCTCTGGCGTTCCAATCACACTGACCCCAGCTTTCAAGAATAGTTCTGGAGGGGCGGCGATGACTACCAAGGCTCATTGGGAAACCGTCTATCAGACCAAGAAGGTGGACGAAGTCAGCTGGTATCGTCCTCATCTGGAAACTTCCCTGAGGCTCATCGAACACGCGGCGCCCGGCACAGACAGCGCCGTCATTGACGTTGGCGGCGGGGAAGCGACCTTGGTCGATGACCTTGTCGCGCTGGGCTACGCCGACGTGACCGTACTCGACATCTCCCCGGCGGCGATTGACGTGGCGAAAGGCCGACTGGGTGCTTCTGGCGCCTCGGTTCATTGGATCACCGGCGACATCACGACTGTCGAGTTGGAAGCCGCTCGCTACCATGTTTGGCATGATCGGGCTGTTTTTCACTTCCTGACGAGCGCAGATGACAGAGCCGCATACATGCGTCAGGTCGCCCGCGCAGTCAGGCTTGGCGGTCACGTTATCGTCGCGACCTTCGGCTTGGGTGGTCCGGAGAAGTGCAGCGGACTGGACGTCGTTCGCTATGACGCCGAAAATCTCCACGGCGAGTTCGGGCCGAAGTTTCGACTGTTGGAGAACGTTACCGAGCTGCACGAGACGCCTTGGGGGACCCCTCAGGAGTTCCTGTATTGCTTCTGCCGAGTGGAGTGAGCGGCGCTCGATGCGCGGCCTCCATCCGCTACCCCGCCCCCCTTTCCGAACAATCCGCTCTTGGGCGGGCTTCTAAAGAAGAGAGTCCTGACCCGTTCCGGCTCAACCGCAAGGTTGGCACATTGGCCCATTGCGGGCTCGCCTATGCGAGCCAGCAAGGCCGATTGGCCGGCGATCCGCAATCGAACCTCCCAAGCGCGGCGCACCCGACAGCCGAAGCGCGCAAAAGATAGTGACCAGTCACTTGCTTTTCGGTATTGTGTCCGCATGGCACGTCAGAACCTCCCAGCCGCCCAGCGCCGCGATATGACCGTGGAGACGGTCGTTGACCTCGCAGCCACGAACAATCCGGCCGAAATCACGACCGGACAGATCGCCGAGCATATGGGCCTGTCCCAGGGCGCGCTCTTCCGACACTTCCCCACCAAGGACGCCGTTTGGGGTGCGGTCATGGTCTGGACCGCCGACCAACTCACCCAACGCCTGGACAAGGCCCTCGCCAAGGAGGCCTCGCCCTTGTCCGCTCTCGAGGCGATGTTCATGGCCCATGTCGGGTTCGTCGCCGCCCGACCGGGTGTGCCCAGGATCATGTTCGGCGAGCTGCAGCGCACGGGCGATACGGCGGCGAAGCGCGGCGCGAGGGCTTTGATGGACGGCTATCGGACCCGCGTCATGGTGCTTGTCGAGCGCGGCAAGACTGAGGGCTCACTGCCCGTTGATCTGGATACCGAGGCCGCCGCGATCCTGTTTGTCGGTACGATCCAGGGCTTGGTGATGCAGGCCATGATCGCGGGAGATTTCGCCGCCATGCCGACCATGGCAAGCCGGGTCTTCGGCATCTACCTCAAGGGTATCGGGGCGCGGACATGAAACTCTCCCTGCCGGGCAATCGTCGGACGTGGATGTTGATCGCCGTCCTGGCGTCGCTGGGCGTGGCGCTCGCCTATGTGGCGCTGCGCTCCGGCCCGCTTGCGCCGGTATCGGTTACCTTGGTGACGGTCGAGGAAAGGGCGATCTCGCCATCCCTGTTCGGGCTCGGCGCGGTGGAAGCGCGCTATACGCACCGCGTCGGCCCCACGACGGCCGGGCGGGTCCGGACGCTGCTGGTGGATGTCGGGGACCATGTCGTTGCGGGCCAGCCGCTCGCCGAAATCGATCCGATTGATCTTGATGAGCGCATCACCGCCCAACAGGGTGCCGAGGGCCGTGCGGCGGCGTTGGAACGCACAGCGCAGGCGCAGCTCGCCGACGCCGAGGCGCGGGCGCGCCTGGCTCGAACCCAGGCAGGACGTACCGAACAGCTGCTCGACGGCGGCTGGGTCTCCCAGGCGGCGGTCGATACGCGACGCCAGGAATTGCAGGTGGCGCAAGCCGGGTCTGCTGCGGCCCGGGCCAATCTCGCCGCCGCAACGCAGGACCGCGGACGCGCCGGCGCGGAAAGCGCGGCGCTGGTCCGCCAAAGATCCAATCTGCGCCTTGTCGCCCCCGCCGATGGTCTCGTCGTCCGCCGTGTAGCGGAACCGGGGACCACGGTTGTAGCCGGGCAGGCCGTCGTCGAAATCATCGACCCCACCCACCTCTGGATCAATACGCGCTTTGACCAGACCCAATCGACCGGCCTCGCGCCCGGTTTGCGGGCCCAGGTGGTCCTCCGGTCGCGGAGCGGAACCCCGTTCGAAGGGCGGGTCATCCGCACCGAACCCATGGCCGACGCGGTCACCGAGGAATTGCTGGCCAAGATCGGTTTTGAAACCGGTGAACTGCCTCCCGTCGGAGAATTGGCGGAGGTGACCGTGACCCTGCCGCCCGCCAGGAGAACGCCCACCGTCCCCAACGCCGCCATTC
The DNA here is from genome assembly GCA_030693575.1 of Brevundimonas sp. Lineage (GTDB taxonomy): Bacteria > Pseudomonadota > Alphaproteobacteria > Caulobacterales > Caulobacteraceae > Brevundimonas. Next base: position 171 of record JAUYAG010000198.1, on the reverse strand, counting down.
ATCGCGTCGAGGGCGAGACCGGCGTCTGGATCGTCGCCGATGGCAGGCTGAGGTTTCGGCCCGTCACGACCGGGGCCACCGATCTCGAGGGCCGGGTCCAGGTGTTGAGCGGCCTGGAACCGGGCGAGCGGGTTGTGGCCTACAGCCAGCGCGGCCTGACCGCCCGCACCC
>JAUYAG010000164.1 GCA_030693575.1 Brevundimonas sp. | reverse complement strand
ACCGCGGCGTCGATCACTTCGCGCAGGTTGTGCGGCGGGATGTTGGTCGCCATGCCGACGGCGATACCGCCCGCGCCGTTGACCAGCAGGTTCGGAATCCGCGCCGGCAGGACGACGGGTTCCAGCTCCTTCTCGTCGTAGTTCGGCTGGAAATCGACCGTGTCCTTGTCGATGTCGGTCAGCAGGGCCGAGGCCGCCGGGGCCATCCGGGCCTCGGTGTAACGCATCGAGGCCGGCATATCGCCGTCGACCGAGCCGAAATTGCCCTGGCCGTCGACCAGCATAAGACCCATCGAGAACGGCTGGGCCATGCGCACCAGCGCCATATAGACCGAGGCGTCGCCGTGGGGGTGGAAGCGGCCCAGCACGTCGCCGACGACGCGGGCGCATTTCGAATAGGGCCGGTCCGGCGTCATCTTCAGATCGTGCATCGAATACAGGATGCGGCGGTGCACGGGCTTCAGCCCGTCGCGCGCGTCCGGCAGGGCGCGGCTCACGATCACGCTCATGGCGTAGTCGAGATACGAGCGCCTCAGCTCGTCCTCGATAGTGATGGTTGAGATGTCGCCGCCGCCGCCCGAGGCCGGGGGCAGTGCGTCGTTGTAGCTGTCGTCAGTCAAGGAAATCAGGCTTTAAATGGCCGGAATCGGAACGTGATCCGCGAACCGGTTTTCTAGCATCCGGGGACTGCCGTGGCAAAGCGGCGCATCGCCCCCCAGCCCCGTCCGGACAAGGATACCGACCATGCGCGCCACCCTCGCCCTTCTGCCCCTCGCCGCCGCCCTCGCCGGCTGCATCAGCGTCACCGCCAACGACGTGTCCGGCACGCCGCCACGGGCGACACCGGGTGCCTTCGGCGAGGCGTCCCTGATCAACGCCTCGGGGACCACGATCGGGCGGGCGGTCCTCACCCAAGGGGCGACCGGCCTTCTTATCCGGATCGAAGCCGACGGCCTGACGCCGGGCTGGCACGGCGTGCACATCCACGCTACGGGCCAGTGCGCCGCGCCCTTCACCTCGGCGGGTGCCCACGTCAACCACGGGGACCCGAAAGCCCCGCACGGCCTGCTGAATGCGGGCGGACCGGACGACGGCGACCTGCCCAACATCTTCGCCGATGCTGCGGGTCAAGTCCGGGCGGAACTCTTCACCACACGCGCCCGGATCGCCGAGGACGGCCCCGGCCAGTGGCTCTGGGATGCCGACGGCTCGGCGCTGGTCATCCACGCCAACGCCGACGACCATGCCAGCCAGCCGATCGGCGGGGCCGGCGACCGGGTGGCGTGCGGCGTGATGGCGGCCGGATAGCCTATTCGGCGACCGGCCGGGTCAGGTCGAACTCCACCCGCAGGTAGCGGTTCGCCCGGCGGAGCTCATAGGCGTAGATTCGCCCCGGATGGACCTCGACCGCCCAGACATTGGTGGTCGAAACCGAGGCGTTGCCCGCGTTGAACAGCTCGATCGAGAAGTCGTCGACCGGGAACTCCTGCCGGTTCGCCGTCCCGGCCGACGTCGTGTCGCCCCCGTACCAGTGCAGGCCGTCGGGATTGCCCTCCGGATCACGGTGATCGTGCTTCAGCGTCAGCCCGCCATCCTCGTTGCGGCTGATCACCCAGGTACGGGATCTGTCCTCGCCGACCCAGAACGGAATGCGGACCTCGTCGGCCGAACAGTCACGCACGTGCATCAGCAGGCGCGAGCTTGCGAAATCGGCGTCGGCGGCGTCCGTGGTTGTCACACGCCCCTCGAATCGCTGCCCGCACAGGGCGTTGAGACTGGCCATGAAGGCGTCCTGCTGCGGGGCGGCCGAGGGCACGGTCGCGCAGGCTGACAGGGACAGGGAGGCGCAAAGCGCGGCGGCGGCGAGGGCGGCGATCTGTTTCATCCGCCGAGCCTAGCCCGAACAACCGGCCTCGCCTAACCTGACGGCATGGCAGACACCGTGACGCTTCGCCTCATCATCGACGATCCGGTGCCGGGCGTGCGCTACAGCCTGCAGAAGGACGACATGCCGTTCGAACCCCGCACCGCCGGCGAGGGCCCGCTGGCGTTCGAGGTTCCGATCACCCTGCAGCCCGACGGCCGGATGACCGGGCCGTTCGTGCGGCGGGAAGGGCCTGTCCGTCGCTTCGTCTACATCCGCATCGGCACATCGGCGGGCGACCATGCCGCGGCCTGGAGCCGGCGCGCCAAGATCGACATCCACGACATCCCCAAGGCCCTGCTGGTTTCGGACGCCCGGCTGGAGGTCCATCTCCCGGGGCGCGGCAAGGACGGTTCGCCCGCCTGCGCCACGGTGCGTCCGGTCATTGGATGGCGGCCTGTCTGACCGGCGTTGACTTTGGAGCGCGCCTGAGTATGTTCCGCGCCTCTCATTTCAGCGGCTTTCGCCGTCGCAAAGGTAATTCCGATGGCCAAGCCGGCTTCAATCAAGATCCGCCTGAACTCGTCCGCCGACACCGGCTTCTTCTATGTGACCAAGAAGAACGCCCGGACCATGACCGAGAAGATGGTCGTGAAGAAGTACGACCCCGTCGTGCGCAAGCACGTCGAGTTCAAGGAAGGCAAGATCAAGTAAGGCTCACGCCCTGCTGGTTTTCGAAACGCCCGGTGGAAACGCCGGGCGTTTTTGTTTGTTCGGCGATGCGGTCATCGCCGGCGTGCTAGGTTGCTGGAATGACTGATCCGACGGACGACCTGCCGCCCGAAAGCCCCGTCCAGCGGGCGCTGCGCCTCAAGAAGGCGGCGATCGAGGCCCGCGAGAAGCCGCCGCGCGGCGGCCGTTTCCAGCGCGAACAGGCCGCGCGAATCGCGACCGGCAAGTCCAAGCCGTGGATGAGCCGGTAGAGCCCCTCAGGCCGCCCGCGCGATGACCTGGTTCCGGCCCCGGGCCTTGGCTTCGTAGACACCCTCGTCTGCCCGCTTCAGCAGGGCATCCGGCGTGTCATCGAAACCTGTGCTGGCGGCGACGCCCACCGAGACGGTGACGGTCAGGGCCTCTGCGCCGCTCATGATCGGGAAGGGCTGGGCGCCGACATCGCGACGGATGCGGTCGGCGACACGGGTGGCGTCCTCAAGGCTCGCGCCGGGCATCACCACCACGAACTCCTCGCCGCCCAGACGGCACGGCAGGTCGATAGCGCGGACATTGGTAGCCAGACGCACGGCGAACTCGCGCAGGACTTCGTCGCCCGCGTCGTGGCCGAAGCCGTCGTTGACCAGCTTGAAGTGGTCGATGTCCATGACGAGGACCGCCACGCCCTCGCCCCCCTGCCCGGCCCGGCTCATCAGCGCCTGCAGCTGTCCGGCCATGTAGCGGCGGTTGTGCAGGCCGGTCAGGGCGTCGGTGACGGCCATCTCGAGGCTGTAGTCCAGCTTCTGCTTGAGGAAGTCGGCATAGCGTTTGCGCTTGATCTGGGTGCGCGCGCGGGCCTCCAGCTCTTCGGGATCGACCGGGCGCGGCAGGATGTCGTTGACGCCGAGCTCCAGCGCCTTGAGCAGCCGGGGGCGATCCGCGGGATCGACCACCGCCAGAATGGGGATTCGCCGCGACGTCTCGGTCGAGCGGGTCTGGGCCACGAACCGCAGGCCGTCGAACTCGGCGCTTGAGACATTCACGATCATCAGATCGACGGGCCCGCGCGCGGCGATCAGGGCCGCGGCCGGGTCGCTTTCGACCGTAGGCCGGTGCTCGCCGGCCAGATGTTCGACCATCTTCTGCGCCTGGCGCTCATTGTCGTCGACGATCAGGATGCGCCCGCCCGAGCCCCGCAGGCGTCCGGCCCCGTCGGTGTCGACACCGAGCCGGCGACCGCTCTCTTCGCGCTCGCGCAGTTCGTCCATGACCGACTTCAACCGCAACAGGGAGCGCACGCGGGCGAACAGGATGACGTCATCGATGGGCTTGGTGACAAAGTCATCGGCCCCGGCGTCCAATCCCTTGAGCTTGTCCTCGCGCCCGTCCAGCGCCGTAACCAGCACGACGGGGATGTGTCGCGTCACAGGGTCGGCCTTCAGCCGACGGCAGGTCTCGAACCCGTCCATGCCGGGCATCATGACATCGAGCAGGATGATGTCGGGGCGTTCGTCCGAGGCGACCTGAAGGGCGGTGGCACCGTCGCCGGCGGTCAGCACCTCATAGTATTCAAGCGTCAGCTTGGCCTCGAGCAGGCGGACGTTGGCTTCAACGTCGTCAACGACAAGAATACGCGCCGTCATCGGTCCCTACCCCAGATGTTTCCGCAGCACGTCGAGGAAATGCATCTCCGAGATGGGCTTGGAGATGTAGGCCTCGCATCCCCCATTGCGGATACGTTCCTCATCGCCCTTCATGGCGAAGGCGGTGACGGCGACGACCGGGATGTGGCTCAGTTCCTCGTCGTCCTTGAGCCATTTGGTGACTTCCAGACCGCTGATCTCGGGCAGCTGGATATCCATCAGGATCAGGTCGGGCTTGTGCAGACGCGCCAGGGCCAGCGCCTGCAGGCCCTCGCGGGTCTGCAGCGTCTCGTAGCCCTGCGAGTCGAGCAGATCATGAAACAGCTTCATGTTCAGCTCGTTATCCTCGACGATGAGGACTTTCTTGGACATCATCACCTTGGCCTGGTTGCCTCTGGGTGCGGCTGCACGGAGGCTTGGCGCCTTCTTCGTGCACTGTGACCCCGTGGGTCTTAAGTTGGGGTGAAGCCAAGCTCCGGGATCACCTGTGTCCATCCGCGCCATCTGCCGCGACTGCCTGCACACCGCCGACCTGAAGGTCGAGCGGTGCCCGGCTTGCGATTCCCGGCGCGTGGTGCGCCACGATGAACTGGATCGGCTCACGATCGCCCATCTCGATTGCGACGCCTTCTACGCCTCGGTGGAGAAGCGCGATCGGCCCGAACTGCGCGACCGGCCCGTCATCGTCGGCGGCGGCAAGCGCGGCGTGGTCTCGACCGGCTGCTACATCGCCCGCCAGTACGGGGTTCACTCGGCCATGCCGATGTTCAAGGCGCTCAAGGCCTGCCCCGAGGCCGTGGTCATCAAGCCCGACTTCAGCAAATACGTGGCCGCCAGTGAGGCCATCTTCGGCGCGGTCGGCCAGCTGACGCCGCTGGTCCAGACGCTGTCGCTGGACGAGGCCTGGATCGACCTGGCCGGCACGGAGCGGCTGAACGGCGGCCCGCCGGCCTTCCAGTTGATCCGCCTGCAGCAGCAGATCGAGACCGACACCGGCCTGACCGTCTCGATCGGCCTGGCGCCCAACCGTTTCCTCGCCAAGGTGGCCTCCGAGCTGGACAAGCCGCGCGGCTTTTCGGTGCTGGGATCAGAGGCCGCCGCCGTACTGGCTCCGCGCCCGGTCGGCATCCTGCCGGGCGTCGGCCCGGTGTTCCGCAAGACGCTGCAGAGCGACGGCTACGCCACCGTCGGCGATCTGGCCGCCGCCGATGTGCGCGATCTGGTCAGACGCTACGGCGAGACAGGGCTGCGTCTGCACGACCTCGCCCACGGGCGGGACGCCCGCGCGGTCAATCCGGGCCACGAGCGCAAGGGCATGAGCGCCGAGACCACCTTCAACGAGGACCTGACCTCGGCCGAGGACCTGGAAGCCGAGCTCTGGCCCCTGTGCGAAAAGCTGGCCTCCAAGGCGCGGCGGGACGGCGTGGCCAGCCGGGTTCTGGTGCTCAAGCTGCGCCGCACGGACTTCAAGATCGTGACCCGCCGGACATCCCTGCCAGAACCGGTCCAGACCGCCCGCGCCCTGTTCGCCGCCGGTCGCGCGCTGATGGCGCCGGAATTGGGCCGTCCCTACCGCCTGATCGGCATTGGCATGGGCGAGGTGGTGGACGCGGTCGATTCCCACGCGCTGTTCGAGACCGCCGAGACGCGGACGCTGAAGACCGAAACGGCGATCGACCGACTGCGGGCGAAATTCGGCGCGAAGGCCGTGGTGGCGGGACGGGCGCTGAAGGACTGAGGCTGTGGCATCCTGCCGCCGTCACAGAACCATGATGACCGGACGGGCCAGCCTCGCCATAAGCGACGCAAGCGAATCCGGAGTTCCCATGCGCCCCCATCGTCGTGAGTTGATCGCCGGCTCGGCCGCCGCCCTCGCCTTCACCGGTCTGGCGCGCAATGTCGCGGCCCAGACGGCGGCGGCCGACGAGACCTATGTCAACGAGGTCCATGGCTACGGCCCGCTCGTCCCCGATCCGAACCGGCTGCTCGACCTACCGGAGGGCTTCTCCTACCAGGTCATCTCGCAGAGCGGCGACACCATGGACGACGGGCTGTTCGTACCGGGTCAGCCGGACGGCATGGGTTGCTTCCCGCTTGACGGTCCCCGCGTCGCCCTGGTTCGCAATCACGAACTGAAAGGCTCCAGCGCCCTGCACCGGAACCTCGGTCCTGGCGGCTTCCATCAGGAGCGGATCGGCCTGCTGGACCCGGCCAAGGGCTATGACACCTACAAGGACGGTCGACCCCTGCCGGGCGGCACGACGACGCTGATCTACGACCTCGAGACACGCCGCACCGTCAGGCAGTACCTGTCGCTGGTGGGGACCAGCACCAACTGCGCCGGCGGCGCCACGCCTTGGGGCAGTTGGCTGACCTGCGAAGAGACTGAGCAGACGGCCGCAAGCGCGGACGTGACAAAGTCCCACGGCTACATTTTCGAAGTGCCGGCCAGCGCCACCGGCCTTGTCGATCCCGTACCGCTCAAGGCGATGGGCCGGTTCGAGCACGAGGCGATCTGCGTCGATCCGGGCACCGGCATCGTCTACCTGACCGAGGACAAGCTAGACGGGCTGTTCTACCGCTTCATTCCGACCACGCCCGGCAAACTGGCCGAGGGAGGCCGGCTTCAGGCCATGGCCCTCAAGGGCAAGCCGGGCGCCGACACGACCAACCACGAGGCTCGCGAATGGGCGGTCGGCGATACGCGCGAGGTCGTCTGGATCGACATGGAAGACGTCGAATCCCCCAACGGCGACCTGCGCCAGCGCGGGCACACCGCCGGCGCCGCGCTCGTCGCGCGGGGCGAAGGCATATTCTGGGGCGACGGCGAACTGTTCATGACCGCAACGGCCGGCGGGCCGCTCAAGCGTGGCCAGATCCTGCGCTACGTCCCGTCGCGAATCGAGGGCCGCCGTGGCGAGAGCCTTCTTCCCGGGCGTCTGGAGCTCTTCTTCGAAAGCGCCGACATCCGGACGATGAACATGGGCGACAACATCGTTGTCGCGCCCTGGGGCCACCTGATCGTGTGCGAGGACAATTATTCGACCGAGCTGCGCAACCACCTCAAGGGGGTCACTCCGGACGGCAAGGTCTATACGTTCGGCCGCAACGTCTTCGCGGGAAACAGTGAATTCGCTGGCGCCTGTTTCTCGCCGGACGGGTCCGTGATGTTCGTCAACATCATGTACCCCGGGATCACCTTCGCGATCAGAGGCCCCTGGTCCTCGGTCCGGACGTAAACAGCCGCGCCTGCGAACGCCGCACCATCCACAGATTGACGGTCGCCGTCGCCAGCACCAGGGCGGCCCCGGCCTGATGCAGGGCGCCGAGCCAGAGCGGCGTGCCGTGCATCAGGGTGGCGATTCCCAGCAGGGCCTGCAGCCACAGAGCCGCCGCCACCACGAACGCCGCCGCGCCCAGCCCTTCGGCCAGCCGCCAGCGCCAGGCCTGCACGGCATAGACGGTCCCGCCGATCAGCAGGCCGTAGGCGCCGAGCCGGTGATTGAACTGCACCAGCGCCTGGTCGTGCAGGAAGGCGAGTCCGCCCTTGCTCCATTCGACCGGCGGCAGGACGGCCCCGTTCATCAGCGGCCAGTCGGTATAGACGAAGCCCGCCTTGGCCCCGGCAACCAGCCCGCCCAGCAGACACTGGATGAAGATCGCGCCCAGCAGCAGGGCTGCCCCGCGGCTCCACACCACCGGCGGACGACTGTGTGATTCGCCGTTCCAGGCTTCGAGGCCGGTCCAGATCAGACCCATGAAGATCGCCAGCGCCAGTCCGAGGTGCGTCGCCAGCCGTTCCGGCGCGACATCGACCCGCTCCGACAGGCCGCTGGACACCATCCACCAGCCGATCAGCCCCTGCAGTCCGCCCAGCGCCAGCAGAACGACGCACCGGACGATCAACCGCCGGGGCAGGCTGCGCAGGATCAGGAAGACGGCGAACGGCAGGGCGAAGGCAGCGCCGATCAACCGGCCCAGCAGCCGGTGCGCCCATTCCCACCAGAAGATGCCCTGGAACTCGGCCAGGCTCATGCCGGCATTGACCTGGGTGTATTGCGGAATGGCGCGGTATTTCTCGAACGCCTCGTTCCAGTCCGCCGCGTTCATCGGCGGCAGGGCGCCCATGATGGGCTTCCATTCGGTAATCGACAGGCCGGATCCGGTCAGACGGGTGATGCCCCCGACCACGACCATGGCGAAGACGAGGACGGCGCACGTGAACAGCCAGATGGCGACCGCCCGGTTCTGATCGCCACCGATGAAACGCTTCATTCGACGCCTGCCGTCCCGACCGTTACAGTGCCGCCGCGTTCCTGTATCGCGTCGGCCCGAGCGGTATGCCCCCGCTAGGCGGCGAGATCGAGTCGCTTTTCGGCGTCGCATCGCCGCAAGTCTGGAGAGGCCGGTTGCCGTACATCGAAATCATCATGGCGGTCCTCGGGGCGTTCGCCCTGGCATGGCTGGCTGATCTGGTCAGCGGCCGCCGCGGCCTGTTCGCCACCTCACTGGTCTCGGCCGTCGCCGCCGTATCCGGCTGGTTCCTCGCCGTGCGCGTCTTCGGCTCCAGCACGATGGAGGAATGGACCTGGGTCATATGGTCGCTGGCCGCCTCGACCCTGGCCCTCGGTGCCTTCTTCCTGTTCCGGAGCAAGCGCTGATGGGTCCGCGGACCCGACGCTTCGTCGCCATGATCGGCGTGCTGTTCTTCGTGGCGTTCTGGATCTGGGGGGCGATCGCCCTGCGCGGCCTGCTGCCGCCGGGGCAGTTGATCGATCTCGCCGTCTTCGCCGTCGCCGGCATCGGCTGGGGCGTGCCCCTGTATCCGCTGTTCAAATGGGCGGAAAGCGGCAAGTCCCAGGGCGGAATTGCAAAGGGGCCGCCCTGAGGCGACCCCTTCAACCAACCGTCTTCATTGCGGAAGATGGTCGGAGCGACAGGATTCGAACCTGCGACCCCTTGACCCCCAGTCAAGTGCGCTACCAGGCTGCGCCACGCTCCGAGAGGCGCTCCCTATAGACGGGGTTCGCGGCACCGCAAACCGAAAAAGCAGCCTTCAGGCGCTTCTCGACAGGACGGCTTCGAGACGGGCGCGGGTGCCTTCCAATTCGGCCAGCACCTGACGCAGGCGGATCGAGGACTGGCCCGGGGCGGCGGAAGCCGGAACGGCCGCCGGAGCGGCCCCCTCGGGCTCGAACGTAACAGCGCCTTCGGGGTCGCCGTAGTGGGCCAGGCGCTTGAGCCCCTGCTCCTTGTGCAGGCGCTGAACGCCCTTGATGGTCAGACCTTCATCATGCAGCAGCCGCTTGACCGCCTTGAGCAGCACGACGTCCTGGGGCCGGTAGAACCGTCGGCCGCCAGCGCGCTTGAGTGGCGTCAGGAAGACGAATTTCGTCTCCCAGAAGCGCAGCACATGCTGAGGCGCGCCGACTTCGGTCGCCGCTTCTGAAATGGTCCGGAAGGCGTTCGGGCTCTTGGCCACGGGCGTCAGGCGCTCACGACGGCGTCGTGAACCCGGCCCTTCATGATCTGGGAGGCGCGGAAGCTGATGACCCGGCGCGGGTGGATTGCCGCAGGCTGGCCGGTCTTGGGGTTGCGACCCATCCGGGCGCGCTTTTCACGGACCTGGAAGACGCCGAAGCCGGACAGCTTCACCGTTTCGCCGCGCTCCAGCGATTCGATGATCAGTTCGAGCGTGCGTTCGACCAGGGCCGAGCACTCCTGACGGGACAGGCCCACGTCCTCATGAACCGCTTCACAGAGATCCGCGCGCGTCAGGGTCTGGTGTTCGGCCAAAGGTCCGCTCCCCTCCAAAGGTCGGTCGACGGACATAAAAGGCCAAGCGTCGTCAAATGGAAAGCCGGAAATCGCCTCAGAGACGAAACGCGCATGCGCCCCAGGTCAGACCGCCGCCCATGGCCTCCAGCAGGACCAGATCGCCGCGCTTGATCCGGCCGTCCTGAATCGCCGCATCCAGAGCCAGCGGGATGGACGCCGCCGAGGTGTTGGCGTGGATGGCGACGGTCGAGATGACCTTGTTCTCGTCCAGACCCAGCCGGTCGCCGACGCCCTTGATGATGCGCTGGTTGGCCTGGTGGGGCACGAACCAGTCGACATCAGCGACCTCGATGCCGGAGGCGGCGCAGGCGGCGGTGATGGCTTCGGCGATATTGACCACGGCGTGCCGGAAGACCTGGTTCCCGGCCATGCGCAGATGGCCGACGGTGCCGGTCGTGGCGGGCCCGCCGTCGACGTACAGCAGGTCGGTCTTGGTCCCGTCGCAACGCAGCGCGAAACCGAGCAGACCCTGGTCCGCCTTGGTCCCCTGCCCTTCGCGCGGCTCGACCACCACGCAGCCGGCCCCGTCGCCGAACAGGACGCAGGTCGACCGGTCGGTCCAGTCCATCAGCCGGGTCATCTCCTCGGCCCCGATGACCAGGGCACATTTCGCCAGCCCACGGGCGACGAAGCCATCCGCGACGCTGAGCGCGTAGACGAAGCCCGAACAGACCGCCTGGACGTCGAAGGCGATGCAGGTCGGTGCCCCCAGCTTGCGCTGCACGATGGAAGCCACCGACGGGAAGGTCATGTCGGGCGTGGTCGTCGCGACAATGATCAGATCGACGTCGGCGGCGGTGCGCCCGGCGTCAACCAGGGCCCGTTTGGCAGCCTCTGTGGCGAGGTCGCTGGTCGGCTGGTCATCGCGGGCGCGGTGGCGCTGCTTGATGCCGGTCCGTTCCTGGATCCACTCGTCCGAGGTGTCGACGATCTTCGCCAGATCGGCGTTTGTGACGACCTGTTCCGGCAGGAAGGAGCCGACGCCGGTCACGGCGCTGCGGACTACGCTCACTGAATGCTCTCCCCGGCGGGCTCATCCGCCGAATTGACGATGGGGGTCTCAAGCAGGGCCGTCAGCCGCTGCAGGTTCGCCCCGACCTTTTCCATATAGTCGCTGCGGGCCAGTTCGACAGCGACGCGAATGGCGGAGCCGAAACCGCCCGCCGTCGCCCCGCCGTGACTCTTCACGACGATCCCGTTCAGACCGAGCAAGGGACCGCCATTGATGGCGTTCGGGTCGATCTTCTGGCTCATCCGCTTGAGCGCCGACATCGCCAGCAGGGCGCCCAGTTTGGACAACAGGCTGGAGGTCAGGGCTTCCTTCATCAGCGAGGCGATGAATTTGGCCACCCCTTCGGCGGTCTTCAGCGCGATATTGCCCGTGAAGCCGTCTGTCACGACCACATCCACCGTTCCCTTGGCGATGTCCGTGCCCTCGACGAAGCCGAAATAGTCCAGTCCGAAGCCGCCTTCGCGCAGCAGACGTGCCGCCTCGCGCACCTCCTCGTGGCCCTTCACGTCCTCAGACCCGACGTTCAGAATGCCGATGGTCGGCTTGGCGACGCCGTGGACGGCGGTCATGAAGGCCTCGCCCATGATCGCGAACTCGACCAGCTGGGCCGCGTCGCTTTCGATATTGGCGCCGACATCGAGCACAGCGGTGACGCCCTTGGGCGTCGGCCAGCTGGCGACGATGGCCGGTCGGTCCAGCCCGGGAACCGACATGCGCAGCAGCAGTTTGGAGATGGCCATCAGGGCGCCGGTGTTGCCCGCGGACACCACGGCCCCGGCCTCGCCCGACTTGACCGCCTCGATGGCGTTCCAGAGGCTTGAGCCCTTGCCGCGCCGCATGGCCTGGGCAGGCTTTTCGTCCATGGCCACGACCTTGTCGGTGTGGCGCACGATACAGAGATCTTCGGTCAGTCCGGCCCTGGCCATTTCGGCGCGGATCGCTGTCTCGTCGCCGTGCAGGATAAACCGGACGCCTTCGCCGCCATGACGCTGGCGGTAGTCACGCACGCCGGGCACCACGACGGACGGACCGTGGTCCCCGCCCATGGCGTCGAGCGAAATCAGGATAGGGGATGACAAGCCGTTTCGACTCCGTCGCGCCGTCTGTCCGGCGCTTGTCAGTTTGGCGACGATAGCGTCGCACCGGGGGGATGCAACCGCGCCGCCCCTGCGTCAACCTTCGTCGGACGGCCGAAGTTGCTTCAGCACAGCGAACGGCGAGATTTCTGCGGGTTCCGGGGGCTGGACGAACTCCGCGCCGGGTTTGCGCGGGAACGGATCCAGCCGAAGGGCCAGTTGTTCGACGGCGTACTGACCCAGATCGATCTGGCCGTTCTCGATCAGGTCGGGCGATTCGTCATCCATGGTGATGACGATCTCGTCGGACTCCTCCTCCACCGCCTCGGCCAGCGTCAGCACGAAGGGCGCGTCGATCTCGAGCGGCAGCGGCTCCAGGGTGATTCCGCAGGTCTGGGCCAGGCTGGCGCGCACCCGCCCGGACAGCCGCCAGCCCGCCGGCGACGGTGCCAGTTCCATCTCTGCGGTGAAGGCATCCAGGGACGCCAGATCCAGCGCCTTGACGATCCGCGCGCGCGCCGCCGCATCGGGCTCAAGCGTCCGCTTCACGCCGCCGGCGACCTGATGGAGGCGGACGGGCTCACTGTAGGGAAGATCGGGAAGGGTCATGCGGCGGTCTCCGCCCACTCGGGGGCGTTCTTTACGGCTTCAAAGGACTGGGAGGCCAGCCGCGCGCGACTGGCGATGGCGTAGGCGGCCAGCGCCTCGCCCGTGGCGATGTCCTCGCTCTCATAGACATTGCGCGCGATGCTCGCAGCCAGCGCCGGCGCATCACCGTCGCGCAGCGGGCCTTCCCAGGCCATCATCCGGCCGTACAGGGCCTCGCCCAGCTTCCGCATCTTCTTGCCCACGGAGACATCGCCCACGCCCAGCTCGCGCAAGGCGTGGTCCAGCGCCGACACATAGGTGTTGAACAGATCCTGTCCGGCTTCAGCGCCGCGTTCGCCCTCGTCACGCAGCCGCATGACCAGAAGCAGGACATGGAGCGTGTAGAGTTCGAACCGCGCATCAATGCGATCGGCGACGCCGAGCCGGGTGTAGAAGGCCGGAGTGCGCGCCTGACGCACCACCGCCTCATACAGCGATTGGCCCAGACGCTCGCGGGGACGGGTTCGGAACAGATTCTGAAGCATGATCATACGGCCCCTTTTCCGCCGCGCCGTTGAACTAAGGCTCGGGTCCGGTTAGGTCAAAGACCTTGTTGAAGTCGCAGGCGCCGCAAATGCTCCGTACGAAACTCCTGATCGCCGCTATTTCGGCCGTCGCCCTGACCAGCGCCTGCGCCCCCGTCGTGGGCCAGAACGGCTTCCAGGTGATTGACGCCAAGCCTTCCGACATCGTCGCCGGCACCGACACCAAGCAGACCGTGCTCACCCGGCTGGGCACGCCGTCCACCACCTCGACCTTCGAGCGCGACAACGTCTGGTACTACATCAGCCAGGTGACCGAGAAATACACCTATAACCGGCCCCACGTGACCCAACGCTCGGTGACTGAAATCACCTTCAACGACGCGGGTCTGGTGTCCGAAGTCCGCACCCTCGGTCTCGAGGACGGCCAGCGGGTCGCCATGAACGGTCGTGAGACCCCGACACGCGGGCGCCAGCTGACCATCCTTGAGCAGCTGCTCGGCAACGTGGGCCGTGGCCAGCTGCCGCGCATCGACGAAGATCAGCCGGGCCAGCAGCGCCGGGAATAGTCGCAGCCTGCAATGACATACGGAAAAGGCCCCGGAGATCGCTCTCCGGGGCCTTTCTGATTCTCGGGACGCCGTTGTCCTCCCGGACGAACCGGGAGGACGGGAAGCGGTTCCTAGAACACCTTGCCGCTGGCCAGGACTGCGAGCAGCAGCAGGGCCACGATGTTGGTGATCTTGATCATCGGGTTCACCGCCGGACCGGAGGTGTCCTTGTAGGGATCGCCGACCGTGTCGCCGGTCACCGCGGCCTTGTGCGCCTCGGAGCCCTTGCCGTGGACGACGCCGTTCTTGTCGGTGAAGCCCTCTTCAATGACCTTCTTGGCGTTGTCCCACGCGCCGCCGCCCGAGGTCATCGAGATGGCGACGAACAGGCCGGTGACGATGACGCCCATCAGCATGGCGCCGAGGGCGGCGAAGGCCGTGGCCTTGTCCGAGATCGACAGCACCGCGACGAACAGGACGATCGGCGACAGC
>JAUYAG010000162.1 GCA_030693575.1 Brevundimonas sp. | reverse complement strand
TATCGGGCTGCGCGGGTCGGGCTGGTGACGCCGCTGCGCGACGGCATGAACCTGGTGGCGAAGGAATATGTGGCGGCCCAGAATCCGGACGATCCCGGCGTGCTGGTGCTGTCGCGCTTCGCCGGAGCCGCGGAACAGATGGGCGAGGCCCTGCTGGTCAATCCGTTCAGCCGCGAGGAGCTGTCCGATGCCATCCAGCGCGCCCTGACCATGCCGCTGGAGGAACGGAAGCGGAAATGGGCCTGTCTGATGCAGGTGGTGCGCGATACGGACGTGGGCATCTGGCGCGACGACTTCGTCTCGACGCTGCGGGCCGTTGAGCCGCCGGTGGGCGGGAACGGCGACGCCGCCCCCGCCCCGGCCGCCTAGGCCCCGGCCGAGGTCTCAGTAGATCTCGAACAGACCCGCCGCGCCCATTCCGCCGCCGATGCACATGGTGACCACGCCGTATTTGGCACCGCGCCGCTTGCCTTCGATCAGGACGTGGCCGGTCATCCGGGCCCCCGACATGCCGTAGGGGTGTCCGATCGAGATCGCGCCGCCCGAGACGTTGAGCCGGTCGTCGGGAATGCCGAGCCGGTCGCGGCAGTAGAGCACCTGCACGGCGAAGGCCTCGTTCAGCTCCCAGATGCCGATGTCGTCGATGGTCAGGCCGTGGCGCTTGAGTAGTTTGGGCACGGCGAAGACCGGGCCGATGCCCATCTCGTCGGGCTCGCAGCCGACCACGGCCATGCCGCGGTAGGCGCCGAGCGGCTGCAGTCCGTGCCGCACCGCTTCACCGGCTTCCATGATGACGCTGGCCGAGGCCCCGTCCGAAAGCTGGCTGGCGTTGCCGGCGGTGATGAACTCGCCTTGCTGAATCGTCTCGCCCGAGCCGAACACCGGCTTCAGGGACTTCAGGCCTTCAAGCGTGGTGTCGGCGCGGTTGCCCTCGTCCTTCGACAGGGTGACCTCTTTTCGCGAGGTCTCGCCCGTGGCCTTGTCCATCACCAGCATGGTCGTGCTCATGGGAGCGATCTCGGCGTCGAGACGGCCGTCGGCCTGGGCCTGGGCTGTGCGCTGCTGCGAGCGGAGGGCGTATTCGTCCTGGGCGTCGCGGCTGATGTCGTAGCGGCGCGACACGATCTCGGCGGTCTCCAGCATCGACATATAGATGTGCGGTGCCAGCTTCAGCAGCTCCTCGTCCTTGCCGCGGTAGAGGTTCATGTTCTGGTTCTGGACCAGGGAGATGGACTCCAGCCCGCCGCCGACCACGACCTTCTGCTGGTCGAAGATGACCTGCTTCGCCGCCGTGGCGATGGCCATCAGGCCCGAGGCGCACTGGCGGTCCAGGCTCATGCCCGCCGTTGTGACCGGAAGGCCGGCGGCGAGGGCCGATTGCCGGGCCACATTGGTGCCGGTCGAGCCCTGCTGCAGGGCCGCGCCCATGACGACGTCCTCGACCTCGGCCGGATCGATGCCGGCGCGGGCGACGGCGTGGCGGATGGCGTGTCCGCCCAGCTGCTGCGCCTGGGTGTCGTTGAACGCCCCGCGATAGGCCCGGCCGATGGGGGTGCGGGCGGTGGAGACGATGACGGCTTCGCGGGACATCGGTGATGGTCCTTGTCTGGGCGCGCTTGCTGGCTGCTTGGGCGCGGATTGTGGTTGGACCCTAGGCGCTTGCCGTCGGGTCAAGGCAAGAGGTCAGCCCAGGGCCTGCTGGGCTTTTGTGAGTTCGATCATGCCCTGGGCGGCGCCCATCTCGGGGACGATCTCGCCCGTACGGTCTGAAATCTCGGCGAAGCGGGCCGCGACCTGCTCCGGTGCGTCGTCGCCCACTGCGCGGATGCCCTGGGTGATCGTAACATAGGCCCGTTCGAAGCCGCCGGCCCCGGCGGTCAGGATGCATCGACTGGGGGCATCCTCACTGACCAGATGCAGCAGGCCCGGCGAGACCGTATCCGGGCCGAGCAGCTCCAGCGGCAGCCGGGCGCCGAGGTCCTCGGTCATGCGGGTGTGGGCGGTCGGGGCCAGGCAATTGACCCGGATGTCGTTCTTGGCGCCCTCGATCGACAGGGTCTGCATCAGGCCGACGAGGGCCATCTTGGCCGCCCCATAGTTGGACTGGCCGAAATTGCCGTACAGGCCCGACGAAGAGGTGGTCATGACGATACGGCCGTAGTTGGCCTCCCGCATGATGTCCCAGACCGCCTTGGTGCAGTGGACCGCGCCCATCAGGTGGACGTCCATGACGAAGCGGAAATCGTCGAGCTCCATCTTGGCGAAGGTCTTGTCCCTCAGGACGCCGGCGTTGTTCACGAGGATGTCGACCCGGCCCCATTTGGCCATGGCTGATGCAACCATGGCCTCGACGGCGGCGAAATCGGTGACGGAGGCGGCATTGGCCATGGCTTCGCCGCCCGCGGCGACGATCTCCGCCACGACCGACTCGGCGGCGGTCGCCGATCCGCCGGAACCGTCGCGCGCGCCGCCAAGGTCGTTGACGACCACCTTTGCGCCACGTTTCGCGAGGGCCAGCGCGTGTTCCCTGCCGAGGCCGCCCCCGGCTCCCGTCACGATCGCTACCCGTCCGTCGAATCTCATCGCCATCTCAATTGCTCCTTATGCAGCCGCAGCTTCCTAGCAATGCAGCCGCAGCTTCCTAGCAGGCGTTCCGATCCGGGAAAAAGCGGCCCAATGTGTTGAAATGGCGCCACAGTCGCCGCATTCGTAGCCAAAATGAGGAACCGGCAGCCTACATTGTCGTTCGGCCTTGTGAGCGCCCCGTATAAACGGGGTCTTTCGGGCAACAACTGAGAATGAGGGATATGATGAAGGTGAAACTTCTCGCCGGCGTCGCGATGGCAGGGCTGTTCACAGCCGGCGTCGCCAACGCTGAGCCGAACGGCTGGTACGGCGCGATTGATGCGGGCTACCACACGATCGACGCTATTGAGACGATCACGCAGGGCACTGGCCCGCAGCGTGCGAATTTCGACATTGAAGTTCAGGACGACTGGGCGGCGTTTGCCCGTCTG
>JAUYAG010000161.1 GCA_030693575.1 Brevundimonas sp. | reverse complement strand
CCCGGTCGGCCGAGACGGCCCCGACGGCTGACAGGCAGGCGAGGAAACACAGCACAGCGATCAGGCCCGCCAGCCACGCCTCGCCGCCCGCGTCCCGCGGCAGCAGGGACGGGCGGGTGTTGAACAGGCGGCGGATCATGTCGCGCCTCCGGTCAGCCGTCCGCCTTCGAGCCGCAGCACGGTCGCGCCCGAGCGTTCGGCCAGCGCCTCGTCATGGCTGGCGATCAGGACGGTTGTGCCCAGCCGGTTCAGCGACTGGAACAACTTCAGCAGCCGCTCGGCCATGGCCGCATCGACGCTGCCGGTCGGTTCGTCGGCGAGGATCAGGTCTGGCCTGGTGACCACGGCGCGGGCGATGGCCAGCCGCTGCTTCTCTCCGCCCGAGAACGAGGGTGGGGCGTCATCCATCCGGTCGCCGAGGCCGACCCAGTCCAGCATCTCCTCGACGTCGCCGGCATAGTCGGCCTGTTTGCCGCCGGTCAGCCGCAGCGGCAGGGCGACATTGTCGAAGGCGGACAGGTGGTCCAGCAGCCGGAAATCCTGGAACACCACCCCCATGCGGCGGCGGAAGGCGGGCAGGGCGCGGCGCGGGGCCGCGGTGGCGTCCTCGCCGAACAGATGCAGGGTTCCGACGGTCGGCTGTTCGGCGAGGGTCAGCAATTTCAGCAGGGTCGACTTCCCCGCTCCGGACGCCCCGGTAAGGAAGTGGAAAGAGCCGGCTGGCAAGGTGAGATCAACGTCCCGCAGCGCGCGGTGCGTCGCTGCATAGCCGAAACCCACGCCAGAGAGGCGGACGGTGTCGGACGCGGCGTCGGATTGATAAGCGCGGCGGGGCTGGACGGGCATGAATTTCGGGTCAGGACGCGGCAGGACCGCGACGGGAGGGGGCGAACAGCCCCGCAGTCAGCGCACATGATACTGACCTGCCCGTCCTGCGCTACCAGCTATTTCACCCCCGACGAGGCGATCGGGGCGGGCGGCCGGACCGTCCGCTGCAAGTCGTGCCGCCACACCTGGCGCGCGACCCTGGACGAGCCGCTGGAACTGTCCCAGTCCTCGACCCCGACCGAGGCCGTCAGCTTCGGCCAGCGCGACGAGCCTGAACCCGAATCACTGGCGGAGACGCCCGCCCCCGAACTGCCCAAGGCCTTCCGCGCCCGCGCCGAACAGCAGCGCCGCCTGCGCCGCGCCGCGACCCATGGCGTGGTCTGGGCCGGCATCGCCTCCGGCTTCGCCGCCCTGCTGGCCTCCGCCTGGCTGTTCCGGGTCGAGGTGGTCGAGATCGCCCCGCGCGCCGCCGCCGCCTATGCCGCCATCGGCCTGACCGTGAACCCGACCGGACTGGATTTCGAGGCCGTGAGCGCCAAACCCCTGCCCAATGACCCGGGCAAGGTGATCGTCTCCGGCGCGCTGAGGAATGTCCGCGACAACGAACGGATCGCCCCGCCGGTGCGCGTCGCCCTGCTGGACGCCCACGGCGCCGAGATCGGCCACGCCGTCATCCGCATCGACGCCGCCCCGGTCCTGCCCGGCAAGGTCCAGGGCTTCGCCGCCGTGATTCCCGACCCGGGCGCGCGCGGTCAGGGCGTCGGCGTCGCCTTCGTGCTGGATGAGGCCCCGACCCGCGCCGCCGCGCCGCCCGCGCCTGCGCCCCATGCCGATACACGCCGGCCCCCCGCCGCGCCCGCGCCGGCCCATGCGGAGGCACCGACGGCCCCTGTCGCGGCCCCGCCCGCTGACGGCGGCCTGCGCCCCGCCCTGTCGCCCGGTGCCTCGGCACCGCTGGACATGCAGCCAATCGACGCCGTGCCGGTGGTGGACACCCACGGGTAAGAGGCGGTATCCGCCTCGCATGGCTGACTCCTCCCCCAAGCCCACCGTCCTGCTTCCTGAAGCCGAGGTTCAGCGGATCGTCGCCGACCTCGCGGCGCAGATCGCCCCGGTGATCGACGATGAGACCGTCGCGGCCGTGCTGCTGACCGGCGGCCTGTGGTTCGCCGCCGACCTGACCCGCGCCCTCTCGCGCCTCGGCCGCAACGTCCGCTTCGACGCCCTGTGGCTGGCCTCCTACGGCGACGAACAGACCAGCCGGGGCCGGATCGACGTCTATGCCGATTTCCAGCGCTCGATCGAGGGCCGCCGGGTGCTGATCGTCGACGACGTCTTCGACACGGGCCTGTCGCTGGCCGAGGCCGTGCGGATCGCGAAGGCGAAGGGGGCCGCGGAAGTGCTGACGGTCGTCTTCGCCAAGAAGCCCTGGCCCCTGCCGCGCGCGCCGGAGCCCGACTTCGTCGGCTGGGAAGCGCCGAACCGGTTCCTGGTGGGATACGGGCTGGATCATGCCGGGGCGCTGCGCGG
This sequence comes from Brevundimonas sp., assembly GCA_030693575.1. Lineage (GTDB taxonomy): Bacteria > Pseudomonadota > Alphaproteobacteria > Caulobacterales > Caulobacteraceae > Brevundimonas. The sequence continues at coordinate 8,849 of JAUYAG010000161.1, read as the reverse complement.
CCTGCCGGACGTCTGCGCGCTGGACTGAGCGATTAGTGGTTAGTGATTAGTGATTAGTGGTTGCTGCTTCGCTGGTGGCGGAAGGGCGGCGCAAATCGCGCCTCGCACCGGCCGGCGGCCAACCACTAATCACTAATCACTAATCACTCCTCAGCCAGTCGGCGCGGGGCTCCCGCTCCAGCATCTCATCATACGTCGGCCTCGTCCGGACCACCGCCCAGCGGTCGCCATCGACCAGCACCTCCGGCACCAGCGGCCGACTGTTGTACTCGCTGGCCAGTACGGCCCCGTATGCCCCCGCGCCCATGAAGGCCACCAGATCGCCCGCCTGAATCGGCGGCAGCAGGCGGTCGCGGGCGAAGATGTCGGTGGATTCGCAGATCGGGCCGACGAGGTCGTACAGGCGCGCGTCGCCCTCGCGCGGCCGCACCGGGACCAGATCGTGGAAGGCGTCATAGAGGGCCGGGCGCATCAGGTCGTTCATACCCGCGTCCAGAACGAGGAACCGCCGCCCGTCGCCGCGTTCATTGACCTGGATGACCCGGCTGAGAAGCACGCCGGCATTGGCGGCGAGCAGACGACCGGGCTCGAACGCCGCCTCGACCTCCAGACCATCCAGCACCCGCGCCGCCATGGCCACATAGGCCTCGATCGACGGCAGGTCCGACTGGCCGTGATAGGGCACGCCCAGCCCGCCGCCGAGGTCGAGCCGGGACACCGTCAGCCCCGCCGCGCGCAGCTCCAGCGTCATGGTCCGCAGCGCCCGGAAGGCGGCTTCCAGCGGCTCCAGCGTCGTGATCTGGCTGCCGATATGACAGGCCAGACCGACGGGCGTCACATGCGGCGACAGGCTGGCGCGCGCGTAGAGGGCATGGGCTTCATCCGCCGGCACGCCGAATTTGTCCGTCGCCCCGCCGGTGGTGATCCGCGCATGGCCGCCCGCGCCGACAGACGGGTTCACCCGCACCGCCATCTCCGGCCGGGCACCCTTCGACGCCGCCACCGCGATCAGCCGGTCCAGCTCGACGGCGCTCTCGACATTGATCTGGCGCACGCCGGTCTCGATCGCGAAGTCCAGTTCGGCGTCGGTCTTGCCCACGCCGGAGAAGATGATGCGGTCCGCCGGAATGCCGGCCTTCAGCGCCCGCCGGATCTCGCCCTCGGAAACAGTGTCCGCGCCGCAGCCCAGCCGGGCGAGCGTGGCCAGCACCGAGAGGTTGGAATTGGCCTTCACCGCAAAGGCGATCAGGGCCTGACCCAGGGCCGCCGGATGGGCCGCGACGGCGTCGGCCAGCAGGCCGTAGTGCCGCGTCAGGGTCGCAGTCGAATAGACATAGGCCGGCGTGCCGACCGCGTCGGCAAGCGCCTCCAGCGGCACGCCTTCGGCCTGAAGCGCGCCGTCGATCCGGTCGAAATGATGCAAGGGAGGCCTTAGCCGGGATTGGAGCCCGAACCGCCGTAGGGGTTCGAGCTGGGGCCGCCGTCGATCGGAACCTGGCTGGGCGGACGGTTGACGGTGGCGGGTTCGGGCAGGCTGCGGGCCCGTTCGTCGCGCATGCCGCGCTCGGTCTGTCTGACCGGCGGGGCGTCGAGGTCGGCCATGCGGCCGCACGCGGCGGCGGAGACGGCGATCAGGGCAGCGACGCCCGCAAGCACGATCTTCTTCATCCCAAACCCCTTACGCGAGACGCGTCTTCCACTCGGCGATACGCGCGCGGACCTGTTCCGGCGCCGTGCCCCCGAAACTCTGGCGGCTGGCGCAGGAAGCCTCAGGGGTGAGCACCTTGTAAACCGCTTCCGTCACGCCCGCCTCAAGCGATTGCAGTTCGGCCAGTGGCAGTTGCGACAAATCCACGCCCAGGGCCTCGGCCCGCTTCACCGCCGCCCCCGTGACATGGTGCGCCTTGCGGAACGGCAGGTTCAGCTCGCGCACCAGCCAGTCGGCCAGATCGGTGGCGGTGGAGAAGCCCGAACCGGCGGCGGCGCGCATCCGCTCCGTGTTCGGCTGCAGGGCCGAAACCATGGCCGTCATGGCCCCGAGCGCCAGGGTCAGGGCGTCGAAGGCCTCGAACACCGGCGGCTTGTCCTCCTGCATGTCCTTGGAATAGGCCAGCGGCAGGCCCTTCATCACCGTCGACAGGGCGACCAGCGAGCCCATGATCCGGCCGGTCTTGGCCCGCACCAGTTCGGCGGCGTCAGGGTTGCGCTTCTGCGGCATGATCGAGCTGCCGGTGGTCAGGTCGTCGGGCAGGGTCACAAAGCCGAACTGCGGCGTCATCCAGATGACGATCTCCTCGGCCAGCCGCGACAGATGGCCGGCGCAGATCGAGGCGGCGGCGAGGCTTTCCAGCGCGAAGTCGCGGTCCGAGACGGCGTCCAGCGAATTGCCCATCGGCTGGTCGAAGCCCAGCTCGGCCGCCGTCATATGGCGGTCGATAGGGAAGGGCGATCCGGCCAGGGCCGCGGCGCCCAGCGGATTCTCGTTCATCCGGGCGCGAGCGTCGGCGAACCGCGCGGCGTCGCGGCCGAACATCTCGACATAGGCCATCAGATGGTGGCCGAAGGTCACCGGCTGGGCCGGCTGCAGATGGGTGAAGCCGGGCATCAGGTCGCCGGCGTGCTGTTCGGCGCGAATCAGCAGGGCCGACTGCAGACCCTTGAGCTGGTCCACCGCGGCGTCGCAGGCGGCGCGGACCCACAGGCGGAAATCGGTGGCCACCTGGTCGTTGCGGCTGCGCGCCGTATGCAGCCGCCCCGAGGGCTCGCCGACCAGTTCGGCCAGGCGAGCCTCCACATTCATGTGGATGTCTTCGAACTGGTCGCGGAACGGGAAGGTCCCGCCGCGGATCTCGGCCTCGATCGCGTCCAGCCCGCCCAGGATGGCCCCGGCGTCGGCGTCCGTGATGATCTTCTGCGCCGCCAGCATGCGGCAATGGGCCCGCGAGCCGGCCAGATCCTGGGCCCACAGCCGGCGGTCGACGCCGATCGAGACATTGATCGCCTGCATGATGTCGGCCGGCCGCGCCGAGAACCGCCCGCCCCACATGTCTTGACCTTCCGCGTTCGGAGAAGGCTTAACTGACGCTGGCGTGTGGGAAGGCTTGGTCATGAAGGGCTCGAAGGCGGCGGGAATAGCGATCGCGGGCGCGCTGGCGGTCGGCATGATCGTCGGCGCCGGGCTGCTATACGCCAATCGCGACGCCTTCTTCAAAGCCGCAACGCCTGAACCCGCGGCGAAGAGCGAACTGGCCCGTTTCGCCACCGGCTCCCTGACCCGGCTGGAGACGCTCAAGGCCACCCCGATGGCCCCCGACTATGTCTTCAAGACCCGCGACGGCGCCGACGTCACCTTCGCGCAATTCCGCGGCAAGGTGGTGGTGGTGAACCTCTGGGCCATGTGGTGCGCGCCCTGCCGCACCGAGATGCCGACCCTCGCCCGTCTGGACGAGGCCTATCCCGACAGCGAACTGATGGTCCTGCCGATCAATGTCGATGCCACGCCCGACGGACTGGCGGACGCGCGCAGCTTCATCGACGTGCACGAACCCCTGCCGCTCTACAGCGACATGAAATTCCAGCTGCCGTTCGAACTGCCGGGCGAAGGCAAGATGCCCCAGACCGTGTTGCTGGACCGCAAGGGCCGCATCCGCGCGTCCTTCTCCGGCGAGGCTGACTGGGCCAGCCCCGAGGCGCGCGCCCTGATCGACGCGCTGCTCGCGGAGCCGGCCTGACGCGTTAGTTGGCCGGAACGCGCTCGTCCGTGGCCGGATCGACCGCGCCGGGCCGGCCCTCGGCGGCGGCCTCGGCCTGATTTTCTTCCAGCCGCGCGGCGACGTCGCCGGCACCGCCCTCGACCGCCCGCGCGGCCTTCATGGCACCGGACTCGATCACTTCACCGGCCCGGGCGGCGACATCCCCCGCCTTTTCGCCGGCCACTTCGGCGTTCGCCTCGGCTTCCTGCTGTTCAGCGGGCGAGCAGGCGGCGACGCCCAGCGTCAGGGCGGCGACGGCGGCGAGGGTGATGGACTGGATGCGCATGGGATATCCCCGATCAGCGTTGAACCTTGGCGGTTAACGCGGGGGAGGGTGACGGGTTGCGGCGATGGTGGCTGGAGGCGGGCTCGAACCGCCGACCTGTGGGTTATGAATCCACCGCTCTAACCAGCTGAGCTACCCAGCCCCGTTTGACGATCGCGTCGCTCGAGTCCCGGCGGGAACTGGTCTGTCCGCCGGAAGAGCGGTGCCTATATAGGCCGGAGATGGCGGATTCAAGCCGCCTTCACGCCGTTTCCAGACCGGGGCCATGCGTCGCACGGAGGTGACGCCGCCGGGCCGGAACGGCTAGGCTGCGTCGACCATATCCCGCCTGACCGATTCAAGGGGTTTCCCATGCGCCTGCTCGTCCTCGCCGTCTCCGTGTCCGCCGTGGCCCTGGCCGCCGCCTGCGCCGTCCCCGGACAGGACGCGGCCCGGCCCGGCGATCCCGTCGAGACCCGCCCCGCCAACGCCGCGAACCAGCAGCCCGCCTTCCCCGGCCAGACCCGCGCGCCGGGCGTGCGCACTGAAGTCGCCATGGCCCATACGGTGGTGGCCTCGGGGCTGGTGGAGCCGTGGGGCCTGGCCCTTCTGCCCGACGGCCGCTGGCTGGTGACCGAGCGGCCCGGCCGCCTGCGCATCATCACCGCCGGGGGTGCGATCAGCGAGCCGGTCGCCGGCCTGCCCGCCGTCGATGCGCGCGGGCAGGGCGGCCTGCTGGATGTCGTGACCGGCCCGACCTTCGGCCAGGACCGGTTGATCTACTGGAGCTATGCCGAACCGCGTGAGGGCGGCAACGCCACCGCGGTGGCGCGCGGCCGCCTGTCGGAGGACGGCTCGCGGGTCGAGGGCGTGCAGGTCATCTTCCGCGCCACCCCGACCTATGACGGCGACAAGCATTTCGGCTCGTCGCTGGCCTTCGCGCCGGACGGCAAGCTGTTCATCACCCTGGGCGAACGGTCCGACGCGCCGATGCGGCCCCAGGCCCAGGACCTGGCCTCGCACATGGGCAAGACCATCCGCATCAACGCCGACGGCTCGGTCCCGTCCGACAATCCCTTCGTGGGCCGCGCCGGGGCCCTGCCGGAGATCTGGTCGTCGGGCCATCGCAACGTCCAGGGGATCGCCATCGCTGCGAACGGTGACGTCTGGACGGTGGAGCACGGCACGCGCGGCGGCGACGAGGTCAATCTGGATCGGGCGGGCCTCAACTACGGCTGGCCCGACGTCGCCTATGGCGTGGAATACCGTGGCACCCCGATCAACGCCGGGATCATGGCGCGTGAGGGGACCGAACAGCCGGCCTATTACTGGGACCCGTCGATCGCGCCCGGCGGCATGATCCTCTACGACGGGGCCATGTTCCCCGGCTGGCGCGGCAATCTTCTGGTCGCCGTGCTGAAGGACAAGCACATCGCCCGGCTGGTGCTGGACGGAAACCGGATCGTCGGCGAGGAGCGGCTGATGACCGACCTCGGCGAACGTGTCCGCGACCTGGCCGTGGCGGCGGATGGCGCGGTGTGGGCGGTCACCGATGAGGCGGATGGCAAGCTGGTGCGGCTGGCGGCGCAGTGAGTGATTAGTGGCTAGTGGTTAGCGGCTCGCGGAAGCGTGGAGGGCCATCGCCCAATCACTAGCCACTAATCACTGGCCACCCTTCAGTCCCGCAGCAGCTCGTTCACGCCGGTCTTCGCTCGCGTCTGGGCGTCCACGCGCTTGACGATCACCGCGCAGTACAACGACGGCCCACCGTTCGGGTCGGGCAGGCTGCCGGGCACCACGACGGAATAGGCCGGCACCTCGCCGCGGAAGACCTCGCCGGTGGCGCGGTCGATGATCTTGGTCGAGCCGGACAGATAGACGCCCATGGCCAGGACCGCGCCCTCGCGGACGATGACGCCCTCGGCCACCTCGGCGCGGGCACCGATGAAACAGCCGTCCTCGATGATGGTCGGATTGGCCTGCAGCGGCTCCAGCACCCCGCCGATGCCGGCACCGCCGGACAGGTGCACATTCTTGCCGATCTGGGCGCAGGAGCCGACGGTGGCCCAGGCGTCGACCATCGAGCCCTCGTCCACGAACGCGCCGATGTTCACGAAGCTGGGCATGAGCACGACGTTGCGGCCGATGAAGGCACCCCGCCGCACGATCGATCCGGGCACGGAGCGGAAGCCCGCCTCCTGATAGTGGGCTGCCGTCCAGTCGCCGAATTTGTTGGGGACCTTGTCCCACCAGGGGCCGACGCCGGGCGCGTGGCTGGCGGGGCCGCGGTCGCCGGCGCGCATGATCTCGTTGTCGTTGAGCCGGAAGGACAGCAACACCGCCTTCTTAAGCCACTGATGGGTGATCCAGACGCCATCCGCTCCGCGCGAGGCGACCCGCGCCTGCCCTGAGTCGAGCAGCGCCAGGGCGTGGTCGACCGCCTTGCGGACCTCGCCGTGCGTGGCCGCCGAGATATGGGCGCGGTCTTCCCAGGCGGCTTCGACGATGGCTTCCAGATGAGCGAGCTCGGTCATGCGGCGGCGTCCTTGAAGGTCAGGTCGGTCAGGAAATCCAGAAGATCGGGGGCGATATGGTCGATGTGGTCGCCCAGCGCCTTGCCGTGGCCGTCGCCAATCAGGACGGTGGTCATGCCGAGGGCCTTGGCCGGCTCCAGATTGCGCGGCGTATCCTCGAAGAAGGCGGCCTGACGCGGCTCGAACCCGAAACGTTCGATGACATGGCGGAAGGTCGAAGGGGCCGGCTTGGGCGTCAGGTCGGCGTCCTCGATGGCGAAGACGCCGTCGAAACACCCGGTCACCCCGAGGCGGTCCAGCACGCGGCCCGCATACTCCCGCGCGCCGTTGGTGAAGACGAAGCGGCGGCCGGGCAGGCGCATCAGCTGTTCGGCCAGACGCGGGTTCGGCTCCAGTGAGTCCATCGGCACGTCGTGGACGTCGTGCAGGAAATGCTCCGGATCGATGGTGTAGTTGGCCATCAGGCCCGCCAGCGTGGTGCCGTGCTCATCCAGAAACTGGCGCTGCAGCACGCGGGCCGATGCGGGATCAAGGCCGACCGCCTCGACGACGTAGGCGTTGATCCGCGCCTGGACCAGCTGCATCAGCCCCTGCTCGCGCGGGTAGAGGGTGTCGTCCATGTCGAACACCCAGACGGAGACGTGCGAGAGGTCGATCAAGACGCCTTCACCAGGGTGCCGGCGCCGTGCTCGGTGAACAGTTCGACCAGCATGGCGTGGGGGCGGCGGCCGTCGAGGATGACCACGGCCTCGACTCCGTCGCGGACCGCGGCGATGGCCGTCTGCAGCTTGGGAATCATGCCGCCGGTGGCGACTCCGTCCTCGATCAGCCTTGAGGCCTCGCCGACGGTCATCTGGCGGATGATCTCGCCGTCCGCGCCCTTGACCCCCGGCACGTCGGTCAGCAGCAGCATGCGTTTGGCGCCCAGGGAACCGGCGACGGCGCCGGCCACGGTGTCGGCGTTGACGTTGAATGTCTGGCCCTCCTCGGTCACCCCGATGGGCGCGATGACCGGCACCCAGTCGGCATCGGACTCCAGCAGCCGCTTGATCAGCTTGGGATCGACCCGGGTCGGCTCGCCGACGAAGCCGAGGTCGACTTCGTGCTCGATCATGCTGTCGGGGTCGCGCTTGGTGCGCTTCGTCTTTTCGACGGTCAGAAGGCCGGCGTCCTTGCCGGACAGGCCGACGCCCCGGACATCGGCCTCACGACCCGCCATGGTGATCCAGTGGGCGATCTCCTTGTTGACCGCGCCGGACAGGACCATCTCGGCCACCTGCATGGTGTCGGCGTCCGTGACGCGCAGCCCGTCGACGAAGGCGGACTTCACCCCCGCCTTGTCCAGCATGGCGCTGATCTGCGGCCCGCCGCCGTGCACCACGACCGGATTGACGCCCATCAGCTTGAGCAGCACCACATCGGCGGCGAACTGTTTGGCCACGGCGCTCTCGCCCATGGCGTGGCCGCCGTATTTGATGACCACTGTCTTGCGGTCATAAATCTGGATATAGGGCAGGGCCTCGGCGAGCGTCTTCGCCGTGTCCCAGCCACGATCCTCGGATTGCCGTTCGGTCTCGTCCATGATGAGCAGGCTCCTAAAGCGAGGCCCGGTCCCTGTCACCTGAAACCAGCCGCAGTGAACCGACGCGCCCCCTGACCGTTGGTCCCGGTATGAAAGAGCATGAGATCGATGACCGCGACCTGACCCGGTCCCGTCCCACGGATCCGGCCCAGCTGCAGGGCCTCGACCCGGTCCTTTGCCCGGAATGCCAGGGCGCAGGGACGACGACGGGCGGGGAAACCTGCCCGGTGTGCGAGGGAACGGGCAAGGCGACGGGAAGAACCGGGGGCGGCTAGGGGGCGGACTTCTCCTGTTCGGGTGAGTTCTTCTACCGGCACGAGATGCGCCCGTCGGAAATTCGCGCAAAAAGGGGGGCGTGACGGGGGGCTGTAGCCCATCAGCCACGCTCGCCATCGTTCGCACGCGCCCGTCTCGACCTGGGCCAGCTGGGCTGTTATGACACCTTAGCGGCGGCTACTGCGCCGTCACAGATTCACTTGGGCTGCGGAGGGCATCCACCCATGCGCGTTAAAACTTTCATTCTGGCCACCAGCGCTGTCGGGGCTCTCGCCCTGTCCGCCGGCGTCGCCAACGCCGAGCCGAACGGCTGGTACGGCGCGATTGATGCGGGCTACCACACGATCGACGCTATTGAGACGATCACGCAGGGCACTGGCCCGCAGCGTGCGAATTTCGACATTGAAGTTCAGGACGACTGGGCGGCGTTTGCCCGTCTG
>JAUYAG010000150.1 GCA_030693575.1 Brevundimonas sp. | reverse complement strand
GCGACGGCGCGACGGTGATCGGCGCCGGCCTGGGAGGGCTCGCAATGATCGGTGCCGGGGACGGAGAAGGGGTCGGAGCGGCGTCCACCCGGGCAGGCGGTGCGGGGGACGGCGTTGGGGTGGATGGTCCAGTCGGCGTCGCCGCGGGCCTCGGGGTCGGCGTGACGGCCGGGGCCGGCGACGCAGCAGGCGGTGCGATGACGGGTGCGGGCACCGGAGCCAGATAGACCGCCGGGGCCGGCGGGCCGCTGTTCAGGTCCCGGGTCAGGCTGCTGACGGGCGGTGCGGGTGCAGGCTGGGGGGCCGGCGTCTGAGCCGGTGGCGTCTGGGCGTGCGCGGCTCCGGCAAGCAGCAGGGCGGCAGCGGTGGCGAGGATTTTCATGGGGACGACCATCCCCCCTCAACCCGCGAACGGCAAGGCCCTGAGCATATAGGCGACCACCGCCGTCACCGCCGAGGCGGCCAGGGCCAGCCCGGCGAACCAGGCCAGCCGCTTCCACAGCGGGCCTGCGGGCTCGTCGGATTCAGGGGGAGGAACGGGCTCAATGATGATAGCCGGACTCCGTATCGACCTTGCCGCGGAACACCCAGTAGACCCAGGCCGTGTAGCCGAGGATGGCCGGCAGGATCGCCACCGTGCCCACCAGCATCAGGCCGAGCGCATTATCCGGTGCCGCCGCCTGACGGAAGTCGAGCGCATAGGGGACGACATAGGGCATGAAGCTGACGGCCAGGCCGATATAGCCGGACAGGAACACCACCAGCGCGCCGATGAACGGCCAGACGTGCGACCCCTTGCGCGCCATCACGAAGATCGCTGCGAGGCCCGCCAGACCCAGCGCCGGAATGGCCAGGCGCGGCGGCAGCATGTCCCAGGCGATCTGGACCTCGGCCGTGTCGATCCCCCAGCGCATGCCGATGCGATGATGAACGAGCAGGGTCGCGACGCTGACCGCCGCCAGCAGGACGGCCACAGCCGTCGCCGAGATCAGGCTCCAGCGCCGGGCGTCGCCGTGCAGGTTGTCCTTGGTCTTCATCATCAGCCAGGTCCCGCCCAGAAGCGCGTAGCCGGCGACGATCCCCGCCGAGACCAGCAGGGTGTAGGGCGTGAACCAGTCGAACGGCCCGCCGGCGAAGCGGTCGTTCTCGACCGTCACCCCCTGGATGAAGCCGCCGAGGATCAGTCCCTGGGCGACCGCCGTCAGGATGGAGCCACCGGCGAACATCTGGGTCCAGAATTTGCGGCCGCGGTTGCGGGCGCGGAAGCGGAACTCGAACGCCACCCCGCGCAGGATCAGCCCGGCCAGCATCAGCAGGACCGGCAGGTAGAAGGCCGGCATGAGGACCGAATAGGCCAGCGGGAAGGCTGCCAGCAGACCCCCGCCGCCCAGCACCAGCCAGGTCTCGTTGCCGTCCCAGACGGGCGCGACCGTGTTCATCATCACGTCCCGGTCTTCCTTCGATCTCGCGAAGGGAAAGAGGATGCCGATGCCGAGGTCGAAGCCGTCGAGGGTGACATAGAGCAGGACCGCCGTGGCGATCAGTCCGGCCCAGATCAGCGGCAGGTCCAGCATCAGGCGTCTCCCGGCGTGGTGTCTTCAGGGGCCTTGGCCAGCGGCGATCCCGGCGCCCGATCTCCGCGCGGCGCGGGCTCGGCCGCCCCCGCTACGGGACCTTCAGCCATCAGCCGCAGGATGAAGAGCGCGCCGGCCGTGAATACGACCGAATAGACCAGAATGTATGCGATCAGGCTGGTCGCGACCTCGCCGGTGGTAACGGGTGAGACCGCGTCCCGCGTCTTCAGCACGCCATAGACCACCCACGGCTGGCGCCCGACCTCTGTGACCATCCAGCCGGCGAGCACGGCGATGAAGCCGGACGGTCCCATGGCCACGCAGAAGCGCAGGAACCACGGCGTCTCGAACAGTTTGCGACGCCAGATCAGGAAAGCCCCTGCCGTGCCGAGCGCGATCATCAACAGGCCGAGACCCACCATGATGCGGAAGCCGAAGAAGGGAATGAAGGGCGGCGGCTGGTCCTCGCGCGGCCAGGCATCCAGACCCTGGATGACCTGATCTCGCGGAAGGTTCTGGACGGCGTTGCCCAGGCCCGGGATCGAGACCTCGAAATGGTTCTTCTGCGCGTCCCGGTCCGGGATGCCGAACAGGTGCAGGGGCTGGTCCGCGCGCGTCTCCCAATAGCCCTCGATCGCAGCCGTCTTGGCCGGCTGGTATTTGTGGGTCACCTCACCGGAGAGGTGGCCGGCCACCAGCTGCAGCGGGGCCAGAACCGCGACCAGCCCGACCGCCATGACGAGGGCGATCCGGCTCTCGGTCCAGCCGGTGACGGGGCCTCTCGCCCGGTCCTTCAGCACATGGAAGGCCGAGACCGCGCCGACCACCAGACCGGTGGTCAGGAAGGCCGCCAGCAGCATGTGGGCCAACCGCGTCGGCAGGCTGGGGTTGAAGATGACGGCCATGAAGTCCGTGGCGCGAAGCGTGCCGTCGGCCAGGATCTCGAAGCCCTGCGGAGTCTGCATCCAGCTGTTGGCCGACAGGATCCAGAAGGCCGAAATGGTGGTGCCGACCGCGACCAGAACCGTGGCGAGGAAATGCAGCTTCGGCCCGACCTTCTTCCAGCCGAACAGCATGACGCCGAGGAAGGAGGCTTCGAGGAAGAAGGCGGTCAGGACCTCATAGGCGAGCAGGGGTCCGATCACCCCGCCGGTCAGGCGGATGAACTCCGACCAGTTGGTGCCGAACTGGTAGCTGAGCACCACGCCGGAGACGACGCCCATGCCGAAGCTGAGGGCGAAGATCTTGACCCAGAACAGGTAGAGGACCTTGAAGGCGTCGCGCTTGGTCCAGAGCCAGAGGCCCTCAAGGACAGCCAGGAAGGCGGCCAGCCCGATGGTGAAGGCCGGAAACAGGATGTGGAAGGCGATGGTGAAAGCGAACTGCAATCGCGACAGCAGAAGTGCGTCGAATTCCACGGCTATGGTCCTCACGGGGTCTGTAAGGAGGACTCCTGCGCCCGGGCCCGACCGGTGTCCAAGCACCATCCGCCGCGCGGCGGAACGCCGCGATCAGGCGGCGGGCAGTTCGACCCAGAAGGTTGCGCCCTCGCCGGGAGCCGAGGTCACGCCGATCGAGCCGCCCTGCAGTTCGACCAGCCGCTTGGCCAGGGCCAGGCCGATGCCATGCCCCTCAACGGTCGAGCGTTCGAGGCCCAGACGGTTGAAGGGTTCGAACAACTGGGTCTGCTTCTCGACGGACAGACCGCCGCCGCGGTCGATGACCTCGATGCGGACGCCGTCGTAGACCTTGCTGGCGCGGAACACGACCACCCCGCCGGCACCGCCGTATTTGACCGCATTGGAGGCCAGGTTGGCGATGACCTGGGTCAGGCGCTGCGAGTCGGCCAGGGCCACGAGGCCGTCGCCTTCACTGACCACGTCCAGCCGAATCCCCTGGGCGTCCGGCCGCAGGGCCGTCGTCCGGCGCACATCCTCAAGCACGCCGGGCACGTCGGTCGGCCGCAGCTCGACCTTGACCGCGCCGGACTCGGCGCGGGCGACGTCCAGCAGGTCATGCGCCAGCGCCTCGACCTGACGGGCGGTCTTGACCAGCATATCGGCCATCTCGACCTGGGTGGCGGAGGTGGGCCCCAGCTGGCCAGCCTTCCACAGCTCGCCGATGCCGATCACCCCGCCGACGGGGCTCTTGATCTCATGGGCAACGTTGGCGAGCAGGCGCGACTTGGCCTCGGACGCCTTCTCAGCGCGGACCTGACCCAGCCGGGCCCGGTCCGCGAAGCGGTCGCGCTCCTCCAGCAGGGCCGCGACGAGCATGATGGGCATGTAGCCGAACAGCACGAGCAACTGGGCCATCAAGGCCCGGTCGGCACCCTCGAACGCCACCGCATAGGGACCGAAGCCCCGCATGCTGCCACCGACGGCCAGTATGGTGACGATGACCAGCGCGGCCGTAACGCCAAGCATGCGCAGTCTGACGGCGATCAGCAGCAGCAACGGCATGGTGACGAAGCCGATGGGCAGTTGCTGTTGGGAGAAGACGGCGAAGCACAGGCCTGCCAACCCACCCAGCAGGACCACCGCCTCGATGGCGCGGGCGGGGACGCGGTAGCGGGCCACCTCGCGGTGGGTCAGCGCCAGACCGAAGCTCGACAGGACGGCGATGCCGAGCGCATGACCGAACCACCACGTCTGGGCCGAAGCCAGGAAATCGGCGCCGGTCATCCACCAGAGCATGCCGCTGGCGAAAACCGCCGCGGGGATGGGAGCGATGACGGCGGCCGCCAGCAGGAAGCGGCAGGCACCCTGTACCGAAGCGAGGTTCAGCGTCGGCGCGAACCGCCGCGCCAACAGGACGGCGAGGCAGATCTCCAGCATGTTGGCGACGGTGAACATGACCGTCAGCTCGATCGAATTGCCCGCCAGCAGCTCGCCGGCCGCGATCCCGGCTGCGATCAGCCCGCCGAACGACAGGTCATAGAGCGGTCCCCGCGAGGTTCGCAGCCAGACCGCGACCGCGACCCCGGCCGCCCCCCAGAGCGCCGCCACCACGCCGGCGGACCGCGCGAAGGTCAGCGACAGCACGACCAGCACCAGGACGGCCATGGCTGTGAAGATGGGCGCCATCGGCTGGCCGATTCCCGCCGGGCGCGCGGCGGCACGCGCGGACGTCCTCGCCGCGGCTTCGGCGCCAACGACAGGCTCTAGCGGGTCGAGCGCGCGGCTCATGATCATCTTCGGGTCCGGACGGCGTGATGTCAGCGGATTTCCTAGCCCGTCGCATCCTAATATCCCCTGAAGGTCAGCCGTTCGCGGACAGCGCCCGGTCCAGGGCCCGAACGCCTGCGGCCGGCCCCTCGGGATGGCTCCAGACGGCGGCGCTGACCGCGACGAAGTCTGCGCCGGCGCGGGCGAGGTCCCCGGCCGTCTGAGCCGTGATCCCGCCGATGGCGACGCAGGGAATCTCGACCGTCTCCTGCCAGATGGTCAGGATCTCCGGATCGGGCCGGTGCACGGTCTCCTTGGTCGCGGTCGGGAAGAAGGCACCGAAGGCGACATAGTCCGCGCCCGCCTCGGCCGCGTCCATGGCCAGCTCGCGGCTGTCGTGGCAGGTGACGCCGATCATGGCGTCCCGGCCCATCATGGTCCGCGCCGCGCTGACCGTGCCGTCGGACTGCCCCAGATGCACGCCGTCGCAGCCCGCTCGAGCCGCCAGATCGGGCCGGTCATTGAGGATCACGGCCACCCCCCGCGCCTGGGCCACGGGCTTCAACACCGCGACGGCGGCCAGCACGGCCGCATCGTCCGCGTCCTTAAGCCGGATCTGCAGTGCCGCAACATCTCCCGCGTCAAGCGCCGCCTCGAGATCGTGCGCAAAGGCGGCGAGGTCCGGGATCACCGGCGGCGTGATCAGATAAAGCCGGCAGGGCGGGCGCTCGGAAATGACGGGGGGCCTGGACATGGCCGGGAAGTGCGACGGATGGACCGTTCGGTCAACCGCTCACTGCGAACGACTTGCATTCGCCGCGCGCCTGCTGCTATAGCGAACCATTCGCAATCAGTCGGGTCCGCCCTTCCGTGTACGTCTGCAACTGCAACGGTCTTCGCAAACGTGACGTCGCCGCCGCCATCGAGGCCGGCGCGACGCGGCCGCGTGATGTCTTCGCGCGCAACCAGTGCGCCGTGCAGTGCGCGCGCTGTGTCTGCGAAATGCGCGAGATGATCCAGGAAACGCGCCAGTCCTTCGCCATGGCGGCCGAATAGTCCTGCTCTCCCCGCCGGGAGATTCATTCGCATTTTCAATGTCGTGAGAAGTGTTCGCAGGTGAACATTTCCCGGCATTGCGTGTTAAGACAGGCCATCACAGCCGGTGATTCATGACGGTCGGGCTGACCGCCGCGCCGCTGACGGAAAGAATGACGATGAAGGGCGATCCCGCGATCATCCGCACGCTCAACGCGGTGCTGACCAACGAACTGACGGCGGTGAACCAGTATTTCCTGCACGCCCGGATGTTCGAAAGCTGGGGCCTGAAGCATCTCGGCCAGATCATCTACGACGAATCGATCGGCGAGATGAAACACGCCGACATGCTGATCAAGCGGGTGCTGTTCCTCGACGGCCTGCCCAACCTCCAGGACCTGCACAAGCTGAAGATCGGCGAGACCGCCGTCGAATGCCTCGGCGCCGACCTGCAGCTGGAGCTGGGCGGCCGCGAAACGGTGATGGCCGGCGTGGCCCAGTGCGAGGCCGCCCGCGACTTCGTCAGCCGCGACCTCCTGATGCGCATCCTCAACGACACCGAGGAGCACATCGACTTCCTCGAGGCGCAGTTCAAACTGATCGAACAGCTGGGCGAGCAGAACTACCTGCAGTCGGCCATGACCGAGATCGCGCCGGACAAGAGCGCGACCGGGAACTGAGCACCGGAGCGCCGGCGTGTTTTTCGCGGTCCTTCTGGCAGGCCAGGCCCTTGCAGGCCCGCTGCCAGCCCCTCTCCCGAGCCCGCTTGAGGCCGGCTGGCGGGGCGAGGCGGTGTGTGAACTGCTGTCCGAGAACGCCCGCGTCCGGACCCTGCGCTGCACCTTTCCGCCGGGCGTCGGCCACGAGCGGCATTTCCATGCCCCGCACTGGGGGTACGCCGTCCAGGGTGGGACAAACCGGATCACCGACGCCGGCGGCGTGCGCGAGGTGACCACGCCGACGGGCGGCAGCTGGTGGAGCGACCGGACCGCCTCGCACGAGACACTCAACATCGGCGACACCACCGCGATCTTCCTCATCGTCGAGCCGAAGACCGGCGCGCCCGGGAACTGACGGCGGCAGCCGGTCATTCCGCTCCCGACCCCTGGAGGAGCTGGAATGACCGACATCATCGATAACGTCGAGGACGCGCTCGAGACGGCGCGCGACGCCGCGACCGACTTCCTCAACGTCGGGGAGCGCAACGCCGGCCATGTGGTGCTGGGCGTGGCGGTGACCGTCGGCTTTGCGCTGGCGGCGACCCTGTTCGCCAGCCGGACGGTCGAGCCCCGGCCGCAGACGCTGACCGATGACGACGCCCCGATCACCGAGCGGCCGCGCGGGCCGTTGAGCCTGATCCTGCCGGCGGTGTTCTCGGTCACCACCCTGTCAGCGGTCCGGGTCTGGAACGCGCCGTCGCGGCCTGAGCGGACCGCCGCGCTGGGCCTCTGGGCCGCGGCCCAGGCGTTGAACGCGGTGTGGATCGCCATGCGCCCCGCCGGCCGTGGCCTGCAGATCGCGGCGGCCATGTCCTCGGCGGGTCTGGCGGCGGCCTTCGCCCATGAGGCCCGGAAACTGGACGAGGGCGCGGGCAAGCTGGCGTCTCCGACGGGCGGGCGCGTGCGGCTGGCCAATTTCATCCAGCGCAGGACCGAGCACCGCCCGACGGTGCATTGAGCCCCCGCATCCGGCCCACGCCTTGCCGGATGACGCGGCTTCCTCTAGGGACTGCGCCCGTTCGCGCGCCATCGCAGGCTGCGCCCAATCCCTTCCGAGACACCCATGGCGAAGATCAACGGCAACACCATCAAGCCCGGCATGGTCCTTGAGCACAACAAGGGCCTGTGGGTCGTGACCAAGGCCAGCCACGTCAAGCCCGGCAAGGGCGGTGCCTTCGCCAACGTCGAGGCCAAGAACCTCGAGACCGGCAACAAGCTGAACGAACGCTTCCGCTCGGAAGACAAGGTCGAGCGCGTCACGCTGGAGCAGAAGGAGTTCTCCTATCTGTACGAGCAGGGCGACGCCCTGGTCTTCATGGATGACGCCACCTACGAGCAGACCGAGCTGCAGAAGGACTGGGTCGGCGAGGACCGCGTCGCCTATCTGCAGGACGGCATGAAGGTCGTCATCGAAATGCACGAGGAACGGCCGATCGGCCTGACCCTGCCCGACCAGGTCACGCTGGAGGTCGTCGAGACCGAGCCCACCGTGAAGGGCCAGACCGCCTCGTCGTCCTACAAGCCGGCCATCGCCAACAACGGCGTCCGCATCATGATCCCGCCTTACATGGGCGTGGGCGAGCGGATCATCGTCGACACCACGACGGGCGAGTACGTCCGGCGCGCGGAATAGGAGTGATTAGTGGTTAGTGATTAGTGGTTCGGATGCTGGTCGCTCAAGCGCCGCTCTCGAAGTCGCCAATCACTAGTCACTAGCCACCAACCACTCGGCTCCATCCGGGGCCGTTGAACTTCTCCGCATCTCCGGGCCGAGCGCCTTTCAGGACATGCGGACCAGGAGATCCCCCATGGCCCTCGCCTCCGCCCTCGTTTCCGTCATGATCGACGCGGTCCGCAAGACCGCACGGCCGATGCTGCGCGACTTCGGCGAGGTCGCCCAGCTGCAGGTGTCGCGCAAGGGCCCCGGCGACTTCGTCACGGCCGCCGACATCCGGGCCGAGGACACCCTCTACGAACTGCTGATGAAGGCCCGCCCGGGCTACGGCTTCCTGGGCGAGGAGCGCGGCATGATGGAGGGGACCGACAAGTCCCACCTGTGGATCGTCGATCCGATCGACGGCACCACCAACTTCATGCACGCCATGCCGCATTTCGCGATCACGGTGGGCCTGCAGCGGACCGCGCCGGACGGCAGCTCCGAGATCGTCGCGGGCGTGACCTACAACCCCGTCATGAACGAGCTGTTCTGGGCCGAAAAGGGCAAGGGCTGCTATCTGAATGACCAGCGCATCCGCGTCGCCGGACGGCGCGACCTGTCGGAAAGCCTGATCGCCACCGGCCTGCCCTTCATCGGCAAGACCGGCCACGCCCAGGCCATCAAGGACCTCCACGCCATCGGCCAGCGCGTCGCCGGCATCCGCCGTCTGGGCTCGGCCGCGCTGGACTTCGCCTGGGTCGCGGCGGGACGGTACGACGCCTATTATGAGCGCAACCTGAGCCCCTGGGACGTGGCGGCGGGGATCCTGTTCGTCACCGAGGCCGGCGGGGTGGTCACCACCATCGACGGCGAGGGCCGGCCGGAGACGGGGGCGCAGATCCTGGCGACGAACTCGGACCTGCATCCGCAGCTGCTGAAGGTGTTGCGGGGGTAAAGTCTTCCTTCTCCCCTTGCGGGAGAAGGTGGCAGCCGAAGGCTGACGGATGAGGGGTTACACCGCTCCATGCCGTGAGCGAGCCGCCGATGAGGACAGGTCCGTGAGACCCCTCATCCGACCCGCTTCGCGGGCTACCTTCTCCCGCAAGGGGAGAAGGAACGCGCACCGCCGGATCAGCAACCCCGCGGCCTTCAACGGAAGGGCAGAGAGTCTCGCATTCCGGACAAAAAATGTCGGCGGTGAACGCCGCCAATCCGTCATCGCCGGCTGAGGCGGTTCGCCGGCCCCTGGGACGGTGGCGGCGACGGTTCTGGCGATGTGAAAGACCACGCCCGGTGGGCATTTCACCACTATGCACGGGCCTGCGTCAGAAACGGTCGTCGTGCCGGTTCCGGCGCAACGACGGCGCGTCCCGGAGGGTCGGAAGGGGCGGGTCAGGGTCCTCAAGGGGCGAGAAGACACGGGGCGGGAATACACTCCCGGGCGGAGGGGTTTCCGGCTTCCGACGCAGACTCTGGCCATGGCGGGCCCAGGTGCCGAACGTCCGGAAAGTGGCGCGCTGCCTTTGGCCGCTCCCGACCGACAGCGGCCAGAAACAGCTCCCCGTCACCACTGAAGGAAGAACGAAAACGCTCATGCTCAGATTGGCAATGACCCTGAATAGATCGCCGGCACGACGTTGATTATCGCGTGCGCCAAAGCCACGAGTACCAGAGATCCAGTTCTTATCCAAAGAGCTCCCAGGATAAAGCCAATCCCGATCTTCCACACCAGCTCAGGTGCAAAGCTTTTGAGATAGAAAACAAGCTGGTCCGGATCCGCGTTTACGACCGGTTCCAGCATCGCGATCGGAAGGTGAGCTAGTCCGAACGCCGTAGATGATATGATAAGGGCGTACCATCTTGATCCAGACATTTGCATGATTGCCGTGAGCATTATCATGCGGAAAATGATCTCCTCTGACGTGGCGAGGGCCGAAAAGTAGCCTACCTCCATTACGATTCGCGAAGGCGAAGCTAACTCGGATCTTGGCGCCAAAGGCAGGGTCAACATCAACCCGAACATGAACGCAAGGATGATTGCGGCGACATAGACAGTAAAAGTCTTCTTGGATCTGACCTCTCTGTCCCTTCTCGGCAAGGCCAACATGCCAGACAGCGCTCCAAATACGGGCAGAATGATCCAGACAAAAAGCTGGATGGCGATTTCTAGACCCGTAGAAGAAAGGCCTATGGCCCTCAGTACTCCGACCAAAACGATGTGGACTGTGAGTAATGCCAAAATAGGCGGAAATACCCGACTGATCTGTTGTTCGCTTCCCACAAACTTCCAAATAAATCGAGGCCTGTTTTGTATAGGCCGCATCAGGGCGATGACGATCAAGCCCATCACGATTGCTGCAGGCAGGGCACCGCGCCAACCAAACGGGACAAAAGATATACTAACGTAGTAGACGATCACCGCACCCGTGCAGATCCACGATATCGTCCTGTAGGTGTGGGTCATCGGTCTATGTTCTCGCCGGTGAGGGCCAGACTAACTGAAATCCGGCCCTCGATTGACAGTCAGATCAGTTGGGCTCGTCCTGGCGTTCGAGGCGCAAGACGATACCCGATTCCGACCTCACATTTCCGTTCGGATAGTACGTCCGAGTTCCCATCAGAAGGTTGCCCGTAGGAAGACGGCTGCCAATCCAAGATCCAACTGCTCGCGAGGCGGCTTGCCTCCAAGCCGTAGCCCGCGTGAGGAAGCCATTGCTCGTGTCCGAGCGACCTCGACCCTGGTTTTGCACCTTCATCGCACTGTGCACGTGACGGGCGACCAGTTTCAACTCAATATCACTGAGCTTGCCCATCTGAGCCATGGAGCCGCCCGCGAAGGCTGCGTGCGTTGCAGCAACCGACGGATCGCGGAGTCCCAAGGCTACAGCCGCTTTCATCGCCAGAGCATCATCCGACTTTAAGAGAGCAACGGTCGTATCGAGGTCTATCTCGACCTCGATATACTCGCCTGCCGGGAGGAACTCACTACCATCCGGCACTTCAGCTTCCGCTTCATAAGAAGTGCCGTCCGGTGGTGTGACAGTATCATTCCAAGTCACGCTCCCGCCGGTTTCCGGGCACTGACGGAAGTCTGCTCCCTACCCATCGCCGACACCCGGAACGTCCGCTTTCAGCGACCAACCTTGCCCTCACCCGATCAGGCTCCTCGCCGCCGCCCGCGCCTCGTCCGTCACCACCGCCCCCGACAGCATCCGCGCGATCTCCTCCCGCCGCGCCTCGTCGTCCAGCGCATCCACCGTGGTGGTGGTCACCCCGCCCGCATCGGCCTTGCGGACCTTCCAGTGGGCGTGGCCGCGGGCGGCGACCTGGGGGCTGTGGGTGACGACGAGGACCTGGGCGCCGCGCGAGAGGCGCTCCAGGCGGGCGCCGACGGCGGAGGCGACGGCGCCGCCGACGCCCTGATCGACCTCGTCGAAGATCATCACCGGCTGGCGCTGGTCCTCGCGGCCGGCGAGGGCCGCCTTCATGGCGAGGGCGAAGCGGGCCAGTTCGCCGCCCGAGGCGATGGCGTCCAGAGGGCCGAAGGGGGTGCCGGCGTTGGTGGCGATCTCGAAGCGGACGGTCTCGACACCCAGCGGGCCGCGACGGCCCTCGGTCACCGGCTCGAAGCCGACGCGGAAGCGGGCGCGCTCCAGCTTCAGCGGGGCCAGTTCCTCCATCACGGCGGCTGTCAGCCGGTCGGCGGCGGCCTCGCGGGCGGAGGTCAGGAGGATGGCGGCGACGTCATAGGCCTCGCGCGCGGCGGAGGCGGCGCGTTCGGCGGCGCTGATGGCCTCGGCCCCATCCTCGATCAGGCGCAGCTGTTCGCGGAAACGGAGGCGCAGGGTCGGCAGGCTGTCGACCGAGGTGTTGAGCTTGCGGGCGGCGGCGCGCAGGGCGAACAGCCGCTCCTCGGCCTTGTCGAGACGGCCGGGCTCGAAGTCGAAGGCGTTGGCGGCGGCGTCGACGCAGGCGATGGCCTCTTCCGCCTCGACCATGGTGCGGTCGATGGCCTCGGCGGCGGCGG
>JAUYAG010000145.1 GCA_030693575.1 Brevundimonas sp. | reverse complement strand
GCGACGGGCGCAGTCGTTCCGGCCGGGCGCGGCGCGGGACGCGGCTGGGCGGTCTCCGGCGGCGGCGTGAAGGTCGGGGCGGCGGTCGGGGCCTCGGCGGCGTCATAGACGTCGATGCCGGCTTCGGGATCGATCGGCTGGGCCTCCAGCGGCGCGTCGGCCTTCATCTGCACGACCGGCGTGCCGACGGCCGGCGGCGCGTCGTTCGAGGAGCGCGGCCCGGCGCGGTAATAGACCACCACGACAATGATCAGCAGCAGCAGCACCACCGCCGAGATGATCAGCGTCATCGGCGGCGCCTTGGCTCCGCCTCCTCCGCCGCCGGCCCGGCGGGCGTCATAGCCGCCGCGGTTGAACGGCAGGTCGTCGTCGGTCGGCGGCGTATAGGCGCCCCGGTCGCGGCCCTGGTTCGGACGATAGGGATCTTCGTTGGACATGACCGCGCCTCATGGATCCACGCGAATCGGCGCGCGGAACCATCACTGTATCCCGGTCCGAGTCCTTTTTCAGGCCGGGAGCGCGAGGGAAGGACTCAATCCCCTACAAATCGAGCGCCAGATCCAGGCTGAACAGCTTGCGGTGTTCCTCGATGGCGTACCGATCGGTCATGCCGGCGATGTAGTCGCACACCGCCCGCGCCCGCTTCGCCTCGTCCGCCACATCCGCCCGGATCGACCATTCGGGCGGCAGGGTGCCGGGGTCGGCCATGAACAGCTGGAACATCTCGGCCAGGATGCGCCGCGCCTGACTGCGGGTGCGGTTGACGCGATAGTGGCGGTACATCCGCTCGAACAGGAATTTCCGCAGCACGCCCAGATCGGCCAGCATGCCCGGCGAGAACGCCACCAGCATCCGGTCGGCGGTGCGCACCGCCTCGGTCGAGCGGATGTTGGCCGCCTCGATCCGGCTCTCGGTCTCGGCCAGTACGTCCTCGACCATGGCCCCGATCATGCGCCGCACCGCCTCGATGCGGATCATGCGATCGTCGATATGCGGCCAGTCCTTGCGCACCCCGTGCAGCACCGGCCCGATCAGTGGCACCTCGGCCAGGTCCTCAAGCGTGAACAGCCCCGCCTGTACCCCGTCGTCCACATCGTGGTTGTTGTAGGCGATGTCGTCCGCGATCGCCGCCGCCTGCGCCTCCAGCGAGGCGAAGGTCCCCAGCCGCAGGTCCCAGCCGGGCGCATAGTCGGCGATCGCCTTCCACGCCGGCTCGTCCAGACGGTGCGACACCGGCCCGTTGTGCTTGACCACCCCCTCGACGGTTTCCCAGCTCAGGTTCAGCCCGTCGAAGCCCGGATAGCGCTCCTCCAGCCGGGTCACGACGCGGAAGGTCTGGACGTTGTGGTCGAACCCGCCCCACGGTGCCATCTGGGCCTGCAGTTCGTCCTCGCCGGCATGTCCGAAGGGCGGATGGCCCAGGTCATGCGCCAGCGCCACCGTCTCGGCCAGATCGGTATCCAGCCGCAGGGCATGCGCCAGAGACCGCGCGATCTGCGCCACCTCCAGCGAATGGGTCAGACGGGTGCGGTAGTGGTCGCCTTCATGCGCCACGAAGACCTGGGTCTTCTCCTTCAGCCGCCGGAAGGCCGTCGCATGGATGATCCGGTCGCGGTCGCGGGCATAGGCGTTGCGCGTCCGGCTGATCGGTTCGGGGGTCAGCCGGCCGCAGCTGTGTTCGGGATATTCGGCATAGGGGGCGCGTTCGGGGATCAAGGTCAGCCGCTCTTTCGGATCCGGGCCTTTGCGATCGGCCCTCTACGCCTCATATACCCCCCGTGAGCACCGTCCAATCCGAGCCCCTGTTCCAGATATCCCCGTCCGCCGGCGGTCACGGCCTGTCGCTGTCCGACAGCGCCGCCAAACGGCTGGCCGAGCTGGGCGCGGCCGAGGGTCACCCGGTCCTGCTCCGCGTCGCCGTCGACGGCGGCGGCTGCTCCGGCTTCCAGTACCGGTTCGAACTGGTCGAAACCGCCGAAGCCGACGACATCCGCATCGCGGCCGACGGCCAGGCGGCCGTCGTGGACCCCGTCTCCCTGCCCTTCCTCAAGGGCTCCGAGATCGCCTTCGTCGACGACCTGGCCGGGGCGCAGTTCGTGGTGCGCAATCCCAACGCGGCGTCCAGCTGCGGCTGCGGGGTGAGTTTCTCGATCTAACCGATCAATCAGCCACTTGGTCATGTTCCAAAGTAACTCTTGATATTAGGACACTTCCTAATTAGCCTTCTTCCTATGAACGCGCTGTTCAAAGCCCTGTCCCACCCTGTCCGCCGCCGCATCATCGACATGCTGCGCAAGGGACCGATGGCGTCCGGCGACATCGCCGCCGCCTTCGACATGAGCTGGCCGACCATCACCGGCCATCTCAATGCGCTCAAGGAAGCGGGACTGGTCTCGCCCGAGCGCGAGGGCGCCTCGATCCGCTACCGGCTCGAGATTTCGGCGGTGGAGGAGGCCCTGGCCTTCCTGCTGGCCATGACCGGCGCGGGCCGGGAGGAAACGGGAGACAAGACATGACCACACCACCCAAATCCGGTTCGGCCCTCAATCTGGCGACGGTCGCTCTCAGCCTGATGGTCGGCGGGCTGGGCGCCTGGACCTTCCTCGCCGGCCCCACGGAACTGCTGCCCGTCCACTGGAACGCCTCCGGTCAGGCCGATGACTGGGGCACGCGCGAAGTCGTTGGCAGCGTCCTCCTCGGCATGGCCCTGCTGACGCTGCTGCTCGGCGGCGGCATGGGCCTGGCCGCCGATCGGGCGGAGGATCCCGCCCGCCGCCGCGCCCTGGGCTACGCCCAGCTGGTGGTGGTACTCAGCCTTCCCCTGATCGGCCTGCTCATTGCCTCCGCAAGCCTGTCCGGCACAACCGACATCGGCGGCGCCCTGCCCATGGCCCTGATCAGCCTCGTCATCCTGCTGATGGGCGCCTTCCTCGGTCGCGTCGGCCCCAATCCGGTCGTCGGCATACGTACGCCCTGGGCTTTCAAGAGCCGGCTGGCGTGGGACCGGTCCAACCGGCTTGCGGGCAGGCTGTTCTTCATCATCGGCCTGGCCGGACTGCTGACCGCGCCCTTCGCGCCCCGCCCCCTCGGCCTCTATGCCCTGCTCGCCGCCATTGTCGCCGCCGCCCTCCTGGCTGCAATCGAAAGCTGGCGCGTGTGGCGCACCGATCCCGACCGCCAGCCCTTCTGATCCCGTTCCAACCGGAGACCCGCCATGTTCAGCCTCATCCTCGCCGCCGCCCTGCTGGCTGACCCGATCTCGACCGAGGTCGTCATGACCAGGGCACCGGCCGCCCTGCACGCGACCCTGCTGACGCCCGAAGGCCCGACCCGCGCGGCGGCCCTGATCATCGCCGGCTCCGGGCCTACCGACCGGGATGGCAACAGCCCGCTCGGCGTCTCATCCTCCAGCTACCGCCTGCTCGCCGAGGGGCTGGCAGAACAGGGAATCGCCAGCCTCCGCGCCGACAAGCGGGGCATCGGCGCAAGCGCCTACCCCGGCATGGCGGAAGCCGATCTGCTTTTCACCGACTATTCGAACGACGCCGGCGCCTGGGCTGCCGAGACCGCCCGGCTGACCGGCCAACCGTGTGCCTGGCTGATCGGGCACAGCGAGGGGGCGCTGGTCGCCCTGGCGGCCGTCGCCAACGGAGACGACGCTGTCTGCGGCCTCGTGCTGCTGGCCGGCGCGGGCCGTCCGATCGGTGCTGTCCTGCGCGAGCAACTGGCGAACGCCCCCGAGCCCCTGCGGAGTCAGGCCGTGGCCATCCTCGCCGAGCTTGAGGCCGGACGCCCGGTCACGGATGTCCCGCCCCAACTGGCCGCCCTCTTCCGCCCTTCGGTCCAGCCCTACATGATCTCGTGGCTGCCGCTGGATCCGGCGGCGCTGGTCGCCGCCTACCCGGGGCCTGTCATGATCGGTCAGGGCACGGCGGACATCCAGGTCGGCCTGACTGATGCTGAGGCCCTGGCCGCCGCCCGCCCTGGCGCCCGACTGGCGATCTGGGAGGGGGTCAGCCACCTGCTGAAGCTGGCCCCGGCCGACCGCGCGGCCAATATCGCCACCTACAGCGACCCGACCCTGCCACTGGCTCCGGGCGTGGTCGAGGACGTGGCCGGCTTCATTCTGGAACGCCGCTAGGACAGGGTCTCCTGGAAGCGGACGGGGCGACCGTGCGCCGTCCCGACCAGCTCGCCGTCCTTCATCACCACCCGGCCCCGGACGATGGTCCCCATCGCCTTGCCCGTCGCCTCAAAGCCGTCGAACGGGGTCCAGCCGCAGCGGCTGGCCATGTCGGCGTGGCTGAGCACGTGTTTCGCCTTCAGATCGACCAGCGTCAGGTCGGCGTCATAGCCCTCGGCCATCCGGCCCTTGCCGGCGATGCCGAACACCCGGTTGGCGCCGTGGGAGGTCAGGTCGATGAACCGGTCGAGGCTCAGCCGCCCGTGGGCGACATGGGTGAGCATCACCGGCACCAGCGTCTGCACCCCCGGCATGCCCGACGGCGAGGCTGGATAGGGTTTGGCCTTTTCCTCGATCGTGTGCGGCGCGTGATCCGAGCCCAGCACGTCGAACACCCCGTGCTCGATCCCGGTCCACAGGCCAGCGATATGGGCGGCATTGCGGATCGGCGGGTTCATCTGGGCATAGCCTTTCAGCCGGGCATAGGCCTCATCCCCGTCCAGCGTCAGGTGCTGCGGCGTCACCTCGGCCGTGGCCACGTCCTTGTGGTCGGCGAGGAACCGCACCTCCTCCGCCGTCGAGACGTGCAGCACATGGATCCGCGCCCCGACCTCGCGCGCCAGGGCCACCAGCCGCCGCGTCGAGCGGATCGCGCTCTCGGCGTCCCGCACCTCGGGATGGCTGGTCCAGTCGCCGGTCCGGGCCAGCGGACGCCGTTCGACCAGCCGGTATTCGTCCTCGGAATGGAAGGTCGCGCGCCGCTTCACATGGCGCAGCACCTCGCGCACCCCGTCGTCGTCGGCGACCAGCAGGGTGCCGGTCGACGCCCCCATGAACACCTTGACCCCGCAGCAGCCCGGCAGCCGCTCGAGCTCGGCGAGGTGTTTCGCATTGCCGTGCGTGCCGCCGATGTAGAAGGCATGGTCCGTCCACATCCGGTCCCGCGCCCGGGCCAGCTTGTCCGCGAGAGTGTCCGGATCGGTCGTATTGGGCTCGGTGTTCGGCATTTCGAACACGGCCGTAACCCCGCCGAGCGCCGCCGAGCGGCTGCCGCTCTCGAGGTCTTCCTTCCACTCCAGTCCCGGTTCGCGGAAATGGACCTGGGTGTCGATGACGCCCGGCAGGACCGTCAGGCCCTTCGCGTCCACGGTCTCGCCCGCCGAGGCCTGCGACAGGTCACCGACAAAGGCGATCCGCCCGTCGATCACGCCGACGTCGGCCATGCCGCGCCCCGCATGATTGGCCACTTCGCCACCGCGGACGATCAGGTCATATGTCTGGGTCATGCGCGTCCCTTAGCTCTGCGCGGGGGAACGATCTAGACGGCTGGATGTCGCGCCAGCAGCGTGGTCGCCGCCTTCAGCACCCGGTCGGCGGGCAGGTCATGCATATGCAGGATGGCCTGATTGAGATTGGGGTCGATCTTGCGGAACTCTTCGACCGAGCGCGGCCCCCGCACCGCGATCCCGCCCCAGGGCCCGTGCTCCGCCTCATCCGACGGTCCGAAGGCCGCGACCACAGGCACCCCGGCGGCCACGGCCAGGTCCGTCCAGATCGTATCCGCCCCGACATAGAGCGCCGCCCGACCCACGGCCGCGACCGTCTCCAGCCGACCCAGCCGCCCCTGCAGTTCGGTCACCCGGTTGCGCGGCAGGGACAGGCGGATGACGTGGGCCGTGTCGCGGGCGTTCTCGTCGCCGACCACGATGACCCGACCGCCTTCCAGCGGCCCGCCGTCACCGACCAGAGCCACCGCCACCTTGGCGTAGCGCTCGGACGGCCAGACCTTCCCCATCCAGTCCGCGCCGGGACCGATCGCGAGGATAGGAACACCCTCGGCCGGGATCAGGGCGTCGGCGGCCGCGCGGGTCGCCTCCGAGACAAACAGCTTCGGTGCCGGGATCTCCTCGAGCTGGAGGACCCGCGCTGCCTGTTCGACCGCATGGACCCCCGCCTCCCAGGCCCCGCGAACCGCGCGCTTCTGCCGCTTCAGCTTGCTGGACAGGGTGGTGCCGCGCATGTCGACGACCAGGCCCCATTTCGTCTCCCGAACCTTGTTCCACAGCCCCAGCCAGTCCAGCCGGCTGTCGCGCTCCAGAACGATCAGCCGATCCAGACGCGGCGTGTCGGCGAACAGGGGCGCGCTCTTCGGCGAGCCGACGACGGTGAAGCTCGCCTGCGGCATGGCCTCGACCATACAGGCGAGCACCCCCGACGACAGGATCGCGTCGCTCGCGTCCGCCTCGGCGATGTAGAGAATGGGGAAACGTCCCGTCATGGACGCACCGTATACGGATTCTCTCGTCGCAGCAGACGACATGCGGGCATGGTCCACAGCCGCGACGCGCCCTATCTAGGGCCCATGACCGTCCGTATCGCCCGCCTCGACAGTCGCGCCCTGATCCGGGTCTCGGGCCCCGACGCCCGTCCCTTCCTGCACAATCTTCTGACCCAGGACGTCGAGACCCTGTCGCCCGGCGAACTGCGCTTCGGGGCGCTGCTGTCGCCGCCGGGCCGGCTCCTGTTCGACCTGTTCCTGTGGGGCGAGCCTGAAGCCGTCGTGCTCGATGTCGCCGCCGACCGTCGCGACGCCCTGCTGCAACGGCTGGCCATGTACCGTTTACGGGCGCAGGTCACAGTCGAAGCCGACGACAGGCCGGTCTTTGCGGCGTTCGGCGGCGACCTGCCGGACGGCTTCATCGCCGACCCACGCGTCCCCGACCTCGGCGGACGCGGCCTCGGCGGGGAGCCGGCGGTCAATGCGAGCGAGGACGACTACAACGCCCACCGCCTCTCGCTCGGCGTTCCCGACCCGGCGGCCGACACGGTGCCCGACAAGACCTATGTGATCGAGGCCAATTTCGACCTGCTGAACGGGATCGACTTCCAGAAAGGCTGTTTCGTCGGCCAGGAAACCACCTCGCGGATGAAACGCCGCGGCGCGATCAAGACCCGCATGTTGCCGATCACCTTCGAAGGTGCCCCGCCCCCCTTCGGCGCCGAGGTGCTGAACGGCGAACTCCGCGCCGGCGAGATGCTGAGCGGCCGCGACGGCACCGCCATGGCCCTGCTGAGGCTGGACCGGCTGGAGGGCACCCTGACCGTCGAGGGCAAGGCCGTCGAAGTCCGGCGGCCCGGATGGATGCCGTCATGACCCGTCGCCTGATCGACCTCAGCCACACCATCGAAGCCGGCATGGTCACCTACAAGGGTCTGCCGGCACCGCTGGTGTGCGACCATCTGAGCCGCGAGGCCTCGCGCGCCACCTATGACCCTGGAACCGAATTCCAGATCGGGCGGATCGAGATGGTCGGCAACACCGGCACCTATCTGGACACGCCCTTCCACCGCTACGCCGACGGCGAGGATTTGAGCGACGTCGGTCTTGAGCGCGTCGCCGCCCTGCCCGGCCTGGTGGTGCGCGTTCCTGGCCTGCAGGCGATCGACGCCGACCGGTTCACAGGGGTCGACGTGCGCGGCAAGGCCGTCCTGGTCCACACCGGCTGGGCCCGGCACTGGCGCACCGACGCCTATTTCGAGGACCATCCCTTCCTCACGGAAGCGGCCGCCGCCTTGCTGGTCGACGCCGGCGCGGCGCTTGTGGGCATCGACTCCCACAATATCGACGACACCCGCACGCGCGCGCGGCCGGCCCACACCCTGCTGCTCGGCGCCGGCATACCGATCTGCGAGCATATGCGCGGGCTGGAGCTGCTGCCGGACGCCGGTTTCCGGTTCACGGCGGCGCCGCCGAAGGTGAAGGCGTTCGGGACGTTTCCGGTACGGGCGTTCGCCGAGCTCGGCTGAGCGGTCGCTCTCCTAATCCGGCACCGCGGGCGGCGGCCCCGGTTCCACCGGCCCGGGGACCGGGTCCGGCACGGACCCCTCCAGTTCGGACCAGGCCAGCCCGCTCGCGGCCGCGGCCCGGCCCCGCTCGAAAAGGCCCGCCATGGACGCGGGGTTGAAATCGAGGCTCGACGCCTCGACGCCGTCGGGTATGGCAGCAACATGAAGGCTCAGGCCATTGCGCTGGGCAAACGCCAGGTTGACCGTGAGGCTGGTACGAAGGCTCGCCTTGCTCATCGTGTCATAGGCGCGGGCCAGAATGGCGGACAGGGTCCCGCGCGTGATCGCCTGGGTCCGTCCGGTCTGGCCATTGATCAGGACATACAGGGCGGTTCCCTCCGGTGCCTGCGTCGGGGTGGTCACCGTCAGCAGACTTTCCGGAATGCCGAGAAAGGGTGTGACGACCCCACCGTCGACGTGCATCTCCTCGACCAGCCGCCCCTGCTCGTCGACGCCCGGGATCATGACCGGGGGGAAGACGCCGGGAATGCTGGCGGACGCCAGCAGGACTTTCCGGAACAGTTCGACGGCCTGGTCCCCGCCCTGGCTGGCCAACACGCCCATGTCCCAGATGACCGTTTCCTGCGCGTCCAGATTGGTGGTCACGATCAGCAGCCGCCGGCCCTTCTCGTGCTCGATCGCGATCTCACGCAACAGCTCCGGCGTAACGTAGTCCGCGACGAGATCCTCCAGCACGCCGGAATCGAACAGCCCCGGCGCGGCCAGCGCCGCGAAGCTGCGCCAGCCCAGCAGGCCGCCGGTACGGCCCTCGGCATAGGCGCTCCTCAGTTCGTCGTCCCACTCGGGGCCGAGAAAGGCGAATGGCGCCGCCAGCGCCCCGGTGCTGACGCCGGTGACAACGCTGAACTCGGGACGGGTCCCGCTCTCGGTCCAGCCCACCAGCACCCCGGCGCCATAGGCTCCATTGGCGCCGCCGCCGGACAGGGCGAGGATGGACCGGCCCTCCGACGCCACCCACAGCCGGTCTCCGACCTGCTCCGCCAGGGCCTCGATGCGGACGATATCGCCGGCCCGTATGCGGGGATCCTCGGTCGGCCGCCAGGTCTGGTTGGTCAGACGCAGAACGCCCTGGTCCGGCCGGTCGATGGTGCCGCACCCGGCGAGCCAGAGCGAGGCCGCCAGCAGAGCGGCAAGCAGACGCGCCGGTTTGCCTGGCATGGGGCGGAAATCCATCGATGGGTGACCTCGCCCCTCTAGCACGGATCCGCGAGAGCGCCCCTCGATGATCGCAGCGCGCGGCAATTCATGGCGCACCGGCTCCGGGGCGCCGGAGTTTCAGCATCTGCTGAATTATCTCGCCACCTTCTCGACACGGGTCAAACATCGGCGTTAGGTCGAAGTTGCGCAGGGGGCGCATCCCTCAAAGGATCCGTAAAATGTTCAAGGCTTTCGCACGCCGCGCCGTACTGGCGGCCGCCATTTCCGCCGTCGCCTTCGGGACGATGGGCTTCCAGTCCAACGACGGCCAGGACCGTCGCGTCACCATCATCAACGCCACCGGCGTCACCATGACCCATTTCTACGCCTCCAACTCGGGCCGGAACAACTGGGAGGAAGACATTCTCGGTCAGGACGTGCTGCCCAGCGGTGCCCGGGTCCGGATCAATATCGACGACGGCACCGGTGCCTGCATCTATGACTTCAAGGCCCGTTTTGCTGATGGCGACGAACTGATCCGCTACCGCATCAATGTCTGCGAGATCACCGAATACCGCTACACCGCCGGCTGATCCTTCGGTCGGGCGAAGACAAGGGCCGCGTCTTCCGGGACGCGGCCCTTTTTTGCGCCTGATCCGCTACCCTGCGCCCATGTCCGACTCACTCCACCGCTGCGCCTGGTGCGGGACCGATCCTCTCTACGTCGCCTATCACGACGAGGAGTGGGGCGTGCCCGAGTACGACGCCCGCGCCCTGTGGGAAAAGCTGGTGCTGGACGGCTTCCAGGCTGGCCTGGCCTGGATCACCATCCTGAGGAAACGCGAAGACATGCGCGACGCCTTCGACGGCTTCGACCCGGAGATCATCGCCCGCTACGGCGAGGCCGACATCGAGCGCCTGCTGGGCGACGCCCGCATCATCCGCTCGCGGGCCAAGATCAACAGCGCCATCAAGGGCGCCCGGATCTGGCTGGAGATGCGCGACAGCGGCGAGGACTTCTCCGAATGGCTCTGGTCCTTCGTCGGCGGCGCGCCGATCCAGAATTCCTGGCCTGACAGCGGCGGCCGCCCCGTGGCCACGCCGGAATCCGAAGCGATGGCGAAGGCCCTGAAGAAGCGGGGCTTCACCTTCTGCGGCCCGGTGATCGTCTACGCCTTCATGCAGGCGGTCGGCATGGTCAATGATCACGGCGTGGAATGCTTCCGCCACCGGCAGGTTCGTGCGATGGGCGGCGCGTGAAGATCCCGGCGAAATCCCTTGCAAAGGCAAAGCTTTCCCGCGCTTTCCCGACGCTGACGCTCGAAATCCTGCTGATCGAAAGCGCGGGCGGGCCCGTCTGCGGCGTCGACGAGGCGGGCCGCGGTCCCTGGGCCGGGCCGGTCTCGGCGGGGGCGGTGATCCTGAATCCCGACGACCTGCCCGCCGGCATCGACGACTCCAAGGCCCTGACCCACGCCCGGCGCGAGGCGCTGGAGATCGAGATCAAGGCCCGCGCCCTGGCCTGGGGCGTCGGCTTCGCCTCCGTCGAGGAGATCGAGTCCCACAACATCCTGCACGCCACGGGCCTTGCGATGTGCCGCGCGATCGAAGCGCTTGCGATCCGGCCCGCCGCGGCGCTGGTGGACGGCAACTACGGGTTCAAACTGCCCTGCGCGGTGCAGACCGTGATCAAGGGCGACAGCCTGTCCCTGTCGATCGCCGCCGCCTCGATCCTGGCCAAGACGGCGCGGGACCGGCTGATGGTCGAACTGGACGCAGAATACCCTGGCTACGGCTTCGCCGGCCACAAGGGCTACAATGCGCCGATCCACCAGGAAGCGTTGAGAACCCTGGGCCCCTGCCCGGCCCACCGCCGCAGCTGGGCGCCGATCCGGGCGCTGCTGGATCAATAATTTCCGCTCATCCCGGCGAAAGCCGGGACCCGGTTCTGTCCAGCGAGACGCCGGCGTTTCAGGATTGGCGTCCCGGCGTAAGTCCGGGATCTGTCACCCAAAGGACTGGGTCCCGGCTTTCGCCGGGATGAGCGGAATTTCAGAGAGCCAACGCCCCGCCGACCAGCGCACCCATCAGGGCCGCGACCACACCACCGCAGACCACCGTTACCCAGCCGGGCAGATCGGCGATCAGCGCCTGCAGCGTAGGCTCCTCGACGACCGGGTCATTGGCCACCCGCGTATCGAACCGCGCGGTCGAGGGCGGACGCCAGGCGACGGTTTCAAACGCATCGGCGGCGCGGCCACAGGCGCGGACGCCTTCAAGACGACGGGCGGAGGGCATGGGTGACATTTCCATCCCCGCATAACGGCGATGTCAAACGCGCGTTCCGCGAGCTAGGCGGCATCCGCCAGCGTGACCGGCCGCTCGCTGACCACGAACAGATATTCGACATTGCGCAGCCGCCCGACCGCCCCGACCTTTTCGCCCTTGGGATTGTGGATGCCGATG
Source organism: Brevundimonas sp. (assembly GCA_030693575.1). Taxonomy (GTDB): domain Bacteria; phylum Pseudomonadota; class Alphaproteobacteria; order Caulobacterales; family Caulobacteraceae; genus Brevundimonas. The sequence continues at coordinate 29,670 of JAUYAG010000145.1, read as the reverse complement.
CGGGCCCCGACGTAGCGCGGGCGGGCGATCTCGATCACCTGCACCTCGCCCCGGCCCGACAGCATGCCGACCAGCTGATCCCGGCCCAGATAGCCCTCGTCGTTGAACGAGACGATCAGGTTCGGGGCCTTCAGCCCCTCGATGACCGCCTGCAGCGCCGGGGCGATGCCCGGCTTGCTGTTGAAGGCGCTCTTGCGGGTGCGGACGTCGATCCGCTTGTTGGCGATGCCGTAGGTCTCGGGCTTGTCCCACAGCACAAGGCTCTCCCAGCAGTGGTAGTTGCCGAGGTAGGAATGCTGGTTGTACGGCGGGTCCAGATAGACCAGATCGGCCTCGACCTCGGGGGCCAGTTCGACCGCGTCCCGGCGCGTCGCCTTGCACGGTCCGTCGGCCACGCCGGGCAGGATGTCCGGCATACGCAGCTCCAGCGGCTTCAACGCCCGCGCTGCCCACGACTTCATATAGGCCATCTGCAGACCGGCCGTGGAATCCACCCGGTCGGCCGCCTCCATCAGGCTGACGAGGGCGATCGCCTCCAGTTCGGGCTCCAGGGCCATGGCCGCGATCCGGTCGCGCATGGCGTCGATGACCGCGCCGTTCTCCGGCGTGAAATAGCGGGCGTCCTCGCAGAAGGTTTTGGTGAACCAGCCCGGCTGTGGCGTCACGGCGCGCAGGTCCGCGAGCACGGCCCCGGCCCGCTCCAGCCAGCGCTCGCGGTCGGCCTGCACATAGGCCGTGGCCAACACATGGGCGTAGGTGTTGTGATCGTTCGACCAGACCCGGAAACCGGCCCCCTTCAGCGCATGGCCGACCCGTGCGCTACCGGAGAACAGATCACACACCGTCCCGCCGTCCGGCAGCTGGCCGCGGATCGCGGTCGCGATCTGGGTCAGCAAGGCGCGTTTCGAGCCGATATATTTGATCATGCCGACCGGGAGGGATCGGACGCTATTTGCGCCCCTTGGCCGGAGCATGGGCCAGTCGCAGCAGATTCGCAGCCCCCGGCGCGCCGAAGGGCGTTCCCGCGAGGATCAGGATGCGCTGACCCGGTTCGGCCATGCCGTAGTTTACCGCGCTGCTGACCGCGTCCTCGGTGACATCCTCCAGCGAGGCGGGCTCCTTGCCCAGCCGGGTCTCCAGTCCCCAGACCAGGGCCAGCCGCCGCGCCGTGTCGGGATTGGGCGTCAGGGCCAGAACCGGCTGCAGCGGCCGCTCGCGCGCCATCCGCCGCGCCGTGCCGCCCAGGGTGGTGAACACAACGATACAGGCCGTCGACTGCGCCTCCGCCGCCTTGCGCGCCGCGGCGACGAGAGCATCGGCGTCGATGTCGTCCATGCCGGCGTGTTCGGCGTCCATCAGGCTGGGCCACATCGGATCCTTCTCGACCCGTTCGATGATCCGGCTCATCACCCCGACCGATTCCAGCGGATAGTCGCCCGAGGCCGTCTCGGCCGACAGCATCAGGGCGTCGGCCCCCTCGTATGCGGCATTGGCCACGTCCGAGGCCTCGGCCCGGGTCGGCGCCGGCGAAGACGTCATCGACTCCAGCATCTGCGTCGCCACGATCACCGGCACGCCGCGCTGGCGGGCCGCACGGATGATCTGCTTCTGCGCCACCGGCACTTCTTCCGGCTCCAGCTCCACGCCCAGATCGCCGCGCGCGACCATGACGCCGTCGCAGTAGTCGAGGATGCTCTCCAGCTCCGCCAACGCCTGCGGCTTTTCGATCTTGGCAAGACAGGCGGCGCGGCCCTTCACGATCTGCTTCAGCTCGGCCATGTCCTCGGCCTTCTGGACGAAGCTCAGCGCCACCCAGTCGACGCCGATGCGCAGGGCGAAGGCCAGGTCCTCCCGGTCCTTGGGCGTCAGGGCCGAAACGGGCACCACCGCCTCGGGCACGGCCACGCCCTTGCGGTCCGACAGTTTCGAGCCGCTCTCGACGGTCACATCGGCCCAGTCGTCGGTCCGCTCATTGACCCGCAGCCGCACCCGGCCGTCGTCGAGCAACAGCAGCATGCCGGTGCGCAGGGCCCGGAAGATCTCCGGATGCGGCATCTGCACCCGCGTCGCGTCGCCCGGCGTCGGATCGAGGTCGAACCGCATTTTATGGCCCGGCTTGATGTCGATCTCGACGTCCTTGAACTTGCCCAGCCGCAGCTTCGGCCCCTGCAGGTCGGCCAGCACGCCCAGCGGCCGCTTCAGCGCCAGCTCGGCACCACGCACCGCCTTCAGCGCCGCCGCGTGATCCTCATGCGTGCCGTGGCTGAAGTTGAGGCGGAAGACGTCGACCCCGGCCTGGGCCAGGGCCTTGACCATGCCGGGTGCCCGGCTGGCGGGTCCCAGGGTCGCGACGATGCGGGCGCGCCGGGCTCTTTTCATCGAATATCCATGCGATCGGAGGGGTTTCCCCCTTGTGCCCATGAAAGCGCGTCGGGTTAAGGGCGGTTCTTTGCACGAAACACGAAGTTACGCCGAACCGTCGCGCGCCGCCGCGTTTCGCGCTACCTCACACCGAGCAACGGAGCAGACCATGGCGGGCCTGAAAGACAAGCGCGGCTTCATCGACAAGGACCGTCTGGACCTGTCCGAACGTCAGGCCGTCGAACACTGGATGAAGCGCTGGGGCGTCACCCGCGACCAGCTCACCGCCGCCCACCGCAAGGCCGGCCGCAACGTCAAGGACATCGCGGCGGAGCTGGGCAAGAAGCGGTAGCCTTTGGTGCGAGCGGCGGGGGTCGAACCCGCAATCCCTTTCGGGCGACAGATTTTAAGTCTGTTGCGTCTACCAGTTTCGCCACGCTCGCGGCTGCGGCGTGATCTAGCAGCGTCGGCGGCGTTCGGCCACGCGAGCTGTGATCAGGAAACGCCGACCGTCGCCACCGCGCCGATCAGGACGATCCAGCCGATGCAGCCCAACAGGCCGATCGCCGAACAGACGACGCCCGCGATCGCCACGCCCCGCCCCGGACCGACCGGCCGCTTCAGCGCCACAAGCCCGAGGATCAGACCGAGCGGGGCCAGAATCCAGGCGATCAGACCGACGATCGGAATCCACACCGTGCAGATGGAAAAAACGCCCAGAACCAGCGACGCGATCGCGAGGCCGGTATCCTGCGGCGCGACATGGACGTGAACGCTCGTCGCCCCGGTGTTCGGGATGGTCGTGGTGTCCGGGTCGGTCATTGGAGCCTCCAGCCTGCCTTGCAGACAGCTCTACTCTGACGTGAAATCAACCACGGTCAAGGTTGCGCCGCCGGCCGCATCGCCCGGAAGTCCACCTCTGAATCCGCGATCAGCCAGATCAGCCCCGCCCAGGCCGCCACGTTCTGGCTCATCTGTTCCGGATCGATCTTGTCCAGCGTGTCATCCGCCGTGTGATGCAGGTCGAAATAGCGGCTTCCGTCCTGGTCGAGGCGGAAGACCGGCACGCCCGCGGCCGCCAGCGGACCGATGTCCGCGCCGCCGCTCAGTTCGGGCTGGTTCGAGGAAAGGACGCCGATCGGATACAGCACCTTCGCCGCCGCCCGCGCGAACTCCGAGCCCTGCGCGCCGGGCGGCAGGCCGAGCGAGTAAACCCGGTCGGCCCCGAAATCGCTCTCGCCGGCGATGATGTGGCGTTCCACGGCCGTCCCGATGCCGCGCAGATAGGCGCCGCCGCCGTTGCCGGTGTCAGTCGGCTGGTCGACCTCTTCAGCGCCGTACAGGACGACGCGGATGGTCCGGGCGGGACGTCGGCCGCCTTCTGCGATGGCCTTGGCCGCCGCAAGAGTGATGGCCCCGCCGGCGCCGTCGTCGATCGCGCCCGTGCCCAGGTCCCAGCTGTCCATGTGCGAGCCCAGGACGATGATCTCATTCGGTCGCGAACGGCCGACGATGTCGCCGATGACGTTCTGGCTGACCGTCTCATAGACATGGGCGGTCGAGGACAGCCGCAGGCGCACCGTCTCGCCCATGGCGATCAGGCGCGAGACGGTGTCGGCGTCCGGCGCGGCCAGGGCGAAGCCCGGCAGGGGCACGACCCCGTCGACGTAGCGGGTGGTGCCGGTGTGCGGCATGCGGTGCTCGTCCGAGCCGACCGAGCGCATGATGAAGGCCAACGCGCCCTTGGCCGCCGCTGCGCCCGGCCCGGCACCCCGGATGCGGGTCAGCGGGCCATAGCCCGAGCCGTCCTGCATCCGCACCATCTGACCCGCGTCGACATAGGCGATCTTGCCGGCCAGCGACCCGGCCGGGGCGGCGTTCAGCGCCTCGAGGCTGTCGAACCGGACCACCTCGGCCTCGATCACGCCGTTGGTGCCCGGCGAATGACCGAGGGCCGCCAGCACCAGCCGCTGCGGCCGGGCCCCGACGATCGCGCCGCTCTCCTCGCCCCGCTCCCAGCCGACCAGCGGGAACTGTTCGATCCGCACATTCTGGAACCCTTGCGCCCGCATATAGTCGGCGGCCCAGGCCGAGGCGTCCTGCTCGGCCTTCGATCCCGCCGGCCGCGCGCCGAAGCGGGTGGTCAGCTGGGTCAGATAGTCGAGGGCGATATTCTGGTTCAGCGCCGCGTCGCGGAGGGTCTCGGCCCGCTGGATGGTCCCGGCGTCCTGCGCGAAGGCGGGGGTCCCGACGAGGGTCAGGGCCAGGGCGCTGGCAGCGAGAAGGCGAACGGACAGGCGCATGACGGCTCCGGGACTCAGACGGGAGCCGGAACCTGAACCTTGCAAGGCGAGCGGACAAGCGGCCCACGTCAGAGTTTTTTCGACGACGCCATAAGCGCCGACAGGCCTACTCGCCCTTGACCCAGGCCTCGACCGGACCCTGCAGCTTGACGGTCAGGGCCTTGCCGCGGCGATCGACGCGGTTGCCGACGGCCAGACGGACCCAGTTTTCCGAGATGCAGTATTCCTCGACATTGGTCTTTTCCTCGCCCTTGAAGCGGACGCCGATTCCCTTCGCCAGCAGGTCGGCGTCGTGGAACGGGCTGTCGGGATCGACGCAGAGGCGGTCGGGACGATCGGTCATGGCGAGAAGGCCCGGAAAACAGGAGAAGGCGCGGGCTTTAGCCGAGGACGGCGTCGGCTCCAAGAGCGCTTGACCTGACGCCGCGTCAATCGGCTAGGTTCGTTGCGAATAACTACGGACTTCAGATGCACGACCCCGTCATCCGCGACTTCATCGCCGAAGCCTCCGACGGCTACCCTCTGTCGATGCGGCTGGTCTCGGCCGAAGCCCCGACCGTGGCCGTGCTGGTCAGTTCGGGGACCGGCTTTCCCAAGGGCTTCTACGACCGGTTCGCCCGCCATCTGGCGGCGCGCGGCGCGGCGGTCCTGACCTGTGATTTCCGCGGCATCGCCGGCTCGCGGCCCGACGATCTCGCCGCCCTGCAGATGGACTATCCCGACTGGGGCCGGCTCGACATGCCGGCGGCGCTCGACGCCCTGATCGCGGCCGCGCCGGGCCTGCCCGTCGTCCATGTCGGCCACAGCGTCGGCGGTCATTTCCTCGGCTTCATGCCCAATCACCACCGTATCGACCGCCACGCCTTCGTCTCGGTCGGCAGCGGCTGGTGGGGCCGGCACCACCGCGCCTACAATCCACTGGAGCTGTTCTTCTGGCTCGGTTTCGGCCCGCTCAGCCTGATGCGGCACGGCTATATCAAGGGCGGCGGCCTGTGGGCCGGGACCGACCTGCCGGCCGGGGTCTGGAAGACCTGGCGGCGCTGGTGCCTCAAGGAGCCCTATTTCCTCGACGAACTGAAAGACCGGCTGCAACCGCACCATTTCGACGCCGTGACCGCCCCGATCCGCTCCTGGGTCTTCACCGACGACCCGATCGCCACCCCGGTCACCTCGCCCATCCTGCTGCAGGTCTATCCCAACGCCCCGCGCGAGGTTGTGGTCCGCGCCCCGGCCGACTTCGGCGCGGCGCGCATCGGCCACGAGGGCGCCTTCCGCAAGGGACTGGAGCCCCTGTGGGACGAGATGTTCGACTGGCTGGTTGAACCCCACGCCCCTGTGCCTAGTTAGACGGCTACCCCGCCGCTGTGGGGCCGGAGCCTCCCATGACCGACCAGCCCGCCATCACCGTCGACGGCCACGCCATCCCCCTGCTGGGCTTCGGCACCTGGAACCTGACGCCCGAGGTCGCCCGGACCATGGTCGCCGAGGCCCTGCGCATCGGCTACCGCCACATCGACACCGCCTGGATCTACCGCAATGAGGCGGCGGTCGGAGACGGCATCCGCGATGCGATCGCCGCCGGCCATGTCGCCCGCGAGGACATCTGGCTGACCACCAAGATCTGGGTCGCCCATTTCGACCGCGAAGGTCTGCTGAAACAGGCGCGGGAGTCCGCCGCCAGCCTCGGCTTCACCCCCGACCTGCTGCTGCTGCACTGGCCCAAGACCGAGCCGTCGTTCGCCGAGACCCTCGACGCCCTGAACGAGGCGAAGGACCTCGGCCTGACCCGCACCATCGGCCTGTCCAACTTCCCCTCGGCCGAGTTCCGCCGGGCCCAGACGCTGTCGGAGGCGACTCTGGTCACCAACCAGGTCGAATACCACCCCTACCTCAAGCTCTCGAGGCTGCTCGGGACGGCCAGGGACCTCGGCTCCTCCATCACCGCCTGGTCGCCGCTGGCGCAGGGCAATATCGCCGACGATCCGACCCTGATCGAGATCGGCAAGGCACACGGCAAGACGCCAGGACAGGTCACCCTCCGCTGGCTGATCCAGCAGGACGTCATCGCCATCCCGCGCACCTCGAAGGTCAGCCGCGCCGAAGAGAGCTTCGACATTTTCGACTTCACCCTCTCGTCCGAAGAGATGGACCGCATCCACGCCCTCGCCCGTCCCGACGGCCGTCTGGGCGACTGGCTCGACAAGTCCTTCAAGTGGGATGAAGAATGGGCATGAAGCGCCGCTCATAGTCGGCGCGCAGGGAGCCACCAGATGGGTTCGGTGCTGGGTTTTCCCGGCGTCGATCCGCTCGATGCAGCGGTCGGCGCGAGGCTGAAGCGGTGGCGCGAGGCGCGCGGCATGGCCGTCGACGATCTCGCCCTCCGGCTCTCCATCACCGCCGAGGAAGTCCGTCGCGCCGAGGCCGGCCGTGCCCACCTGAACGCCGCCCGGATCGGCGCGGCGACCAGCGCCCTGCACCTGCCGCTGTGGGCGCTGGTGTCGGACGTGCGGGCCTACTGATCAGACCAGGATCGTGCGGACCCCGTATTGAGCGAAGTCCTTGTCGCCCGTCACCACAGTGGCGTCACGATTGAGGGCCTGGGCGATGATCATGCGGTCAAACGGATCCTTGTGCAGAAGCGGCAACAGACCCGCCCTGCGCCCGTCCGCCACGGATATGGGCAGCAGGTCGAAGCGTGCTTCGGCGAGAACGCGGTCGAAGGCGGGAGGCAGCACCAGTTTGCCGGTCCCGACCCTTACCCAAAGTTCCCACGGACTGACCACGCTGAGGGACATGCCCGGCTGGGTGTCGATCCGTTCGATCCATCCCGTACGCAACAGCCGATCCTCGCCGGCCATCCACCAGAGCAGGACATTGCTGTCGAGGATAATGGTGCTCAAGCCTTGGGCTCGGGATCGATGGGCGTGTTGATCGATTCCTCGAACATCTCGCGGATCTCCGCATCCCCGGCGTCCCAGGCCGCCTGATCCCAGACGAACTGTCCGGCGAGGGCCCCGCCTTGACGGTATCGCTTGGGAACCTGAGCCTCCGCGATCAGACGCACCACACGCTTGCCCGCGCGCGCGATCACCACCTCCTCGCCCGCCTCGACGGCGGCGATAAGCTCTGAGAGCTTTGTCTTGGCTTCGTGGATATTGACCTGGCGCATGTTAGCTAAGTTAGTTCATTCGGCTTCCTGCGGCAAGGTCGCGGGTGACAGGACGCCCGCGTCCGCCTAATCGACACGCTCCACCGGAGCGGTTCATTGGCCTACAAATCCCTGCGCGACTTCATGGCCATGCTGGAGGCCGAGGGCGAACTGGTTCGCGTCTCCGAGCCCGTCTCGACCCACCTCGAGATGACCGAGATCCAGACCCGGCTGCTGCGCAACGGCGGCCCGGCGGTCCTGTTCGAAAAGCCGGTCATGCCCGACGGCTCGATCAGCCCCATCCCCTGCCTCGCCAATCTGTTCGGCACGGTGAAGCGCGTCGCCATGGGCGTGACCATGGAGAAGAAGGTCCGCACCACCGCCGCCGAACTGCGCGAGGTCGGCGAACTGCTGGCCTTCCTGCGCAACCCGACCCCGCCGCGTGGCCTGTCGGACGCCATGGAGATGCTGCCCCTGGCCAAGACCGTGATGTCGATGCGGCCCAAGGTGGTGAAGACCGCCCCGGTGCAGGAGGTCGTCCTCAAGGGCGACCGGATCGACCTGACCTCGCTCCCTGTCCAGGGCTGCTGGCCCGGCGAGCCCGCGCCGCTGATTACCTGGGGCCTCGTCGTCACCAAGGGTCCGTCCGAGGACCGCGAGGACGACTTCAACCTCGGCATCTACCGCATGCAGGTCCTCGGCAAGGACAAGGCCATCATGCGTTGGCTCGCCCACCGCGGCGGGGCCCAGCACTACGCACGGCACAAGAAGGCCGGGAAGAAGGGCCCCCTGCCCTGCGCCATCGTGCTCGGCGCCGACCCCGGCACCATCCTCGCCGCCGTAACGCCGGTGCCGGACACCCTGTCGGAATACCAGTTCGCCGGCCTGCTGCGCGGCCAGAAGGCCGAGCTGGTTCCCTGCAAGACCGTGCCCCTGATGGTCCCCGCCAATGCCGAGATCGTGCTGGAGGGCCACGTCCTGTTCGACGAGCACGCGCCCGAGGGCCCCTACGGCGACCACACCGGCTACTACAACTCGGTCGAGACCTTCCCGGTCTTCCAGGTCACCGCCATCACCATGCGGAAAGACCCGATCTATCTGACCACCTTCACCGGCCGCCCGCCCGACGAGCCCTCGGTGCTGGGCGAGGCGCTGAACGAGGTCTTCATCCCCCTGCTGCGGGCCCAGTTCCCCGAAATCACCGACTTCTGGCTGCCGCCCGAGGGCTGTAGCTACCGCATCGCCGTGGTCTCCATGAAGAAGGCCTACCCCGGCCACGCCAAGCGGGTGATGCTGGGCGTGTGGAGCTATCTGCGCCAGTTCATGTACACCAAATGGGTCATCGTCGTGGACGACGACATCGACGCCCGCGACTGGAAACAGGTCATGTGGGCCATCTCGACCAAGATGGACCCGGCCCGCGACATCACCCTGATCGAGAACACCCCGATCGACTACCTCGACTTCGCCAGCCCCGAGAGCGGCCTCGGCTCCAAGATCGGCCTCGACGCCACCGACAAATGGCCGCCCGAGACCAAGCGCGAATGGGGCGAGGAAATCCGCATGGATGAGGCGGTGGTGGAGCGCGTGTCCGACATGTGGGCCCGGCTCGGCCTGCCGGGCAACGGCGCGCCGATCTGGAAGTAGCGGCGTTTCGTTTCCTTCGCCGATTGTGTCCGAAAAGCGCTTCACAAGTGACAGAACCGTAATCTAGGGTCGGGGCCTCGCGTTCCTCCCCTTGATTAAGGCCTGTCATGAAGCTTCCGCTGATCGCCCTGCTCGCCGTTGTGCTCGCCGCGCCCGTCGTAACCGTTCCGACCGCCGCCGACGGCCAGGTGCTGGTCGGCAGGGGTGCCCGTCGCACTCCGCCTCGCCAGGTCCGTCCGCCCGTGCCGCGCCTGACCGAGGCGGAGGAAGACCGGATGTGGGACGCACAGGCCGAGGTCAACAACCTCGACACCCAGATCGCCGCCGTGAACGCCCTGGCCGCAGCCGCCGGCGGCGCGACGCCCGAGCATCAGGCCACCCTCGCGGACCTCACGGCCCGCCGCACCGCGGAGCAGGCCGTGGTCGACCGGCTGCAGGCCAAGCTGAACCGCTGAGGCTTCAGTCCCCCGATAGAGCTGCGCCTTCAGGTCGGCCCGCCGATTGCGGGGTGACGCCGCCCTGATTCCACCCCTAGGGTCGCACCTCGCAGGTCGGGGGGCCGCTCTTGAGCGCATTCGAGTTCTTCTTCAGCTTCTACGGCCTGTTGCTCGGCCTGTCGGTGGCCGAGCTGGTCGGCGGTTTTTCCCGCGTCCTGCACGAGCGTCATCGCGTCCGCTTCGGCTGGCTGACGCCCCTGTTGGCGGTGTTTGTGGCCGCCGACCTGGCGACCTTCTGGAACCAGGCCTGGCGGTTCTTCCGCGGCGCGCCATTCAATCCGGCCCTGCTGCTGATCGGCCTGGTCATCGCCGCGACCTTCTATGTGGCGGCCAGTGTCACCTTTCCCCGCGTCACGGCCGAAGGCGTGAACACCCGCATCGACCTGGACGACCATTTCTGGGCCCACCGGCGCGTGGTGTTCGGCTGCGTGCTGGCGGCCAATGCCATGGTCTGGGCGCTGCTCGGGCTGCTGGCGCTGGCGGACCCGGCCTGGGCAGCCTTCTGGACGCCCAGACTGCTGATCGGGGTCGCCATCTTTGCCATCTGCACGGCGACCGCAGCCTTTGCACCCTCGCGGCCGGTCGTGATCGGGGCCCTGCTGGTCGTGCTGGCCTACACCCTGTGGAACATGGTCCGCGCCGGAGCGATCCTCATCGCCGACGGTGCCTGGTTGCCGGCGACAGGTGCCTGAGGCTTGCCAGACGGACGGGATCGTCCGACGAAGGGCCATGCGCCTCCTCCTCATCCCCGCGGTCCTCGCCGCCCTTGTCAGTTGCGTGACCCCCGCCATGTCCCAGACCGTTCCCAACGCCGCGCCCTGGGACCAGCCCTTCCTGCCGCCTGCGCCCGCATGGGACGGCGCAAGCCGCGCCCTGCTGCGCGACGCCTCGGATCCCTGGGTCACGGCCTTCGAGGCCGACGCCGAACATGACGAAAGCCCGAACTACGCCGACACCCGCGCCTGGTTCGACCGGCTGGACGCCGCCTCGGACCTGATCCGCATCGAACAGTTCGGGGTCTCTCCCGAGGGCCGGCCCATCTATGCCGTCATCGCCTCGAAGGACGGCGCGGCCTTCGACCCGTCCAAGCCCGTACTGCTGGCCCAGGCCGGCATCCATCCGGGCGAGATCGACGGCAAGGACGCGGGTATGATGCTGCTCCGCGACATCGCCTTCAACGGCAAGGATGACCTGCTGGACCGGGTCAATCTGATCCTGATCCCCATCCTGTCGGTCGACGGCCACGAGCGCGCCAGCGCCTACAGCCGCCCCAACCAGCGCGGCCCCCGCATCCAGGGCTGGCGCAATACGGCGACCAACCAGAACCTCAACCGCGACTATCTGAAACTGGACCAGCCCGAGATGCGGGCGGTGCGCGGCCTGGTGCTGAAATACCGGCCCGACCTCTATGTCGACATCCACGTCACCGACGGCATGGATTACCAGTACGACGTCACCTACGGCTTCAACGGCGAGAACGGTGTCTATTCGCGCAGCCCCGCCACCGCCCTGTGGCTGGACGACGTCTTCAAGCCGGCGATCAACGCCGCGCTGGAGGCCGAGGGCCACATCCCGGGCGAACTGGTCTTCGGCATCGGCGACGACCCCCGCGCCGGCCTGTCCGACGGTGGCCTCGGCGAGCGCTTCTCGAACGGCTGGGGCTCGGCGGCGCATGTCCCGACCATCCTGATCGAGAACCACAGCCTCAAGCCGTACGAACAGCGCGTCCTGGGAACCTATGTCTTCCTCGAGGCCGCCATGCGTCGTCTGGCCGCCGACGGCCCGGCCCTGCGCACGGCGATTGCCGCCGACACGGCCCTGCGCCCCGCCGAAATCCCGGCCAATTTCGCGGCCGATCCGACCCCGGCCTACACCCGGACCTTCAAGGGCATCCGCTACGAGATGTACGACAGCCCCGCCTCGGGCCGTCAGGAGATCCGCTGGCTGGGCGTGGCCGACCCGGAGCCGTGGTCCCTGCCCTTCTACGGCTCGCGCCCGACGCTGACACTCGCGCGCCCCGAGGCCTATTGGGTGCCGTCCTACCGCACAGACATCATCGAACGCCTGCGCCTGCACGGTATCGGGATGGAGACGCTGTCAGAGGCCCGCACCGTCAACCTCGACATGCTGCGCCTCGTCGAGCCGAAGCTGGCGACCCGCGCCAATGAGGGCCGCGTCGGGGTCACTGTCACGGGCGTCACGCCCGAGCGTCGCGACTGGACCTTCCCCGCCGGCTCGGTCCGCGTGCCGACGGACCAGCCGCTCGGCGACATCGTCGTCCTGCTGATGGAGCCGCAGTCCTCCGAGAGCTTCTTCGCCTGGGGCATGTTCCCGGAGGTGCTCAGCCGTGTCGAATATATCGAGGGCTACGCCATCGCTCCGCTGGCCGAGTCCATGATGGCGGCCGACCCGGCGCTGAAGACCGCATTCGAGGCGAAACTGGCCGCCGAGCCGGAATTCGCCGCCGACGGCGACGCGCGATTGCAGTGGTTCTATGAGCGAACCCCGTTCTATGATGACCACTTCCGGCTCTATCCGGTGGGGAGGGAAGTCCGATGACGCTGTTGGAAACGATGACGTCGATTCAGGCTGCCGCCTTGTGGAGCGGTTTGCTGCTCCTGCTGATGCTCCTGCTTTCGGTCCGGGTCGTCCTGAACCGCAGGAAGCACAAGGTGCTGCTCGGCGACGGCGGCGGCTCCCAGATCACCCTGCCGGGCAGGGTGTTCGGCAATGCTGCGGAATATGTCCCGGTCGGCGTCGGTGCCCTCGCCTTGCTGGCCATGCTGGGGATGCCGGTCATGGCGGTGCACGCTGTCGGCGGGGTTCTGCTGGCGGGACGCCTGATCCACGCTGTCGGCCTGAGTGATAAAAAGCCGACTGTGGGTCGCGTTCTCGGCATGGCCCTGACCTACACCGCCCTGTTCACCGCAGGCGGGATGCTGGTGGTCCACGCCTTCGTCTGAACTTCACGCGCACGGTTGCGGCGTCGCCCTGGCCCGGCCATATCGGGGCATGCCTGACCGTACCGCGTCCGCCGCCTCCCCCGACATCCTGCCCGATCTGGTCGCCGCCGCCCTCAGGGCCGGCGCCGACGCCGCCGAGGCCGTCTCGGCCGAGCGCGCCTCCCTGTCCGTGGGGGTCCGCAACGGTGCCCTCGAGGAAGTCGAGCGCGAAGAGAGCCGCGACCTCGGCCTGCGCGTCTTCATCGGCCGACGTCAGGCCACCGTCTCCGCCTCGGACCTGTCCGACGCCACCCGCGCCCGACTGGTCGAGCGGGCCGTGGCCATGGCCCGGCTCGCGCCCGAAGACCCTTACGCCGGCCTCGCCCCGCAGGACCGGCTCGCCCGCGGCCCCTTCGCCGACCTCGACCTGTACGACCCGTCCGAGCGCAGCGCCGCCGAGCTCGAGGCCATGGCCGCCGAGACCGAGGCCGTCGCCCTGGCCGTGCCCGGCGTCGCAAAGTCCGAAGGCGGCCACGCCTCGGCCTCGTCCAGCCGCTGGCGACTGGTCACCTCCCACGGTTTCGACGGGGCCTATCACGGCTCGGCCTTTTCGCTGGGCGTCGGCGTCATCGCCGAGAAGGACGGAGCCATGGAACGCGGCGGCGAACACCGCGCGGTCCGTCACCTGTCCGACCTGCCGTCAGCCGCCTCCATCGGCGACTACGCCGGCCGTCGCGCCGTGTCGCGAACCGGGCCGCGCAAGATCGACTCGACCACCGCGCCGGTGATCTTCGAGAACCGCATCGCCACCCAGGTCCTCTCGCCCATCCTCGGCGCCATCTCCGGCCCCTCGATCGCGCGCGGCACCTCCTTCCTCAAGGACCGTCTGGGCCAGCGCATCCTGCCTGCGGGCGTCGATCTGATTGACGATCCCTTCCGCATCCGCGGCCTCGGCTCGACTCCCTTCGACGACGAGGGCGTCGCCGTGTCGCGCCAGTCGATCGTGCAGGACGGCGTTCTGACCACCTGGCTGCTGAACAGCGCCGCCGCCGCCCAGCTGGACCTCGCCTCGACCGGCCACGCCTCGCGCGGCCTCGCCGGCCCGCCCGGGGTCTCGACCCATAACCTGCATCTGGAACCCGGCGAGCGCGACCTCAACGGCCTCATGGCGGACGCCGGGACCGGCCTGCTGGTCACCTCTATGTTCGGCCCCTCGCTGAACGCCAACAACGGCGACTGGTCCGCCGGGGTCTCCGGCTTCTGGTTCGAGAACGGTCAGATCGTCTGGCCGGTCAGCGGCGTCACCGTCGCGGGCAATCTGGCCGAGCTCTGGATGCGGCTGGAGCGCGGATCTGACCTCGAGTTCCGCAGCAGTTTCAACAGCCCGTCGCTGATGTTCGACGGCGTCGCCATCGCCGGCAAATGACCGGTCTGGCCGCCGACCTCGCCCTGATCCGCGACGCCGCCGAGGCGGCCGGGCGGCTGGCGCTCGCCGAGCGCGACGCGGGGTTGAAGGTCTGGTCCAAGTCCGGTGGCTCGCCGGTCACCTCGGCCGATATGGCTGTCGACCAGCTGCTCAAGGACACGCTGCTGTCGGCCCGACCCGACCACGGCTGGCTGTCGGAGGAGACCACGGACAGCGCCGACCGGCTGTCGAACCGCCGCATCTTCGTGGTCGATCCGATCGACGGCACCGTCGCCTATATGAAGGGCAAGCCGTGGTGGTGCATTCCCATCGCCATCGTCGAGGACGGCCGCCCCGTCGCCGCCGTGATCCACGCCCCGGCCCTGGGCGAGACCTTCACCGCCACCCTGGGCGGCGGCGCGTCGTTGCAGGGCCGGCCGATCACCGCCTCTGACACCACCGACCTCGATGACGCCTCCGTCCTGGCCGACGCCCGGCTGATCGAGGGTCCGCATTGGATCGAGCCCTGGCCCGCCATGCGGTTCGAGAAGCGCAACGCCATCGCCTATCGCATGGCCCTCGTCGCCGCCGGAGCCTTCGACGCGGCCATCAACCTGTCGCCCAAATGGGACTGGGACGTCTGCGCCGGGGCCCTGATTGTCGAGGAGGCCGGCGGCCGGGTCACCGATCACCACGGCCACGCCTGGCGCTTCAACCAGGCCGATCCGCGGCAGAACAGCCTCGTCTGCAGCGCGCCTGCGCTTCACCCGTTGATCGTGCGGCGCACAGCGCCTATTCCGCTGGCGCCCCGCTAGCTCCCCCACACCCGGACGCCGCCATGACCGCCGAAACCGACCAGCTTCTCCACATCGTCATCGGCGGCGAGCTGCGCCACCTCGACGCTCCCGTGTTCCGCGACCTGTCCAAGGTCGAGTTCGTCGGTGCCTTCCCCAACTATGAAGAGGCCCGCAAGGCCTGGAAGGCCCGCGCCCAGGCCACGGTCGACAACGCCCACATGCGGTTCTTCATCCTGCACGCCCACCGGATGATCGACCCCCGCGGCGACGCGCACAGCCACTGAAGACGGAACCGGGTCTCGGCCCGGCGGGCTTTCAGGCCTATAGTGCCGTTCCACCTGCAGGATTCCTGACCTTGACCTTCTTCGGCCGAACCCTGGACGGAACCGAGATCGCCTCCCTGGTCTCGCTGTTGCTGGTGCTGGTGCTGTGGATCAGCGCCTGGCGCGGCAATAACCGTGAGTCCCGGTGGCTCAGGAACTGGAACGCCGAACGCAAGGCGCGCCGCGACGCCGAAATCGCCGCTGAAAACGGAGACGCCGGAGCGCCGTCTGAAAAGAACGAGCCGCGAGGCCCCTGGGGCTGACGCCTATTCCCGACGCAGCAGTTTGTCGGTCAGGATGGTGCCCCACCAGCCGGCCTTGAACTCGGCCCGGATCGCCTTCGGATCATAGGCGTCGCTGTCGATCCAGTCGATGAAGCTGACCCCGGTCGGCTCGACCTCCTCGAGGTATTTCTCCAGCGTATAGTCCAGCACGCCCGTCAGCCCCTCACGGTGGTGCAGGTAGCGTTTGGACAGCTGTTCGATGGCCACCGAGATCGGCTCGCCCAGATGGAAGTGGCGATAGAAGACGGCCATCATCCCGGCCCGGTCCGCGCCCGACTTGCAGTGGATCAGCACCGGATATTCGATCGTCCGGAACAGCTCGCGCGCCCGGTGCACCCGGTCCTTCTGGGGCGGATCGCGGGAATCCAGCGGCGCATCGATCAGGGTCAGGCCCAGCCGCTCGCAGGCGTCCTTCTCCAGCGCATAATAGGCCTCGTCCCGCGCCCCGCGCAGGTTGATCACCGTCCGGATCCCCTTGGATTTCCAGTAGGCCAGCTGCCGCGGCGACGGCTGGTTGGTCCGCACCAGGTCCGGCCCCAGCCAGTGCCCGTTCATGAACCAGCGGCGCAGGAAGGCGTGGTCCTTCCAGACATAGTCCCACCGCGCCTTGAACCGGCCGCCCGGGGTGCTGAGATCGTACCGCGCCATGGATCGCAGATAGCGGGTCGCAACCGGTCCGTCATCCCGGCGCGCAAAACACATTGCCTTGCCGCGACGCATGGTTGACGCTTGCCGGGCGAGCGGCCCGTGCAAAGCCCGAGGTATTCCTGAACCATGGCCACCGGCTGTTTCCGCTTCGGCCCCTTCCTGCTGGACGCCGACGACCGTCGCCTGACCCGCGACGGCGCGCCGGTCGAGCTGAACGCCCGCTACCTCGACGCCCTGGCCTTGCTGGTGCGCGAGCGGGGCAAGCTGGTGTCGAAGGACCGGTTCCTCGACGAGGTCTGGCGCGGCGTCCCCGTCACCGACGAGGCCCTGACCCAGTGCATCCGCACCATCCGGCGGCAGCTCGGCGATGACGCCGCCCGACCGCGCTTCATCGAGACCGTGCCCAAACACGGCTACCGCTTCATCGCCCCCGTCGAGTCAGCCGGGTCTGAGGCCGCCGCGGCTTCAGCGCCGCCGACGTCCACCCCCGCGGCGGGCGGATATTGGGGCCCGTCGCTCCAGCTCGGCGGCGCCGGCGTGCTCGGCGGTGGAATCGCCGGGGCGCTCGGCGGCCTGTTCTATGGCCTCGGCGCGGCCCAGCCCCTGGCATCCGGCATGGGCGCGAGTTCGATCGTCCTCGTCCTCATTGCCCTCACGGTCGCCGTCGGCGTGATCGGCGGCGCGGGCGTCGGCGTCGGCGTCGCGGCGGCCAGTACCGCCTGGGGTCGCACCTCGCCCGGCAGCATCGTCGGCGGTGTCTTCGGCGGCCTGGTCGTCGGCGCGATCGTGAAACTGCTGGGCGTCGACGCCTTCAACCTGCTGTTCGGTCGCTCCCCGAGCGAAATGACCGGTGCCGGCGAAGGTGCCCTGCTGGGGGCCGCGATCGGCTTCGGCATCTGGCTCCATGCGGGCCGCGGGCTCAGCCTCAGGCTCACCGCGGCCGCCACAGCGCTGACCGGCGCGGTCGTCGGCGTCCTCATCCCCCTGTCCGGCGGGCGGCTGATGGGCGGCAGCCTGGACCTGCTGGCCCGCCAGTTCCCGGCCTCCCGCCTCCGCCTCGACCCGATCGGGGCCCTGTTCGGAGAAGCCGACTTCGGCCCCGTCACCCAGGCCGTCACCGGCGGCATCGAAGGCGCCCTGTTCTGCGGCTTCGTCGTCGGGACCATCATTCTGGTGCAGCGCCGTTTCGGCTCCGACGTCTGAGAGATGCCGCCCCGCGAAGACCCGGGGCACCATCCCCGCTTGACTTGCCGCCCCAGCCGTCCGACCTCGGACCGATGACGCCGCCGATCCCCGCCGCCGACGAGAAGGAGCCGCTCCGCCCGCTGCTGGGCCGGATCTGGCGCGACTATCTCTCGCACCACCGGACGCCGCTGTTCCTGTCGATCGCCTGCGCCGCCGTCGTCGGGATCATGGCCGCCACGGTGCTGCAGTTGCTCGAGCCGGCCATCGACGGCCTGTTCCTCGGCAAGGCCGTGACCATCTGGGGCGTCTTCACCGTCCCGGCGGGCCGGGCGCTGGTCTGGATCCCCGTCATCATCATCGGCGCGGGCCTGATCTGGACCGCCGCAGCCCTCGGCCAGGCCGCCCTCGTCAACCGCCTCGGCCACGGTATCGTCGGCGACATCCAGGTCCGACTGTTCGGGGCCATGATCCGCGCCGACCTCGCCCGCCTGCGCAGCCAGCACTCCGGCGGCTTCGTCTCCTCGGTCCTGTTCGACGCCAACCTGGTGCGCGAGGCCTTCACCAACGGGGTGGTCAACTACACCCAGCACGCCCTGACCCTCGTCGCGGTGATCGGCTACATGGCCTGGACCGACTGGCGGCTGACCGCGATCGTCCTGCTGGGCGCGCCGGTCATCGCCTTCGTCATGCGCCGCTTCGGCAAGCGGATGCGCAAGGCCACCACCGGTGCCATGGTCGAGACCTCCAACCTCTCCACCGCCCTGATGGAGAACCTCGACGGCGTCCGCCTGATCAAGATCGAGAACCGCGAGGCGGCCGAGCAGGACCGCGTCGGCGAGGTCGTCGCCCGCCGCCAGCGTCACGTCATCAAGAGCGCCGACTCCCGCGCCTTCGCCGGGCCCTTCTCCAACCTGGTGGCCATGATCGTGGTCGCCGCCGTCATGGCCTACGCCGGCTGGCGCGCCCAGGACGGGACGATGAGCGTCGGCTCCTTCGCCGCCTACATCGGCCTGCTGATGGCCGCCGGCCAGTCGCTGCGGCAGGTGACCAATCTCCAGACCGTCATGTCCGAGGGCCTGACCGCCGCGCGTCGCCTGTTCACCGCCCTCGATATCGAGCCCGAAATCCGCGAGGCCCCCGATGCCGCCCCGATCGCCGACGGCCCGCTCACCGTGGCCTTCGAGCGCGTCTCCTTCGCCTATGCGCCCGCCGCCGGGGGCGGGGCGCCGACCCTCTCCGACGTGTCCCTGTCGGTCGCGCCCGGCGAGACCGTGGCCCTCGTCGGCCCCTCGGGCGGCGGCAAGAGCACCATCCTCAGCCTGCTGCCGCGCTTCTATGACGTCACCGCCGGCGCGGTGACCGTCAACGGCCGCGACATCCGCGAACTCAAGCTGCACGACCTGCGCGCGAAGATCGCCCTGGTCACCCAGGAGCCCTTCCTGTTCGACGACACCCTCGCCGCCAACATCGCCTACGGCCGTCCCGGGGCAACTGCCGAGGACATCGTCGCCGCCGCCCAGGCCGCCGCCGCCCACGAGTTCATCTCCGCCCTGCCCGAGGGCTATGAGACCCGCGCCGGCGAGGCGGGGCTGCGCCTGTCCGGCGGCCAGCGCCAGCGTATCGCCATCGCCCGCGCCTTCCTCAAGGACGCCCCCATCCTGCTGCTCGACGAGGCCACCAGCGCCCTCGACACCGAGAGCGAGGCCCTCGTCCAGGCCGCCCTCGAACGCCTGATGCACGGCCGCGCCACCCTGATGATCGCCCACCGCCTGTCCACTGTCCGCAACGCCGACCGCATCCACGTGATCGAGGCCGGCCGGGTGGTGGAAACCGGCTCGCACGCCGAGCTGGTCAAACTCGGCGGCCTCTATTCGCGACTCGCGAGACAGCAGTCGCTCGACGGGGATCCCGTCACGGCGGTGATATGAGACCGCTCCGCAACCCCTTCCTCCAGACGGTCCTGGCCAATCTGCTGGCCGTCTGGATGCGATTCTGCGTCGCCACGATCCGCTGGACGCACGAGAACGAGGCCGTCGCCGAGAAGGTCTGGGCCGATGGTGGGCCGGTCATCTGCCTGTTCTGGCACTCCCGCATCAGCCTGACCCCCGCCTGCTGGCCACACCATCGCGCCCAGGAGGTGCGGGCCATCATCTCCCTTTCGCCGGACGGCCAGTTCATCGCCCGGGCGATGGAGAAGGTCGGCTTCCCCGCCATTCGGGGTTCCTCTGCGAACAAGGACAAGGCTGATCGGGCCAAGGGGGGCTCTGCGGCTCTGCGCGACGCCCTTCGCCAACTGCGCAGCGCCGGCGTCGCCGTCACCCCCGACGGTCCGCGCGGGCCGATGCGCGAGATGGGCGACGGCGTAGCCGTCATGGCGAGACTGTCCGGCGCGCCGGTCCTGTTCATCGGCCTGTCCTGCCGGCCCGCGATCCGGCTGGGCAGCTGGGATCGCGCGGTTCTGCCCCTGCCTTTCGGGCGCGGCGCGGTCGTCTGGGACACCGACACCTTCCCCGAAGGTCTGTCGACGGACGAGGTGACCCTGCGCTGGGCCGACCGCCTGACCGTCGTTGAAGCCCGTGCCGACGCCATCACCGGCCTGGAACGGGTGTGAGATGAGCCCGGCGCTGGCCGTCTATCGGCTGATCACCCGCCTGCTGGAGCCGCTGGCCCCGCGGCTGCTCGACGCCCGCGCCAAACAGGGCAAGGAAGACCCGGCCCGCGTCGACGAACGCCTCGGCCATGCCTCGGTCGCCCGGCCCGACGGCGAACTGGTCTGGCTGCACGGCGTCAGCGTCGGCGAGACCCTGTCCCTGCTGCCAGTGGTCGAACGCCTGCGCCGCAGCCGGCCCGACCTGGCCGTGCTCGTCACCTCCGGCACTTTGACGTCGGCGCATTTGCTGGCCCGGCGGCTGCCGGCCGGCGTCATCCACCAGTTCGCCCCGGTCGATACGCCCGGCGCGGTGACCGTCTTCCTCGACCATTGGCGGCCGACGCTGGCCGTCTTCGTCGAAAGCGAACTCTGGCCCAATCTGATCCTCGCGGCCCGCCGGCGGGGCGTGAAACTGGTCCTCGCCAGTGCCCGGATCACGGAGAAAACCGTCGACGGCTGGCGTCGTTTCCCCGGCGCGGCGCGCGAAATCCTGTCCGCCTTCGTCCGCATCCTGCCGCAGGACGAGACCTCGGCCGCCCGGCTGCACAGCCTCGGCGCCCGGATCGACGGTCATGTGAATCTCAAACTCTCGGGCGAGGCCCCGCCGCACGACGCCGCCGCCTTCACCCGCCTCAGCGCCGCCATCGGCGACCGCCCTGTGGTCGTCGCCGCCAGCACCCATGACGGCGAGGAAATCGCCCTCGTCCGCGCCCTCGACAAGCTGGCCGACCGCCTCTGCCTCATCCTCGTCCCTCGTCATCCCGACCGCGGCGCCGGGATCGCCGCCGCCCTGTCCCGCGACGGCTACCGCTTCGCCCTGCGCTCGCAGGGGAGCGAGCCCGACCGCGACACCGACCTCTATCTGGCCGACACCCTCGGCGAGATGGGCCTGTTCCTGCGTCTCGCCGATGTGGTGGTCATGGGCGGCTCCTTCTCCGCGGCGCTGGAGAAGTCCCCTGTCGGCGGCCACAATCCGCTGGAGCCGGCGCGCCTCGGCAAGCCCGCGGTCACCGGCCCCGACATGACCAACTGGGCCGCCGTCACCGAGGCCCTCGTCGCGGCCGGGGGCCTGGCCGTCGTGGAAGCGCCATGGGACCTGCCCGCCGTCATCGCGCCTCTGCTGGCGAACGACGCCGCGGCCAAGGCCATGGGCGAGCGCGGCCGCCGCGCAGCGGCCGAGGCCGGCTCGGGTCTCGACCGGCTGTGGGAGACGGTCGCGCCTTTGCTTCCGGCGAAAGGGGGCCGCAGATGACCACCATTCCTCGCCCTTCTCCCCTTGCGGGAGAAGGTGGCAGCCGTAGGCTGACGGATGAGGGGTCGCACCACCCTGAAAGTCTGGCGAACGACGCCCGACCGCTTGTCGTCGCCCGCCTGCGCGACCCCTCATCCGGCCTCGCTGCGCTCGGCCACCTTCTCCCGCAAGGGGAGAAGGGAACTTGAAACTCAACACCCCCCGCTGGTGGTACACGCGCGACGCCCGCCACGGCGCGGTCGCCCGCACCCTGCTCAAACCCCTGTCGTGGATCTGGGCCGCGGCCACCGCCCGCCGCATCGCCCGCGCCGAGCCGGTCGACCCGGGCATTCCGATCATCTCGGTCGGCAATCTGACCGTCGGCGGCTCGGGCAAGACGCCCGTGACCCGCGAGGCCATCCGCCTGCTGCACGAGGCCGGGATCAACGCCCATGGCCTGTCGCGCGGCTACGGCGGCTCGCTGCGCGCCCCGACCCAGGTCGACGCCGCCCTCCACACCGCCGCCGATGTCGGCGACGAGCCCCTGATGCTGGCCCTCGGCGGCCCGACCTGGATCGCCCACGATCGCGTCGCCGGCGCCCGCGCCGCAGCGGCCGCCGGAGCGCAGGTTCTGGTTCTCGACGATGCCCACCAGAACCCGACCCTGAAGAAGACGCTCAGCCTCGTCGTCGTGGACGGCGAGACGCGCGACGACGAATGGCCCTTCGGCGACGGCTCGGTGTTCCCGTCCGGCCCGATGCGCGAAAAGCTGCAGCGCGGTCTCGCCCGCGCGGACGCCGTGGTCATCCTGCTGCCCGCAGACGCGCCGGGCGTCGATCCGCGGCTGATGCAGGCCTTCGGCGCCCTGCCGATCCATGTGGCCCGGCTGAAGCCCGCCGCGCCGCCGCCCCCGGGGCCGATCGTCGCCTTCGCCGGCATCGCCAAACCCTGGAAAGTCGAGCGCGCGCTCGACGCCGCCGGCGCCGAACTGGTCGATTTCGCCCCCTTCCCGGACCACGCCGCCTTCCGCGAGGAAGACCTGCGCTTCCTCGCCGACCGCGCCGATCGCTATCACGCGCGACTGGTCACCACCGAGAAGGACTGGTTCCGCCTGACCCCCGAATGGCGCACGCGCGTCCTCTCATGGCCGGTCAAGGCGACGTTCGAGGACGAGGCGGCGTTTCAGGCGCTGTTGCTGAGGGCGGTGACCTCTCGTACTTAGCTCGGCCCCGAGCCACCTATTCGAGGTCTTCGAACACGACTGAGAAAGCCGGGAGCCCAAGTCTGCGCTTCTCTGCCTCAAACTGATCGCGATCGAACGGACCTAACACCTCCGCCCGAAATCTCGGATCGGTTTCGCTAGCGCTGCGCTCCAGATAGTAGAACTCCGCGACACCCCTGTTCATCCGCTCGCCCACGGCCGTCGGATGGCGGGCAAGCACCACAAACCGGTCGTCACCACCAGCAGCGAAAATGGTCGGTTCGGGCAGGTTATCGCCCGCACAATTGCCGCCTTCCAGCGCCCGACACAGGACCATTTGCTCCCGGACATCCACCGCGACCAGCTTGTAGGGGCCGACAAGCTCTTGATCGTGCACAAACCCCCACCCCCCGGGCATACCGGGAGGACAGGCAGCAAGGCCTATTGCGGCAATCGCAACGGCGGTGGCGATTGCGAGACGCCTCACTGGTCCGCCCGGTAGACCATCCCGCCCCGCATCACGAACCGGACCCGCTCCAGCTCGGTGACGTCCGTCAGAGGGTCGCCGCCGACCGCGATCAGATCCGCCGGCATGCCCGCCGCGATCCGGCCCGCGTCCTGCGAAATCCGCAGGTGCGCCGCGGCGTGCACCGTCGCCGAGTGGATGGCCTCCAGCGGGGTCAGGCCCGCCCGCACCAGCAGGGCGAACTCCTGGGCGTTGTCGCCATGGGCCGAGACGCCCGAGTCGGTGCCGAACGCGATCCGCACGCCGCCCTCATGCGCCCGCCGGGCCATGTCCAGCATCTTCGGCCCGGCCTCCAGCGCCTTGGCCGTCTGGGCCGGGGTGAAGAAATTGTCCGGGCCCAAGGCGATCCGGGTGACGAAATCCCCGGCCAGCAGCGTCGGCACCAGATAGGTTCCCTCGCGGCGGAACAGCCGGATCGATTCATCGTCCAGATAGGTGCCATGCTCGATCGAGTCGCCGCCGGCCCGCAGGAAGGCGTTGATCCCGTCCACCCCGTGAGCGTGCGCCGTCACCCGGCGGCCCATCCGGTGCGCCGCGCCGATGATGGCCGCCAGTTCCGCGTCCGAGAACTGCTGGCCCAGCCCCGCGGCCGTGTTCGACAGCACCCCGCCCGTCGCCGTGATCTTGATGATGTCGGCCCCCGACCGGACCTGCAGCCGCACCGCCCGCATGCAGTCGTCGGCGCCCGAGCAGATGCTCTCGCCGGTGAACATATGCATGATGTCTTCGCGGTAGCCGTTGATGTCCCCGTGCCCGCCGTGGACCGAGACCGCCTCGCCCGAGGCGATGATCCGCGGCCCGGCCACATCCCCCCGCCGCACCGCGTCGCGCAGGGCGAAGATCGACTCATTGGTCGCGCCGAGGTCGGCGACCGTCGTGAACCCGGCCATCAGGGTGCGGCGGGCGAAGCGCGCGCCGACGAAGGCCTGGTCGACATCCGACTGGGTCACATTCTCCAGCCGGGCATTCGGATTCTGCTCACCGGTCAGATGGACGTGGCTGTCGATCAGACCCGGCAGGACGAAGGACGACCTCAGATCGACGATCCGCCCCGCTCCGACAAAGCCGTCGCGCACTTCGACGACCCGGTTCCCTTCGATCACGAGAGTTTTATCGCGCTGCACAACACCGGTCGCGGGATCGGCCAGAAGCCGCCCCACATGGACGAACGTCGTTCCCTCCACAGGGGAAACCGGTGCGGGTGCGGGCGTTTGCGCGGCAACGCCCGTTGTGGCCAACAGGGCCGCGGCGGCCAGCAATGTTGTGATCAGCTTCACGAAATCCTCCCGGAACAGGGCTTGCACCTTACACATCCGGGGGTCTTGACCAAGGCTCAGGTTGAAACACCCGTCACGACCTGAAACAACCCGTGACCTGTTCTGTAACCGTGCGAGGGGCGTCGCATGCGCTTGGCGAGACGAGGCTTCATTCTGGGCGGCGTGGCTATGCTTTCGGGCTGCGCCACGGCAGCCGCGCAAACGGCGGGCGTTCAGCCGCTCGTGACCGTCACGCCCGGCCCGCAGCTTCCGGCCCGACCGGCCCAGGTCATCACCTCCCAGCTCAACACCACCCGCCCGCTCGATCCGCGCAGCCAGGTCCGCAAGGAGCTGATGGACCGCGCCATGGCGGCGCTGGACATCCACGACCACCGCATCACCCGCCGCGACCGGATGTATCTGGTCGATTTCAAGAAATTTTCGGGTGATGAACGGCTGTACGAAGTCGACCTGGAGGCCGGCGCCGTCACCCTGATGCGCACCAGCCACGGCCGCGGCTCTGACCCGGCGCACACCGGCTTCGCCACCACCTTCAGCAACACCCCCGACAGCCACATGTCCTCGGTGGGCTCCTATGTCACCGCCGGGGCCAGCCACGGCGCGGAGCAGGGCCCCAACGTCCTGCTCGACGGGCTGGAGTACACCAACAACCTGGCCCGCGAGCGCGCCATCATCATCCACGGCGCCGACTACGCCGACCCGGCCTTCCTCGCCCGCGAGGGCAAGCTGGGCCGCAGCTACGGCTGTTTCTCGGTCGCCCACGCCGACCTCCCGGCCCTGCGCGAGCGCATGGGCGAAGGCCGGCTGCTGTTCGCCTGGGCCTGAGGTCGCCCTACTTCAACACCGCCAGCAGCACCGCCACCCAGTGCACCGCGGCCGCCACCACGACGTGGCCATGCCAGACCGCGCGCCGGTAGCGCATCGCCTTGTTGGCGTAGAAGATCACCCCCACGGAATAGAGCAGCCCGCCGACCGCCATCAGGATCAGCGGCGCAAGACCGAGGCTCTGCATGATCGGCTGGACGGCGATCACCATCAGCCAGCCCAGCGCCAGATAGACGAAGATCCAGAACCCCTTGCCCAGCCCCGGCAGGAACAGCTTGGCCAGGGCGGCGAAGATCGCCGTGCCCCACACCGCCGAGGTCATCCCCCACGCCCAGGCCCCGGTCAGATGCTGGGTCGTGAACGGGGTGTAGGAGCCGGCGATCCTGATGAAGATGCCCGCATGGTCGAACCGGCGCAGCAGCGGCTGGAACCGGGGCGCGGCGAAATTATAGGCCGTCGACAGTCCCAGCATGGTCAGCAGCCCGACCGCATAGATGGCCGAGGCCGTCAGGCTTCCGGCGTCGCCGAAGCCGATCGCCAGCCCCAGCAGCATCCCGCCCCCGACCAGCGCCAGCGCCAGTCCGGTCAGATGCACGATCAGATCGGCCAGCCGTTCCTTCCCGTCGCGGTAATGGCTCGGCGGTTCGGGTGGGAGAGTGTCGTTCACGGGGGCAGTCCTCGTCGGGGCCGGCGGTCGATCTCTGTCGATACATGGCATGGCGCGCCATGTCGCGACACCGGTCGCGATCAGGCCCAAGGTCTTCGGGCCCTGTTCCATTTTTGTGGACAGGCAGCGGGATACAGCCAGGGCGGCGACGCGCGACAAGGGCCGGCTTGTGCTTGCCTAAGGGTCGGGGTGCCGGGCACCGTGGCGGATAAAGACGATCCGAATCTCGTCGGACAGGACGGCATATCGAATGACGTACGGCCGCACGGACGTGAGTTCGCGGACGCCTGATCGAACGGGACGTCCCCGGTTCGGAAAGTCCACCAGACTGCTGGTTGCTTCGACGAGGGCCGCCGCCACACGCGACGCGGCCGGCGGACTGGCCTCTTCAATGTAGGATCGGATCGCCCTGAGGTCGTCGAGCGCGTCGGTCGACCAGATCAATCGCCGCATTTGGGTGGCGGCAGTTCGTCCGCAGTGCCCCAGGATTTCAGCCAGCGCACGACCGCCTCGTGGGTGATGAATCGACCTGCGTCGATGTCTGCCATCGCCTTCAGTTCGCGGGCGTCCAGCTCGACCGCCTCCTCGAATACGAAGGCGGCGGGCTCCTCATCCAACTCATTACGGGGATCGCTCATGCCGGGACGATAGCACAGGGCGCTTCGGGCCTCACGCGTCTTCAACCCTACCGCGCGCGCTAACCTCGCCCTCAACCCATGAGGACCAGCCCTACCCCCGCTCCAGCGCCCGCCAGCCGATGTCCGTGCGATGAAACCCGCCCGGCCAGTCGATCTGCTTGACCGCCGCATAGGCCCGCGCGCGCGCCTCGGCGATGTCCTTGCCGCGGGCGCAGACGTTCAGCACCCGGCCGCCCGCCGCCGCCAGCTGGCCGTCGGCCCGGCGGCGCGTGCCGGCATGGAAGACCTGCACGTGCGGGCCGAAATCCTGCTCGGCGCCGCGGATGATCGACCCTTCCAGCGGGCTGTCGGGATAGCCCGAGGCCGCCAGCACCACGCAGATCACCGTATCGGGGCTGAAGGCGGGCATCGGCACCCGGGTCAGGTCCCCGCGCGCACAGGCCAGCAGCAGGGGCACGACATCCCCGTCCAGCCGCATCATCAGCACCTGGCATTCCGGATCGCCGAAGCGGGCGTTGAATTCCACCACCTTGGGCCCGTCCTCGGTCGCCATCAGACCGGCGTAGAGCACGCCGCGATACGGCATCCCCTCGGCCGCCATCGCCGCCACCACCGGCTGCACCACCAGCCGGTCCGCCGCCTCGACCAGTTCGGGCGTGAACACCGGCGCCGGCGAATAGCTGCCCATACCGCCCGTGTTCGGCCCCAGGTCGCCGTCATAGGCCCGCTTGTGGTCCTGGGCCCCGCCCAGCAGCACGGCCCGGGTCCCGTCGCAGACGGCGAACAGCGAGCCCTCCTCGCCGTCCATGAACTCCTCGATCACCACCCGCGCCCCGGCGCTCCCGAACCGGCCGCCCAGCATCCGCTCGATCTCGCCCTCGGCGTCGCGCTTCGTCGGGCTGATGGCCACGCCCTTGCCCGCCGCCAGACCGTCGGCCTTGATCACATAGGGGGGTTTGAACACCGACAGGGCCTGCCGCGCCTCGTGCAGCCGCTCATAGACGCCGAAGCCGGCGGTGGGGATCTCGTGCCGCTCCATGAAGGCCTTGGAAAAGGCCTTGGAGGTCTCCAGCTGCGCCGCCTTCGCCGTCGGCCCGAAACAGGGGATGCCCGCCGCCGCCAGCCGGTCGGCCAGCCCGGCCTCCAGCGCCGTCTCCGGCCCGACGACCACCAGATCGGCCTTGATCTCCCGCGCCAGCGCCGTCAGCCCCTCGGCGTCGGTCGGCTTCAGCGGCCGCAGCTCGCCCAGGGTCTCCATGCCCGGATTGCCCGGCGCGATGACCAGCCGCCGCGTCAGCGGCGACTGGGCGATCTTCCACGCCAGGGCGTGCTCGCGCCCGCCCGATCCGACCAGCAGGATATTCATGCCCGCGCAATGACCGCGACTGCGAAGGCGGTCAAGTCGCCGTTCGCGATCACACGGTTATGGCGGAGATCACATAGACCGCCGCGGCGATCAGCGCGATCACGCCGATGACCAGCCACGGGCTCGCCGCCGGCCCGCCGCTGCGCCGCCCGAGGTCGCGCTCGCGGGGGTCCCGGTCGGCGGGATCGGTGTCGCGGGGGTCGGCCATGCAACGACAATGGCTGCGTCAGACGGAGAGTTCCCGCGGATCGCGCGGGACGACGACCTGGCGGTCGCGACGGCTGTGTCAGGACTGAAGGCCAGGGGTCTGCGGCCGCCCCATCGAAGACGCCCGGGTCGATCCTGGCGGCGATCGACTGTCGGGCCGAACGTCATGCATGACACGCGTTCTCCTGATCGGGCGCAACTTTTTCCATGGCCTCGTTCATCGCGGAAAACAGGGTCTCGGCGGTGATCGGCTTGGCGAGGTGAACGTCAGCGCCCGCACTCCTGCTGGCCTCGATATGTTCCCGCATCGCATTCGCCGTCATCATGACGATCGGAACGTCCCGGCAGGTTGATGAAGACGCTCGGATCCTCCGCACGGCGGTGAGGCCGTCCATGACCGGCATCTGCATGTCCATCAGGATGATATCGAAGTGTGAAGCGAACGCGGCGTTCACGGCCTCTTGTCCATCGACCACGCTCACGACGTCGGCCACGCCGGACAACATCAACTCGGCCACCTTGCGGTTCGTGGGGTGATCATCGGCGATGAGCACCCGCAGGGGGCGATCTGGGGCATCTAGCTCCGTGGCGGTCGATCTTGTGTTTCTCGGGGCGCTGACAGATTCCAGCGGAAGTTCGAACCAGAAGGTCGAACCCACCCCCGGTTGGCTCTCGCAGTCAAGCGCGCCACCCATGATCTCCACCAGATCGCGACAGATGGACAGGCCAAGGCCGGTCCCACCAAATTTGCGCGTAATCGTCTCATCTGCCTGTTGGAACCTGCCAAATAGCCGGTCCTTGGATTCCGGCGCAAAGCCAATCCCTGTGTCCGACACAGAGAAACGGATCATCCCGCTTTCGGTTTTTCCGACCGAATGGACGATCTTTCCCACCGAGGTGAACTTGGTGGCGTTGTTGAGGAGGTTGCTCAAAATCTGCCGGATTCGCAGCTCGTCCCCTCTAAAAAAACCACCAAGCGTCTCGTCGAAAGAGAGTTCATATACTACGCTTGAGTTTGTGTTCTGCAGTCTGAATTTGTCGATATTGAATTCAGCCAGCTCCCGCAAATCAAATGCGTCGTTTTCTATTTTGAGTTCGCCAGCGTCGATCTTGGCGATATCCAACAAGTCCGCCAGCAAAGCCGTCAGCGTTTCGCCGGATGAGCGAATGATGTCCAGCAATTCAAACTGGTCACGCCGATCGCATTTTCGGGTCAGAATGTCCGAGGCCGCCACAATTCCATTCAGGGGCGTGCGGAGTTCGTGGCTCATGTTCGCCAGGAATGCCGATTTTGCACGCCCAGAGGCCTCGGCGGCGTCCAGGGCGGCCTGGAGCGCAACATTCATGTGGTGCTGCTCGGTGATGTCCTCACTGACAGTGACAATATAGGCGGGCTGACCGTCCTCAAAGGTCGCGGTTTTCCGAGTCGTCCAGTACCGCTCGCCCAGGTCCCGGGTTGTTATCAGCGCGCCCTGCTCGACCTTCACCTGTTTGCTGAGAATGACCTCCTGATCCTCGTCCCAGGATCGCTTCGCCTCTTCG
>JAUYAG010000036.1 GCA_030693575.1 Brevundimonas sp. | reverse complement strand
CCAGCGCCACCGGATGCCCCGGCGCCACGGCCAGCGCCCGCCCATAGGCCTCCGCCGCCGCCTCGCGCCGCCCCATGTCCTCGTGCAGATTTCCGAGGTTCAGCAGCGCCGGCAGCCAGTCGGGCGCGACCGCCAGCGCCGCCTCCAGATCCGTCTGCGCCAGATCAGGCCGCCCCAGATCGTCGGCATGGATCACCCCGCGGTTCAGCCAGGCTTCTTCCGGGCCGGAGACCCCTCGCTTCAACGCCTCGTCATAGGCCGCCAGCGCCGCCTCGAACCGCCCGCACTGGCGCTCCATCAGGGCCAGGTTGAACCAGCTGTCGGGCAGGTCGGGACGGATCGCCAGCAGCTGGCGATAGGCCTGGGCCGCCTCGTCCGCCCGCCCCGCCGCGCGCAGCCGCGAGGCCAGGGCCATCAGGGCTTCGGCGGGCTCGGCCAATCAGTCCTCGCCGTACATGGCCAGCCAGGGATCGGCCGTGCCGGCCTCGACCTCATTGACCTTGACCGCCGGCCAGCCGATCGCGTCGTCCGCCGAGTCCCGCCAGGCGAGGATGAACAGGTCGCGCAGCTCCGACGCCCCCGCCGCCAGCCGCGCCGTGACGAACGCTCCGCCACGCGCATCGCTCTCCGCGAAACCGCCGGCCTTCTCCAGCACATAGAAGGGCGTCACCTGGGTGAGGGTCGCCCGGAGGTAGGCCGGAACGCGCGCCCGCAGGTCGAAGCCGTCCAGCGCCGGGGCGGCCATCGCCGCCTCGACCGTATCCAGCCGCGCCACCCGCGAGGTGAAGGCCCCTTCGAAAGCGCCGTGCGTCTGGCGGGACGTCGTGAAGCCCTCGGGGTTCGGCGTGTCGCGGTTCCAGCCGTTGTAGTGGATGGTCGTATGATGCGGCTGGGCCCCGTCGCCGACATAGTGGCCCAGATAGCCCATGTCGCGCAGGATCAGGGCTTCGCGGCGGATGCGGTCCTCGCGGTACCAGGCGCGCTTGCCCGGATCACGCTCGCGCGCCTCGGCGGCGTTCAGCACGCGCCAGGTGGCGAAGTCGCGGACCAGCTGCTGATAGCCGTCCATGATCGCGTAGGGCAGGTAACCGGCGTCATCGACATCGCTGCCCGCCGCGATCAGGGCCGCGTCATATTCCGACTTCAGCCGCGGCAGGGCGTCGATCGACGGTCCCCCGGCAACCATGATCCGGCCGTCGTCCAGCATGTCGACGAAATGGGCCGTGTCGCGCTCGCGGTCGTGCGGCTGGCCGCCGCCCTTGGTGCGATCCGGCTCGCGCGACAGTTCCCCGACCTCGGCCGCCGCGCCGGGCGTGCGCAGGAAGGCCGGCAGTTCCCCGGGCAGGCCGCGAACAGCGGCCATGCCGATCAGCCGGTGCCCGGTATTGCCCCAGGCGGAGACAGAGGCGGGAATGACCGCGAGCGACAGCACGGCGGCGACGATGAGGATGCGTTTCATGGGGAGCGTCGTAGCGCATTCCCGCGCGCGTCGGGAGGGGGCTTGGGCGGGGTGCCCGGCGAAGGCTCGATGCCTGCCCCAAAGCGGACGGTCTGGAGGTCGGCCTTGGGGGGGAAGCGGACTTGCGCCACGGAACCAACCTGTCCCTGCAAAACCATGCCGAGCTCAGCGCCGTCGTCTGGCAGCTCAAGGAATGCACCGGATCAGCTATGGAACCTGCGGACTACCATTATAACCGAGAGGCCAGAGGCGCGGCAGTTCAGGCAGGTCACAAC
Source organism: Brevundimonas sp. (assembly GCA_030693575.1). Classification (GTDB taxonomy): domain Bacteria; phylum Pseudomonadota; class Alphaproteobacteria; order Caulobacterales; family Caulobacteraceae; genus Brevundimonas. The sequence continues at coordinate 7,048 of JAUYAG010000036.1, read as the reverse complement.
AATGGCATCAGATCCGTTCATGGACTAACGTTGAAACAGGATCACCCAATCGGGTCAGGCCAATATGAGCACCACAATGGATATCGACATCGGCATTCCGACCGACCGGCGTGCGGCCATCGCCGAGGGACTCTCGCGGCTCCTGGCTGACAGCTACACACTGTATCTGAAGACCCACAACTACCATTGGAACGTCACGGGTCCGATGTTCCAGACGCTGCACACGATGTTCATGACGCAATACACGGAACTGGGTTTGGCGGTGGACGATATCGCCGAGCGCATTCGCGCCCTCGGTCACGTCGCCCCCGGCAGCTATGCGGCCTTCGCTCGGCTTTCCAGCATCGGTGAGGAATCCGCCGTTCCGCCGTCGCGTGACATGATCGTCAATCTGGTTATGGGCCATGAAGCGGTGACCCGCACCGCGCGTCAGGTCTTCCAGATCGCTGACGAGGCCAATGACGAACCGACCTGTGATCTGCTCACCCAGAGAATGCAGGTGTCCGAGAAAACGGCCTGGATGCTGCGCAGCCTGCTGGAACCCGCCTGATTGTCGAACCTATGAAGGTTGTTCACCCGGGGACGGGTTGGGAGAGGGGGTTGGACACTCCAACCTCTAACCCGGGAGACCTCATGGCAACGTCCGCAACGGGTCGAAAGCGATCCCTGACAGCCGTTCCGAAAGCAGACCCAACCCTGCCCGTCCGGGCACCCGGCCAGCCCGTTTCGTCACCCTCCCGCCCCTAGATCCAGGCCGCAATCCCACCGAGCGGCTTCTTGTTCAGCGCCGCGGTCGGCACGGTCGCATCCGCCGCCGGATGGCCCGCCACCAGCAGCAGGAAGGGCTTTTCCGTGGCCGGGCGTCCGCAGATGTCGGCGAGGAAGGTCATCGGCGCGGGCGTGTGGGTCAGGGTCGCCAGCCCGGCGGAATGCAGGGCCGCAATCAGCAGCCCCGTGGCGATGCCGACGCTCTCGGGCACATAGTAGTTCTTGCGGTCGTCGCCGGGGTTGGGCCCGCCGCGCTTCTGGCCGAAGATGGCGATCAGCACGGGTGCCGTCTCAAGGAAGCCCTTGTCGGGGTCGGTGCCCAGCGGCGCCAGGGCCTCCAGCCATTCCTGCGGTGCCTTGGTGGCGTAGAACTCCCGTTCCTCGGCCTCGGCGGCCGCGCGAATGCGGGACCGCGCCCCGGCGCTCTCGATGACGCTGAAGAACCACGGCTGATGGTTGGCCCCCGAGGGTGCCGAGCCGGCCGTCAGGATCGCCTGTTCGACCACGGCCCGCGGCACGGACCGGTCGGAGAAGTCCCGCACCGTGCGCCGGGCGGCCATCAGCTCGCGAAAGGCTGTCGCCCGCGCGATCCGCTCGGCGTCATCCATCGAAACATAGCCGGTCAGGGGCTGGCAGGGGTGGTCGCGCATGAGGATCATCTTATCGCATCCCTCTCCCGGCGGGAGAGGGCTTGAGCGCACGGCGGCGAAGCCGTCGTCCTTGCGCTCAAGGGTGAGGGGTTACGGTGCGAAACGGCCTCGACCGAAACCCCTCACCCCTGCCCCTCTCCCAATGGGAGAGGGGTTCTAGATCCCAAAGGCCGTCTCCACCCGCAGAACCCAGGCCTGGACGGCCGGATAGGCCGCAAGGTCGAAATCCCCCTCGTGCGCCACCCGCGTGTAGGCGACCAGCGCCAGGTCGGCCAAGGTCGGCCCCTCCCCGACCAGCCAGTCCGCGCCTGCCAGGGCCGCCTCCATCCGCGCCAGCGCCGCATGGCCGCGCTCCATCAGCCGCGGCTCGATCTCGTCCGCCCGCCTGCCGGCCAGAAGCCGCTGGAACCGGACCACGGCGATACAGGGCTCGTGGCTGTACTGTTCCCAGAAGAGCCACTCATACATCCGCGCCCGGTCATACGGATCGGCCGGAACGAAGGCCGTCCCCTCGCCCAACCAGCCGATGATCGCATTGGACTGGGCCAGCGTCCGGCCGTCCTCCAGCACCACGGCCGGGACCTGACCGGCGGGATTTCGGGCCAGAAAGTCCGCGCTGCGCGTCACGCCGGACATGACATCTGTTTCGACCCAGCGATAATCACGCCCGAGCCGGTCCAGCAACCACTTGACCTTCAAACAGTTGCCGGACCGAATATCTCCATAGACAGTAAGCATCTGGCCCCAGCAAAGTGTTTCTGATCTGCGAATACAGCTTACCGGTTTGGCCGCGTTGGCCAAACGAGATTCCGCTTGACCATCACAAGGTCCGCTTATCCACCGGAAAGGCGGACAGGTGGTCGCACCCGGTCCCGCTTGACTGTTTTTCGCCACATTTGAAACGGACAAGCCCGCCGCCGGACGCGTCAGGGGCCGGTGATTCCGTGAGTTAATTCATGCTCGGCACTGCCGCTGCGCTCGCCCTCATCTGGGCGATGGCCTTCCCCGCCGCCGGGGATCCGGTGTCCTACGAAGCGGCTGTCGCCGCCGACCGGGCCGCCGCATCAACCGTCGCAGGCGATGAAGGTTCCGACAGCGGCACGAGCGTGCTCAGCCCCGAACAGCAGGCCCTGATGGCCGACGGTGCCGACTGGACCGCGCGGGTCAATCTCTACCATGCAGGCGGCGGCGGCGCGACGGGCAACGACAGCCTGGGCTGCCGGCCGATCGCCATGCGCACCATCGCCACCGACCCCCGCTACATCCCCCGCCGCACCCGTCTGTTCATCCCCGAGACGGTCGGCATGCGGATGCCCGACGGTGCCATCCACGACGGCTACTGGTACGCCTCGGACACGGGCGGCGCGATCAAGGGCCAGAAGATCGATCTCTACACCGGCCACGGCCGCGGCTCGATGTCTCCGGCCATGCGCTTCAACCAGCGCCGCCTGACCCTCGTCGACGCCGGCCGCTTCGAAGGCTGCCCCCCGTCGTGGGACAGCCTGCCCAGCCAGACGACGCAGATGGCGTCGGCGGGCACGAACGCCGGATCGCGCTGAGGCGAGCGATTAGTGATTAGTGGTTAGTGGCTAGCTGCTTCACTGGCGGCGGAAGGGCGGCACGAACCGCGCCGCGCCCCGACTGGCGGCCAACCACTAACCACTAATCACTAACCACCACCTCAGAACCGGCGTTTTCCGGAAATTGTCTCGAAGAACATCCGCCAGTCGCCCATCAGGCTCCACAGCGGGTACTGGAAGGTCGCCGGCCGGTTCTTCTCGAAGAAGAAATGGCCCACCCAGGCGAAGCCGTAGCCGACCAGCGGCATGGCCAGCAGCCACCACGGGTTCATCGTCACCAACGCCAGCACCGCTACCCCGATCACCAGCGCCGATCCGACCACATGGATGCGTCGGCACGTCCGGTTCGAGTGCTCGTGGATATAGTAGGGATAGAAGGCTTCGAACGATTGGTAGCGTTCGCCGGGCGCGGGCTGGCTGGTCATGGTGCCAGCCTCTCCCCGCCCCGCCCCGCGGTCAAGCCGCGCTCGTTCACCATGACTGTCAGCGATCGGGAAAGGGCCGCGGCGCAATAGTCGGCCTCCATCGTCCGGAGCCGCCCCATGCAGGCCTTCGCCATCGCCGCCTCCGGAATCGCCGGAGCCACAGAGCGGTTCGCCGCCAGCGCGGCCCGCACGGCCGCCGCCCCGCTCGCCGATCTCGCGGGCGAGACCGTCGAACGCATGACCGCCGAAACGGCCTTCAAGGCCAATGTCGCGGTCCTGAAAACCGCCGATGAGATGTACGGAAGCCTGCTCGACATCCTCGCCTGACGCGACGACCTCAGCCCTCGGTCACCGGCTCCGGGCCCAGTATCCGCCGGATCGCCGGCCAGATATTGGCCAGGGCCGAGAAGAAGCCGACCACGGTCGACACCCACTGGAACGCGGTCCAGACCCAGCCGAACAGATCCCCCTGCCCCAGCGCCTGGCTGATCGGGAACAGCACCCGCGATATGCCGATCTGGAAGGCGGCATAGGTCTCCGAATATTCGATCGAACGGTCGGCGAAGAAGGCGATAGCCACCGCCGCCGACACCGGTGCCCACAGCAGCGGCAGGGCCAGCAGCACCGCCAGCAGCAGCACCGCCAGCTTCGTCCCCAATGTCTCTGACGAAAGCAGGCTCAGCACCAGCCCGACCCCGAACGCCAGCGCCGTCGCGGCCAGCAGCACCGGCAGGACCCAGTCGATCGCAACCATCAGGTCCGCGGCCAGCAGGCCCATCAATATGGCCGCGCCGCTCAGCAGAAACCCGCCGACCCAGAGGGCGGCGTACTGACCCATGCGGCGTTTGAGATAGGCGAGATTGAACATGACGACCTTCCCCGCGGACGAGGGGTCGAGGATGCCGCGCGGCGGGTCGGAAGTCCATTGGCGGAACGCCGGTCGTCAGACCGTTCGCGCCGGAATGAGAAAGCCCCCGCCGGAGCGATCCGGCGGGGGCTGTCAGGCGTGAACCGGGACGATGGCCTGCACGGTTCGGGCGGTGTCCCGGCAGAACGGTCGGCCCGGTCGACGCCCGGCTCGACGAGCCGTTGCGGTGGGCGGGAGAAGGGGACGTCGCCGAGCCTTGCGGACCCGCGGCGCTCCCGGTTCCGCCGGATCAGGGCGTCTCGGTGATCAGCAGGCGTGCCGAGGCCGTGCCGCCCGAACCGAATTTGCCGACCCAGATGTCGTAGGTCCCGCTCTGCGGATTGTTGAAGCGCACCTCGGCGTCGCCGTCGCCGTAGCTGTCGTCGTCACAGTACCACTGGCCGTCCGGACCATTGATGATCAGGGTGGTGTCCGTGCCGGACATGGTGCGGAAGACCAGCGGCAGGCCGCCGGCGGAATAGGTCACCTCGAAATCGGGCGCCGAGGCGATGTAGCCGGTGCACGCGCCCGGCAGGCGGTTGCCGTCGATGCTGCCGCCGGCCTGGATGTTGACGGTGTAGGGATCGGGGGTGAAGCCGGCGCGGAGGCTGATCTCGCCGTAGGTGGCGGTCTGGCTGGCGTTCTGCGCCGCCGCGGGGGCAGCGAGGCAGAGGAGCGAGAGGGCGGCGGCGGCGATGGCGACCGTTTTCATGACGGGAACTTTCGTGTTGCGGCGCCGGGGCGCCCTGAATCCATGCAGGCCGGATGTGACCGCCGGCGGCGGCCCCCTGAACCTGACCCGACAAGCTTGACCGTTGCCTTGTGGCGTCGCCAGCACCATGGATATGGTGGTGGCGGCCGGCCTATTCCGGCTGGACAGTAGGGCGGGCGGTCTGGCCGGATTGGCGAAGCGGCTCCAGAGAGGGGCCTCGGCTTGATGACTGATTCACCTGCACCCGCGCCGGTCGCCGGAACATGGCTGGACCGGTCGCTGGGCCGGCTGCTGCCACGGGTTTCACCGCGGGGCCGGGACCTGATCGGCTTCCTGCTGGTGATCGGCCTCGTGCAGGCCGTCTTCTGGGGCCTCTACGGGTCGCCCCTCTGGCCGAAGCCTTCGAACCAGCAGGTCGATCGGATCGCCTTTACCGAAACCACCCTCGCCCGCCTGCCCAAGCCGACGGTTCTGGCCGCCGAACAGGCCACCTACGAACCCGTCGAACTGCCGCACACCGAGTGCTGCGATCCGACCTATCTGGCGCTGAAACTGCGGTTCGACCTGCCCGCGGTGCCCGCCGAGGGGCTCGGACTGGCGGCCTATCAGCAGGTCGACAATTTCATCATCCTCGTGAACGGCTCGATCGTATTCCAGCGCGGGGAGATGGTGTTCCCGAACCAGGCCTTCGAGGGCCAGAAGGCGGTGGTCGACCGGATACCGTCCGGCCTGCTGCGGACCGGCACCAACGAACTGCTGTTCATCACCGTGCGTCAGGGCCTGCCCTACACCGATCTCGGACCGCCCCTGCTGGGACCCTGGGCCGAGGTCAGCCAGTGGGCCGAGGTGCGGCAGTGGCGGTTCACCGACTACCGGCTGCTCTCGGGCTGGACCACCTTCCTGATCGGCCTGTTCGCCGCCATGCTCGCCTTCCGGTCGCAGCAGCGGCGGTTTGCCCTCTGGCTGGCCGTGCTTTGCGGGGCCTGGAGCGCCTTTGCCCTGTACGGGCTGGTGCTCGACCCGCCCTTCGGCGGCCTTTTCAGGGTCTGGCTCTTCTTCGCGGTCAACAGTCTCATCGCCGTGTCGCTGGTCGGGCTGATCGACGCCTGGACCGACCGACCCCTGCCGCGGTTGCAGCCGGCCCTGGCCGCCGCCTTCCTGGCCTTCATCGCCTTCTGCGCCCTCTGGCCGGCGATCCGTCCGATGCCCGAGGGCTACGACGTCCCGGCGATCGTCTGGTCCTGGGCCTCGGCCGCGCTCGGCGTCATGGCGGCCGCGCGGCTGCTCTGGCATTTCGCCACCCGGGAGGAGCCCCGCCGGCTGGAGGCGGCCCTGCTGACCATCTGCGCCGTCTGCGTCGTGCTCGACGCGCTCGGCGAGCATTTCGGACTCAACGCCGGCGGCTTCGTGGTCGACGCCGCGCCGGTGCTCCTGCTGGCCCTGGCCGCCGCCTTCGTGCAGCGCAATTTCACCCTGTTCAAATCCTCCGTCGGCCTCAACGCCCTGCTCGCCGCCCGCCTGTCCGAACGCGAGGCTGAACTGGCCGTGGCCCACGCCCGTGAGCGCGACCTGGTCCGCCGCGAGGCTCACGACGACGAGCGCCGCCGCATCATGCGCGACATGCACGACGGCCTCGGCAGCCAGCTGATGAGCATGTTGCTCGCGGCCCGGCGCGGGGTCGCCGACAGCGAACAGGTGGCCGAGGGCCTCCAGTCCGTCATCGACGAGATGCGGCTGATGATCGACTCCATGGACTCGGTCGGCGAGTCCCTCGCCTCCGCCATGGCCACCTTCCATGCACGGGTCCGGCCGCGCGTCGAGGCCGCCGGCTTTGCGCTCGACAGGCGCGTCGACGTGCAGGGCGACGTTGGGGTCGTCCTCGAGGATGGCGACGCGGCGGGGCGCTTCCGGCGGCAGGGCGGTCATGGCTGTGCCTCCCGGGGCGCTCCGGGCAGGGTCAGTGCGACCGTCAGCCCGCCTTCGACATGGTCGAGCGCGATCGCTCC